>CACZSQ010000001.1 GCA_902783885.1 uncultured Bacteroidales bacterium
ACAAAACAATTGCTGCTTCGCTTTGCCAAGTTTACCATTCTATAACCTTGACAGGTTTCTCATGGTCTAACTTCTAAGGAATTTCTATCTGCTGATCCTTCATCACATAAGGACTTTCCGTCTTAATTCATTCTAACAGGTGTTATGTTTAATAGCGGAATATTTACAATAAAATAAGGAGAATAATTGCCTACCTCAACGAAATCGCTTATATTTGCCACGAAAATAACGCACTATACAACGATAAATAATCACTTTACCCAAAACATAGGACATTTTACTGACTAAATAAACTTCTTGATAATGAAACACTTCTATACTTGGCTTGTATTGCTTCTTTGTTGTACGACTGTTGCTGCTGACGAACTCGTAACAAACAAATTTCTCCTGAATCCCAGTTTTGAGAACGGAACGACTAATTGGACACTCGTACAGATGGTCACTCAGACGAATACACAGTTTGCCAAGACTGGAAACGTGTATCTTGAGAAATGGGTCGATAAAGGAAAAGCTGTCGGAAACGGTTCGGCAACACAGGTGGTGAACTTTTTGCCAGCAGGAAATTACCGGCTTACTGCCACCGCTCAGAACGTTGATCAAAACGACTTGAGCGCAGCACAAACCGGCGCCGTCATTTTTGCAGGAACCAAAACAACGTCGGTCACTTCTTCGAATACCTATAGTGTAGAATTCACGATGCCAACGACATCATCATCCATCTCTATCGGATTCAAGGCCGCAAATGCCAGCGGAAACTGGATTTGCGTAGATAACTTCAAACTTTATTATCTAAATACTGAATTAGCAAGCCTCCAAGCTGCTGCCACATTGGCTCAGGCAACGATTACAAACGCTGAAAAAGCAGTACGTGCCGACATACGTCCCGATTTGAAAACAGCTTTGCAGGATGCTATAAATCTTGTCGGAACATACACAGAAGAGACTGATGCAGAGATACTTAAGACGACTGCCTTCGACTTGGCTGCCAAGCACAAAGCTGCAAGCGAGAATGCGGATGAACTCTATGCCTTGAAAATTACGTGTAACAAGTCTAAGACATTGTTAACCAGAGATATGGCGGCAAAGTACAATGAGGATTTGCAGGCCCTTTACGATGAGGCCTTATTGCTGCTGGCTTTTGAGAAAGAAGGAAGCCCCACGGAGATGAACACCCGTTTGACAGCAGCCTTCGACGCTGCCAATGAGAGTTATAATGCCAAGAGGAATCTCAGGACAAAGATTACCCAAGCTAAGAACCTACAGGATGATGAGAAGGAAGGCAATGAAGCTTTCCTCGCAGCCATTGAAGAGGCAGAAGCAACGCGCGACCGTGCTGATGCGACACCCGAAGAGATGATTGCCGCCACAGCTGCTATCGAGTCTGCAATGCTTCAATACCGCATTGACAACGGCTCTGGCGACACGCCTAAAGTCACTACTGTGACATCGTTCTTCATTCCTGCAGCACACGGAGCCCTCATACGTGCTTCCTATTCGGCCAACGGCACCACGATTAAGGAGCATGGCATTTGCTGGAGCAAGGACAGAGAGCCCGATGTAACAGATAACCGCTCCACAGATTTCTACGACCTGCATGGCAATTTGTACCATATTAAAAATATGGAACCGGCATCTGTTTATTATGTTCGTGCTTATGCCATGACAACCAAATATCGTGTTGGATATGGTGAAGTGATGAAAATTGTGACCTTGCCTCAAGGCTCTTGTGTTGGGACATGGAACAACGGCGCTCCTGACGAGGCTGCCAACGAGCGTTGCCGCACCGCCATTCAGCAAACGATGGATTATCTGAACGAGTGGACGGCTATTCAGGGTTTCCATTTGACGGGAAACTATGGTGCTCAGACCCCGACGGCTGACTGCTCTTATGGCGGTTGGATGCGCATCGGACCGAATCCGGGCAACCAAGCTATCGGCACCGTCATCCACGAGACGGGCCACGGCGTGGGTGTTGGCACACATTGGCGCTGGAACAACTGTACAGACACTCGCGAAAACCAGGGCAAGTCTGGCAAATGGCTCGGCAGCTGGGCAAACAAAACTCTCCATTTCCTCGAGAACAATTATGGCGCAGATGTATTCTTTACAGGTGACGGCACTCATGGATGGGGCGCCAACGCAACGTTCGACTGGCTCGTGAACGGCGCTGAAAAGGACAAACATTTGCCTGAACAGTACATTGGAGGTTGTGCCATTCTCTATGGCCTCTATGTTGATGGCCTCTGCCCCACTACCGGCTACTCAAACGGCGTTCCAGGCTACACTTTCAACTTCGACGACTCTAAGAAATATTATATCAAATGTGAGGATCCCACACGTGGACTCTACGACGGATTCCTTTATCAGCTTACGAGTACGGCTGTTGCATGGAAGGTCGCTTACCGCAACGATCTCGAAGACAACGATGCTTGGTATATCGAGTACGATGCCAAGAGCGGCCTCTATCGCTTCAAGAACGTCGGCTCAGGCAAATATCTTACGCACACGACTGCGATGACGTTGGTTTCAACATCATCTCCGACTTACAATCAGAGTTTCCAACTGATGCCAGGCCGCAAGGATCTGGTCATCAATGAGGGCTCCACGACATTCACGGCTCCCAGTTTCTGGTTTACATGGAACAACAGCGGCGACAAGGCCATGACATTGAGTACTCTCAACAAGAGCACGAATTATGGCACGGCCAGCATCACCAATTTCAACTTCAGCGATGCCGGAGGTACCACGCAACGCTATATCATCATCTCCGAGGATGAACTGGAAGCCTATGAGACTGCAGCCCTGCCAACGGGCATTCACTCTACGACCGCTGAGAATGAGCCCGATGCAGCAGCATCTACATCGGTCTATAGCATCGACGGTCGCCTGATCAAGACCATCCCCGCTGGCACCCGCTCGCTGAACGATCTGCGTCTGCCGCGCGGCATCTACATGATTGGTGGCAAGAAAGTTGTCATCCCATAATTTTTAACTTTCAACTCTAAACTCTAAACTCTTAACCCTCAATGTATATCATCGGTATCGCTGGCGGAACGGGCTCTGGAAAGACGACCGTTGTCCGTAAAATCGTTGAGACGCTACCTAAGACTAAGGTGGCAGTCATCCCTCAGGACTCATACTACAATGACAATACGGGTATTCCCATGGAGGAGCGTCGCAAAATCAACTTCGACCACCCCAATGCCTTCGACTGGAAACTGTTGATTCACCAGATCAACGAGCTGCGCGAAGGGCACTCCATCGAACAGCCCACTTACTCCTATATTGAGAGCAACCGACTGCCCGAGACCATCCACATAGAACCCTGCGACGTCATCATCATCGAGGGCATCATGGCGCTCTGCCGCAAAGAGTTGCGTGACCTGATGGACCTGAAGATATTCGTTGATGCAGACCCAGACGACCGTCTCGTCCGCGTCATTGAGCGTGATATAGCAGAGCGTGGACGCACGGCGCAGATGGTGATGGACCGCTACACCGATGTGCTGAAACCAATGCATTTGGAGTTCATTGAGCCCACAAAACGCTATGCCGATTTGATTATTCCTCAGGGTGGCAACAACAAGAAAGCCATCGACATCATGCGGGCTTACATCACCCAACGCCTGAAGCCCTGACCCCCTACCCTTTTGTGTGCCGGCTAAAACAAATACCAATTCTCATTGCCCTGTTCACTCTCTGCTTCCTCACGGCTTGCAAGAAAGAGAACAGGGCTCCTTCATCCGTCATGTTCGGTTCTGACGAGAATCAGTTATTGCCCGAAGACTACGACCTGACGGATATGCAGGCTACTGGCGAGCTGATAGCGGTGACGCTGTCTGGTCCAGACACGTATTACGAATACCGCGGGCAAGGGTTCGGTCTGCAATTCGCCATGTGTGAAGCTTTTGCCACAAGCATCGGAGCCCGTCTGAGAATGGAAATGGCGAGCGACACGGCAGCCCTCTTCCGTCAGTTGCTGAATGGCGAAGCAGATATGATAGCCCTTGAACTCAACGACACCGCCCTACTCCGCTATGCCGCCAACGGTGCCCAACTTCTGAGCAGTCGCTGGGTAGTCCGCAGCAATGCAGAAGAACTGGCTCAAGCCGTCAACAACTGGTGGAAGCCAGATATGCGCAAAAAATATGCCGAGGCTGAGAGCACCCGCTCCTTCACACGCAGGCGCGTTCAGCGCCATGCCCAACCCTCCATGCTGTCGCGTAGCAAGGGCACCATCAGCAGATATGATGACCTCTTCATGCGTCATGCACAAGCCATCGGCTGGGACTGGCGACTGCTTGCGGCACAGTGTTACCAGGAATCAGCATTCGACCCTCAAGCCTCCTCATGGGCAGGTGCTCAAGGGCTCATGCAACTCATGCCATCCACAGCCGAGCGAATGGGCTTCAACAGGGCAGACCTCAACGACCCCTCCACGAACATCGAGGCAGCGGTGCGATATCTCAGTCAGTTGAGCAACACGTTCTCCGACATTCCGAACAGTCAGGAGCGTTTGTTTTTCATCCTCGCAGCATACAATGGCGGTGCCGGACACGTTCGCGACGCCATGGCTTTGGCAAAGCATGACGGGCATCAGCCTACGCGCTGGGCTAACGTCGAACCTTATGTCCTGTTACTCTCCGAACCGCAGACCTACCGCCAGCCTGTCGTGCGTTTCGGCTACCTGCGCGGTCAGGAGACTGTAGATTATGTCAGGCAGATTCGACGGCGATGGGCTGCTTATCGTGGAGTTGCAAGCCCACACTCCTCTGGGCGCCAGGCACCGTCGCAGAGAAAGCACCCTTCGCGTGTCCGTCCGCGCACCGATTTTACAAATGAACCTTAAATAATGAAGACATCACATAAATACTTAAGTATTTATTTGTGCGTTTGATGAACTTCCGTTATCTTTGCCAACGGATTAGCAATTAACCAAACTTAAAATAGGACTTAATATGGACAACGAACTTATCAAATCCTGTGAGGCAAAAGCCCAGGAGTGGCTTTCCTCTCCCGTTTACGACGAACAGACAAAAGCTGAGGTGAAAGCACTGCTCGACGCAGCGGACAAGACCGCTCTCGTGGATGCTTTCTACCAGAGCCTCGAATTTGGCACAGGTGGCTTACGCGGCATCATGGGCGCCGGCACGAATCGCATGAATCGCTACATCGTAGGTGCTGCCACACAGGGCTTTGCCAACTATATCAACAAAGCTTTTGCCGGTAAGAAAGACACCGCTGTTGTCGTGGGGCACGATTGCCGCAACCACGGACGCGAATTTGCAGAAACCGTAGCCAACATCTTCAGTGCCAACGGTATCAAGGTTTATCTCTTCGAAAGCCTCCGTCCCACCCCTGAAATCAGTTTCGCTATCCGTCAGCTCGGTGCACAGGCAGGCGTGAATGTCACAGCCAGCCACAACCCGAAGGAATACAATGGCTACAAGGCTTATTGGGAGGATGGCGCACAGGTGCTCAGCCCGCATGATACCGGCATCATCGACGAGGTGAACAAAGTCAGCGTTGACGATGTGAAGTGGCAGGGAAACCCCGACCTGATTCAGATTATCGGTGGTGAGATGGACTGGGACTATCTGCAGGCTGTCAAGGAAGCAATGGTAGATCAGGAAGTCATCAACCGACAGAAGGACCTGAACATCGTCTATACGCCGCTGCACGGAACCGGGCGCGTCATCATTCCCGAAGCGCTGCGTTCATGGGGCTTCCAGAACATCCACGTGGTGCCCGAGCAGATGGTCATTGACGGCAACTTCCCCACCGTGGTCTCTCCCAATCCCGAGAACTCTGAAGCCATGACTCTCGGCATGAAGCTTGGCACAAAGCTCAACGCCGACCTCGTCATCGCAAGCGACCCAGATGCCGACCGCCTCGCGATCGTCTGCCGCAATCCGAAAGGCGAATGGGAAATCCTCAACGGCAACCAGACCTGTATGATGTTCGCGTGGTACATCATAGCCAACAAGAAAAAACTCGGCCAGCTCAAGGGCAACGAATTCCTCGTGAAAACCATCGTGACCACCGAGCTCATCAAGCGCATCGCCGACAAGAACGGTGTGGAGATGATGGACTGCTACACCGGCTTCAAATGGATTGCTGCGCTCATCCGCGAGAACGAAGGCATCAAAAAATATATCGGCGGCGGCGAGGAGAGCTTCGGCTTCCTGCCCTTCGACAAGGTCCGCGATAAGGATTCACCAGCCAGCATCTGTCTCATCTGTGAGATTGCTGCTTGGGCCAAGGACAATGGCAAGACGCTATATGACCTCCTGATGGATATTTATCTGGAGTATGGCTTCACGCTCAACCACACCGTGAACGTTGTCCGTCCGGGTAAGACTGGCGCCGACGAAATCAAGCAGATGATGGTTGACTTCCGTGGTGCTAAGGCTCCAAAGACGCTTGGCGGCAGCAAGGTCATCTGCACGAAGGACTATCAGGCGCTCACCGCCACCGATGCTGTTGGCAACGTGACAAAGCTCGAGATGCCCGCCACCTCCAACGTGCTCCAGTGGTTCACCGAGGATGGCACAAAGGTCAGCGTTCGTCCCTCCGGCACCGAACCGAAAATCAAGTTCTACATAGAAGCACCTGCCGAGATGCAATGCCCCAAGTGCTATCCCTCAGCGTGTGAGGATGGCATGGCAAAGGTCAAGGCCGTATGTGCTGATTTAGGAATCTAAAGACCTACCCCTCACCCTCCCTTAGGGAGGGAGTGGATACGATTACCAATGAAAGTTCTTTGGGCCTGTTTTTGTGCAGGCGACATACTATTAAGGAGAGAGGGCGCTGACGGCGCCTTTTCTCTTCCTGTGGGTGACGAGCCGCCCGTTGCCATACAACCGTGGAACCATGTGACGACGTTAAAAACAAAACTCTCCATCTGCGACCTACATATTGTGCGACTGTCCAAGCCCGTCACAGACATCGATGGGTTGCAGATGGTTGGATTGCGTAAGACCTTTTTCCTGCTCAATAGCGAGGAGTATCAGTTTGCCGGCAAAGCAGCAGAACTCCTCTACTGGGACGCCAACACCAAGTACTGCGGCGTTTGCGGTTCGCCCACCAAATGGATGACCGACATCAGCAAGAAATGCCCTGAATGCGGTAAGGAATGGTGGCCATCTGTTTCCACTGCCATCATTGTGAGAATCCTTAAGAAGCCCTCGTCCGCAGCCCTCCAAGAGGGAACAGAATCCTCCATACTCCTTGTCCGAGCCCATAATTTCCGTACAAATCACTACGGTCTCGTGGCCGGCTTTGTGGAAACAGGTGAGAGCCTGGAAGAAGCCGTGCGACGCGAGGTACGTGAGGAAACAGGACTGCAAATCAACAATATCCGCTATTTCGATTCGCAGCCATGGCCCTACCCCTTTGGCATGATGGTGGGTTTCACAGCCGATTATGTCAGCGGTGAAATCAGCCTGCAGAAGGAGGAACTCGCCGACGGAGGCTGGTTCACGCGCCACAATCTGCCTCCAATCCCGGACAAAGCCTCCATCGCCCGTCGCCTCATTGACGACTGGCTGAATTCATAGCACATATTTAATCCAAGACCCTTATTAGAAGATGCAGACCTTAAATCCATAAGATCTGCATCTTCTTGCCATAAGGTCTGCATCTTCTTGCCATAAGGACTGCACCTTCTTGTCATAAGGACTGCATCTTATGGAGTTAATTCCCGTCGGGCTTCTCTGCTTCAAAGAAAGGAGAGTCGTTCCAATGGAACTGGGAGAAGGCATCGGGATGTGCAGGGTCAAAAGGAGCTGTGGCAGGATAGAGTTGCAGGTAGTCTGGGCGAAGGGCGCTAAGGATGGGCAGATTGATCTGGCGCATACCTTCGATGACGCATTTCGCGAGCTCGTATGCTCCATAAGGATTGAAATGGGTGTTGTCCTTGAAGTCGGTCTTCTGCCCCGGAAAGCTGCCAGCAGGATAATGTACAAAGGCGTGGACACTCTCTTTCTCCCCAAGAGCTTCGTAGAACGTGCGGGTCATGCTGTGAAGGTCTATGAGAGGAACGTTCTCGCGTGATGCCACCCACGCCATCGCTTCAGGATAGTCGGCGTGAGTCTCCTGTATGTGGCCGTCCCTGAACGAGCGGCGTTGTGTAGGCGTGACAAAGATGGGCGTGGCACCGCGAACGCGTGTTTCATCGATAAAGGTCTTCAAGGCTGTGGCGAAATTGTAGTAGGCCCCCATGCCAGGGCCGCGCTGTTTCTGGTCGTTATGTCCAAATTCTGCGATGAGATAGTCGCCGGCTTTCATCATCGACAGCGCCTTAGCCAGACGGTTGGCAGCTATGAACGTGCTGGCCGTCTCACCGCTCTCAGCGAAATTGGCAATGGCCACCTCGGGGCCGAACCAACGCGTGATCATCTGTCCCCATGAGGCCCATGGCTCGCTGTCTTGGTCAACGACGGTGCTGTTGCCGCACAGAAAAACCGTGGGAACGTTATCGTCGCGTTCTATGCGCAGGGAAGCCAGCGCAGGAGCATCACCGTTGATCTCTATGGTCAGACGGTCATCGAAGTTTAGTTTCGTCAGCTCGCGAGGCTTCAGCCGCATGGCACGCTTTTCGTCAATCTGGGGCGAGTGTTTGTGGACAACGAATGACACCTCGCGAAACTCTCCCTTGCGGGTAGCGAGATTCTCCACGAACAGGCGACGACTCTCAGCGCGCACGGTAGTTACTGCCGTCTTTTTCTTAGAGCCCAGAGTGGCTGTGACGCGGTAGTTCCCGTCGGGCACACGCACGCTGAAATAGAAAGGTGTCTGACTGTCCAGCCGCTCGGGAGAGGCTATGAAATCGAAGCCATAGCCTGTTGCGGACGTATAACGGTTGGTGGGGTTTACAGACATAGCCTGAGAGGTCTTGCTTTTTTTTGCTGAGGTGAAATCAAAAGACCATTGCTGCGCTTGCATCTGAGTGGCAAGTGCCATCAGGAAGCATAAGAGAGAAAGATGTTTCATGTATGGATGAGTATGTAATGAATCTATTTCTGCAATCAATCTTGCAAAGATAGCAAGCATGTCAGGAAAAATGAATGTTGGAACACTAAAATGTGGAAAAATGGATATGAAAAGGAAAAAAAGAGCTTGTTTGTTGGTCAGTTCGAGAAAAAGCACTACCTTTGCGCTCGGTTTTTGAAGAAAGACTTGCCGACATGGCTCAGTTGGTAGAGCAACGCATTCGTAATGCGTGGGTCCGGGGTTCGAGTCCCCGTGTCGGCTCCAGGATGAACAGACTCGCAGATGCTTCCCATTGAGTGTCTGCGTTTCTCTTTTTACAGACAACGGCACGATGAAGACTACGTTGCGATATATCCTCTGGTTCACAATCGGTTTGACGGTTGTGGGTTTGACTTTGGGCTATGGCTTATGGCGCGGATTGTCGGGCTCGGTGTACGATGGAGAGGGAACTGCATACGTTTATGTTCGTCCCGACGACACGCCCGCGAGTGTGCAGGAACAGCTGATAGCTCTCGGTTGTGGCAACACGCATTTATATTGGAAAGTGCTCAATGCGCTACGCCCATACGTGCTCCGTACCGGACGCTATGCCGTAAAACCTGGACAGTCGTTTCTCATCACCTACATACATCTTAAAAGCGGTCAGCAGACGCCTGTCATGCTGACTGTTCCCTCCGTGAGATCGCTGAAGCGATTGGCTGGTTCGCTGTCGCATAAGCTCATGCTTGATTCAGCAGAGATTGTCTGTAATCTCAGCGACAGCGCATATATTGCCCAATACGGCTACACCGTCGCTACCCTACCCGCCCTTTTCATTCCCAACACCTATGAAGTGTACTGGGATACGTCGCTCGATACTTTCATGCAGCGTATGCAGCGCGAAAATGCCCGCTTCTGGGAGCAGAATGGGCGCAGCCAGGCTGCACAGGCGCTAGGCATGACCCGCGAAGAGGTGGTGACGCTGGCGAGCATCGTCGATGAAGAAACCGCTAACAATGCCGAGAAGCCTCGTGTGGCAGGGCTTTATCTGAATCGTATCCGCAAAGGCATCCATCTGCAGGCTGACCCCACCGTGAAGTTCGCTGCGGGAGATGAAGCTCTCCGCCGCATCCGCAATGAGCACCTCAGGATAGACCATCCATACAATACCTATATTTATAAAGGGCTGCCCCCGGGACCCATCCGCATCGCATCTGTGGCAGGCATTGATGCTGTACTTCATCCGGAATTACACAACTACTTGTTTATGTGCGCAAAAGAAGATTTCAGCGGCTCCCATAACTTCGCTGTCACCTTCGCAGAGCACAAGCAGAACGCGCGGCGCTATCAGCGAGCACTCAATGAACGCAATATCCGATGAACGGATGATTGCACCCGCGGTTCCATCATATTCATTCATAATAAGATTCAATCCAGTTTAGAGATATGTCAGCTACTTTAAGATTCCAAGTTGTAGGCGAGGCCTTTAAGAAGCACCCGGTTGAGGTGTCCTCCCCCACAGAAAGGCCATCGGAGTTCTTCGCTAAGTACGTGTTCACTCGTCAGAAGATGAAGCACTATCTGCCATCCGATATCTATCAGAAGATGATCGATGTGATGGACAATGGTGCTACCCTCGACTTGAAGACGGCTGATGCCGTTGCTGCAGGCATGAAACGATGGGCCATGGAATTGGGCGCAACACACATCACCCACTGGTTCCAGCCGCTCACCGAAGGCACCGCAGAGAAACACGATGGTTTTGTGGAGCACGATGGACAGGGGGGAATGGTCGAAGAGTTCACAGGCAAGCAGCTCGTGCAGCAGGAACCGGATGCAAGTTCGTTCCCAAGCGGTGGCATTCGTTCAACCTTCGAGGCACGTGGTTACTCGGCATGGGATCCGGCATCGCCTGTCTTTGTGATGGGCGACACGCTGATGATTCCCACCGTGTTCATAGCCTACACTGGCGAAGCATTGGACTACAAGGCTCCTTTGAAAAAGGCTCTCCATGCCGTGGACAAGGCTGCTACGGATGTTGCACGCTACTTCTATCCCAACGTGAAGAAGGTCATCACCAATCTCGGCTGGGAGCAAGAGTATTTCCTCGTTGATGAGGGACTCTACGCCGCGCGCCCCGACCTGCTTATGACGGGCCGTACACTCTTGGGACATCAGTCTGCCAAGAATCAACAGATGGATGACCACTATTTCGGAAGCATTCCCGAGCGTGTTGTGGCTTTCATGAAGGACCTTGAGATACAGGCTTTGGAACTAGGCATCCCTTGCAAGACACGCCACAACGAGGCTGCGCCCAACCAGTTTGAGTTGGCGCCCATCTTCGAAGAAACGAATCTTGCCGTGGACCATAATATGTTGCTCATGTTGCTCATGAAACGTGTAGCCCGCAAGCACGGCTTCCGTTGCCTGCTTCACGAGAAGCCCTTTGCAGGCATCAACGGAAGCGGCAAGCATAACAACTGGAGCCTCACAACCAACACCGGCATTCTCTTACATGCACCGGGCAAGACACAATTGGACAACCTTCGTTTCATCACATTCATTGTGGAGACTCTGATGGCAGTCTGGAAGCACAACGGTCTACTCAAGGCGAGCATCGTCAGTGCCACTAATGCCCACCGACTTGGCGGAAACGAGGCTCCGCCGGCTATCATCTCCAGCTTCTTGGGCAGACAACTGACAGATGTCTTGGAGCACATGGAGCAAGCCACGGATGATCAGATTCCTTTCGCCTCAAAGCAGGAATTCAATCTCGGTGTTCCTCAGATTCCCGAGATCCTCATCGACAACACAGACCGCAACCGCACCTCACCCTTTGCGTTCACGGGTAACCGTTTTGAGTTCCGTGCCGTAGGGGCAGAAGCCAACTGCGCCAGTGCTATGATAGCATTGAATGCAGCCGTAGCCGAAGCGCTCATCGACTTCAAAGCCCGCGTGGATGCCCGTGTCGCTGATGGCACAGAACTGTTGAAGGCTGTCCTGATGGTTGTGCGCGAGGATATCAAAGCCTGCAAACCGATTCATTTCGACGGCAACGGCTACAGCGAGGAATGGAAACGCGAGGCTGCCCGTCGCGGTCTGGATGTAGAAGCCTCCTGCCCTCTCGTCATCGATCGCTATCTGGATAAGAACAGCATTGAGATGTTTGCCAAGACGGGAGTCTTCAATCGTGCAGAATTGGAAGCACGTAATGAGATAAAGTGGGACACCTATACCAAGAAGATTCAGATTGAAGCCCGCATATTTGGTGACCTTTGCCTGAACCACATTATTCCCGTAGCCACGCGCTATCAAAGCCAGCTTATCGACAATGTGCATAAGCTAAAGGAAATCTTTGACGCTGATACGGCACAGCATCTGTCGCAAGACAATCTCTCGCTCATCAAGCAGATTTCCGAGCACACAAGCTACATCACCACACATGTGCAACGTCTTATTGATGCACGCCGTGTCGCGAATCGAATAGAGAGTGAGCGCGAGAAGGCCATCGCCTACCACGACACCGTGGCACCCATCATGGAAGAGGTTCGCTATCATGTGGACAAGCTGGAACTCATCATTGATGACGAGCTTTGGCCGCTCCCCAAATATCGTGAAATCCTATTTATTCGCTAAGATATTCGCTCAAAGATAGCTAAAAGAGAACTCCCAACTCAGACCATGCCGAGTTGGGAGTTTCCTTTTGGTGACTGTCAAGGCTTAATCCACAAGGACTTTCTTGCCATTGACGATGTAAATACCAGGCGCAAGGCCACGACGCCAGGTGTTGAACGTGGCGTTGCGTTTCAACAAGACGCCGCGCAAGTCATAGACTGTAAACATGGTGGGCTTCTGTGGCTCCGTTGCCACAGCGTCTATCGCGTCAGGATCTTCGGGATCGTTGTTGTCGATTCCAGCTACGGAAGGCTTCCATGGGATGGGGTTGTCCAATTCACCTGTCAGGTCATAGGGCGTCAGCTTGCTGAAGATATACTCTGCACGCTGGCGAAGCCATTTCTTGGCAGACTCCTTGTTGCTGGAATAGTTATAGCCATCGCCCCAAATATATGCATTGTTCTGGAACGAAGAATTGGCGTAGTTGTAGTATTCATCACAGAAATCTATCAACTCTTCAATGCCGTTCTGGGTCATGAAGCGTGTCCACAACTTGTAGTACGCACGGTCCACAGCTTCGTCGCTATATCTGAGATGTTTCCAGAATTTATCTGCTTCGCGGGCATCTGATCCGCCGGAGAATGTGTGACGCGGGTTGCTGTAGAAATCGTCCGTTGCTCCTGTCGTATAGTAGTTGTGATTGGTTTCGTAGCCGAAAGCCCAATCCATATCCCACACGGGGCCGAAGATATACTTGCTGTCACCAAAGAGGTCTTCCTTATAGAGGAAGGTGCTCTTGGGGTGCATCAGCTCGTAGTTGCCGACCAGCTCGTTCACAGACAGGAAGGAAGCCAGATAATCCACATCAACCCATGATGAAATGTTTTCTTCGTTGTAAACAGCCTTCATGAAAGCATTCACATCATCCTTGATGGCCTGAGCCGTGAGCTCGGTGTAAACATCCTCATCTTCGAAGTCCGGTTCCTTGATGTTAACGGGCATATAATAATAGGTCGTGCGGAACTGCCCGCTCTCAGAGTAGGTATCAAGTTCCAAGAAGAATGCCCGGTCTTCGCTTACCAAATCGACGCTGTTATTGGAGAAACCAACTTTCTCATTGAAGATATAGCTGCCACGGTTTTCATTGTTCAGATAGAGATTGACAGGAACCACATGATTGGAGGCTACAGCCCCCAACAGATGACCGGCTTTCATGGCGATGGCGTTTGCCATCATGGAGCCTGTCTGGCTGTTGGCTTGCAGCACCCAACTCTTGCCCTTAGTCATACCGAATGGCTTCTGGCTGATAAGGAATTTCAGTCGATATGGATTCTTGGGGTTATTATAATATGAAGGCGTTGTCCAACTCGTGTTACCACGTCCTTTAATCTGAACATATGTATCGTCCATGTTCGGAAATACGCCAGCTCCATCGATGTTGATGTACGCGTCCAGGTAATAGTCCTTGCTGGTAACATTCACCCCGCCATCGGTATCAATGTGAATGGTAGGCGTAGCGGTGGCAAGGTCTGTAGGCCAGCTAACGCTTAAGCGATAGCGCCGGCCAAAAGGAGTCCATTGCAGTTCCTGTGGCTCCTGCTCTTCTTCAGGTTCATCGGGAGTGGTCTCCGGTTCGACAGATTCCTGATATGTGACTTTATAAAGAGAGAATTCAGCCCAAGCCAAATAGTTTTTGTAAGCAGAGAGAGTCTGCTCGACACGAAGATAGGTGTAGTCGTCTCCTAAATCAATAGACGGCGAACGATATACGCCCAAAGGATTGGTAGGAAGATTGTCATTCTCAACAGTGAAATCACGGATAACCTTCCATGTTGAGCCATCATTGCTGGCATGAAGACGGATTGCCAGCGGATGACGTCCATTCGTGTTGCGATTCGTATAGCTGAACTGCAGATGATGCAGGGCCTCAGGAAGATGGATATCCAGATAAGGTGTTTCGTCAAGCGGAAGTTTCTCGTATGCTCCTGTACCCCATGTGCTATGGAAGATGGTATTCAGGTCTCCATCCAGCAATTTGTCCAGATCTTCCGTCTCAGGATAGTTGGTTGGAGCATTGGTAGAGAACATATCAGCCGTCAGCGCCACTTTTGTTACGATTCCTTCATCACCAGAAGGCTCTTCCGGTTGGGGATTGTCATCATCCGGTTTCTCCGAAGGCTTGGCACCGATAATCTGCCAGCCGGAACGGGTTGCTGTGTAATAGACAGACTCATCAAAGCGACGACGGGAGCATGCCGGATGCTTGGTTGTCAAGCTGTATTGCAGCAAGCCTTCCTGATCATAGACACAGTCTGTTTCTTCGTTGGTTACCCTAAATGATGGAGTCAGCCACTTTCCTATAGCAGGTACAGAAACCGTGATCAGGCTGTCACCGATGATTGTTGCTTCAACGTCGGTGAACACTTGATCATTGTACTTGTTATTGAACTTCAACAGTGTAATGTTTGGCATTAACGATTTGTCGAATTGATTTGAGACTGAGTCGATTAAGCTTAGACGATAAACATGTTCTTCATCATCTGTAGTAGTAATTGTCAAGCGTTTCGAGGTCTGCTTCAAGTCCTTGATATATTGAGGCGGATAAACATCGAGGCGTTCAGGAGAGACTGCCACATACACCGTGTCAGAGGGCACGATAACTTTGTCTGTTGCTGAAGCAAACGATGTCATCATCATGAACAGACAAATGCCAAAAAAGAATATCACTCGGTTTTTCATACCGCAAAAGTACACCATCTGGTCCACTTGACCAAACAAATTATAAATTAATCAACAAAATAGGACAAAAAAGCCTCTCCTTTTGAAAAGAGAGGCTTCATAAGATGTGGTTAGAATGTAAGCGGATGACTATGAACGTGTACTATGCGATGCTCAGTTTGAGTTCCTGAGCGCCCTCTTCGGCATCGATGAGGACTGTTTGTCCGGCGGTGACCTTGCCGTCGAGAATCATTTGGCAAAATGCATCCTCGACGCTGCTTTGGATCAGGCGCTTTAGCGGGCGTGCTCCGAACTGTACATCGTAGCCTTTTGTGGCCAGCCATGCACGAGCCGACTCCGTGAGTTTGAAATCGTAGCCCATCGTCTGAATACGCTTATGCAGCGGCTTCAACTCGATATCTACAATCTTCTGAAGGCTTTCTTTCGAGAGCTGATCGAAAAAGATGATATCATCTAAACGATTCAGGAACTCGGGTGCGAACTGCTTTTGGAGCGTCTTCTGGATGATGCTGCGCGCATACTCACGATTGTTGACATCGCCGCCACGGGTGAAACCGATGCCCTGCCCGAACTCCTTGAGTTGACGAGTGCCGCTGTTGGAAGTCATGATAATAACCGTATTGCGGAAATCAACGGTGGTTCCGTTACCGTCGGTGAGACGGCCTTCGTCCATCACCTGCAGGAGCACGTTAAAGATATCGGAATGTGCCTTCTCTATCTCGTCAAGCAAGACAATGCTATAAGGCTTGCGTCGAACGCGTTCGGTGAGCTGTCCGCCCTCCTCGTAGCCGACATATCCCGGAGGGGCGCCAACCATTCGGCTTACAGTGTGCTTCTCCATGTATTCGCTCATGTCCACTCGTATGAGAGCATCCTCACTGCCAAAGAGCTCAACGGCCAGACGTTTGGTCAGATAAGTCTTACCGACTCCCGTAGGACCGAGAAACATAAAGGTTCCAATTGGCTTGTTCGGATCTTTCAACCCGACACGTGAACGTTGGATAGCACGAACCAGTTTCTCCACGGCATCGTCCTGACCGATGACAGCGTCCTTGAGATTAGGACCGAGATGACGCAGTCGCTCATTCTCGCTCTCTCCTACTCTCTGCACGGGGATTCCTGTCATCATCGACACGATATCAGCAATATCCTGTTCTGAGATTTCCTCACGGACGTCTTTGAGCTGAAGATCCCAATCCTTCTTCATCTGTGCCAGACGTTCTTCCTCATTAGCCAGCTGGTCGCGGTACTCTGCCGCCAACTCGAAGTTCTGTTTGCTGACAGCCTGGTCCTTGAGCTCTTTCAGATGCTGGCACAACTCCTCTTTGCGCGTGATATCCTCGCTAACGGGAATATTCACCAGATGAGCGCGTGATCCAGCTTCATCCATCGCGTCTATGGCCTTGTCCGGGAGACAGCGGTCTGTCATGTAGCGGTCTGTGAGTGTGACACAAGCACGCAGGGCTTCCTGAGAGAAACGCACATTGTGATGGTCCTCATAGCGGTCCTTGATATTCTCGAGAATCTGAATCGTTTCCTCAATGGTTGTGGGTTCTACCATCACTTTCTGGAACCGACGCTCGAGCGCTCCGTCCTTCTCAATGCTCTTTTTGTATTCGTCAATCGTTGTCGCACCGATACATTGCACTTCGCCACGTGCCAAGGCCGGTTTCAGCATATTGGCTGCGTCCATGGTGCCTGCTGCAGAGCCGGCACCGATAATCGTGTGAATCTCATCGATAAACAAGATGATTTCCTTGTGTGCCTGAAGCTCATTGATAATGGCTTTCAGACGTTCCTCGAACTGACCACGGTACTTGGTTCCTGCTACAACGGCCGCCATGTCAAGCACAATGACACGTTTGTCGAAAAGAAGCCGTGGAACGTTGTGCTGTACGATGCGTAATGCGAGCCCTTCCACAATGGCGCTTTTGCCGACACCCGGCAAGCCGATGAGAATCGGATTGTTCTTTTTGCGTCGGCAGAGGATTTGAGCAACCCGTTGAATCTCACGGTGACGACCGACAACAGGGTCGAGAACACCTTCTGCTGCGGCCTTTGTCAAGTCGGTGCCGAAGGTGTCAAGAGCTGGTGTCCCATCACCCTTCCCGCTCTGTCGGCGTGTGGAGGTCTGTGAAGCCTGCCCAGGTCGCCCGGTGTTATGCAGGTCATTGTCCTCATCTTCATCATCCTCGTCTTCATCCGTGAATCCGAAGCCGGCCTGCGGATCCTGCTTCTGGGTGATAGCTGCCTTGACCGACTGATAATCAACGCTATTCGCATTCAGTGCCTGGCAGGCAATATCATTCTCGTCTCTCAGAAGAGCCAGCAACAGATGTTCTGTCTCAGCTGCTTCAGCCTTCATGGCACGAGCTTCCAACAACATCAATTTGATGATACGGCTGGCCTCGTCGCTTAACAACGGGTCGCGGTTATCGGCGGTGTTAACCATCCTTTGCTCCAGCATCATCTTCAGCTTTTGCAAATCAACGCCTATAGAACGGAGAATAGCGGTGCCTGTTGATTCAGTCTCACGTAGCAGCGCTAACAACAAGTGAGCAGGCTCCACGCTCTGACAATGCAGTCGTGCAGCCTCCTCTTTTCCGTAGTTCAGGATTTCTGTTATTTGTGGTGAAAGTTTGTTTTCCATTCGCCTGCAAAGGTATGTGTTTCCTGTTTATCCCGCAAACTTTTTAACGGATTTTTGTTTATAGCAAATCTACGCTACGCTTCACGAAGCGTGTCAGAGCCTCGCCCGTGAGAAGTCCGTTTTGCAGGAGTGCCAGGTCTATGAGCTGGTGAACACGCTCGTTGTCCTTGGCATAGTCAGCAATGACATCGCGCTTCTTCTGCTCTTCTGCATCAATATCAGCGCGGCATTTTTCCATGTCCTTACGCTCTTCTTCAGTAATCTCGTCGTACTTCTTCTTGTCCTGCTCTGCCTGGAGCACACTCTTGCGGGCATTCAGTCCGCGGAGCTCTGCCTCGATGGGCTTCAGCGCTTCCTCGGTAGCTTTCTCGCTCTGCTCCAGAACTTCCTTGATCAGGCGGTTATCGGTGTTGAGCACAAGGTTATACATATCCGGCATCTCTCCATAGAAGCCCATGCCCGGCTGGATGCGGGCCATGTCTTTCATACGGCGCATGTACTCGCTCTGCGTGATCACCACGGGCATAGCATCTTCGCCCATCGCGCTGGCTTCAACGTGGAATGTCGTTTTGTCAGTCTTGGGCATCTGGGTTTCGAACACCGCTGACAGATTGGCAGCACGCACAGCCTCCAATGCCTCGCCCTTCTGCTCCTCCTTCTGGATGAGACGGTCGATGACATCTGCGTCAACGCGTGTGAAGGTGGTCTTCTCCAGCTTGCGCTCCAGCATCTGCACTAGGGGTGTATCCAACTGTCCGTCAAGAAGCAGGACATTGTAACCCTTCTGTTTGGCTGCATCGATGTAGGTGTACTGAGCCTCGCGGTCAGCTGCATAGAGATAGATGAGTTGCCCGTCCTTGTTGGTCTGTGCGTCCTTGATAAGTGTCTGATACTCTTCGAGAGTGTAGAACTTTCCTTCTGTATCCTTCATCAGGAAGAAGGTCTTAGCCTTCTCATAGAAATCATCCTCTGTGAGCATTCCATAGTTGATGAATATCTTGATGTCGTCCCACTTGGCCTCAAAGTCCTTGCGGTCGTTCTTGAAGAGAGACGAGAGACGGTCTGCCACTTTCTTTGTGATATAACCGCTGATTTTCTTCACGTTGCTATCGCTCTGCAGGTAGCTGCGGCTGACGTTCAAAGGAATATCCGGAGAGTCGATGACGCCATGCAACAGAGTCAGGAAGTCGGGTACAATGCCTTCTACCTGATCAGTCACGAAGACTTGGTTGCAGTAGAGCTGAATCTTGTTGCGCTGGAGATCGAGGTTGTTCTTGATCTTGGGGAAGTACAGAACGCCGGTGAGATTAAACGGATAATCCACATTCAGATGAATCCAGAACAAAGGCTCATCAGCCATCGGATAGAGACTACGATAGAATGCCTTATAGTCCTCGTCTTTCAAATCTGCAGGCTTGCGAGTCCACAGGGGCGTGGTGTCATTGATTTGGTTGTCCTCGTCGGTATCAACCATCTTGCCGTCTTTCCATTCCTGCTTCTTGCCGAAGACAACGGGCACGGGCAGGAAGTGGCAATACTTCTTCAGCAGGCCTTCCAGCTTGTCCTTTTCCAGAAATTCCTTGCAATCCTCGGAGATGTGCATCACGATGTCAGTACCACGCTCGGCCTTCTCGACCTCTTCCAATGTGAACTCAGGTGAGCCGTCGCAGCTCCACTTCACAGCCGGAGCATCCTGATAGCTCTTGGTGATGATATCCACACGATCGCTCACCATGAATGAGCTATAGAAGCCGAGACCGAAGTGACCGATGATGGCGTTAGCATCTTCCTTGTACTTATCCAGGAAATCGTTTGCGCCCGAGAAAGCTATTTGATTGATATACTTGTCTATTTCCTCTGCTGTCATGCCTATGCCACGGTCGCTGACGGTAATCGTGCCAGCTTCCTTGTCAATGCTGATGGAGACTTTCAGATCGCCGAGCTCGCCCTGGAAATCACCTTTTCCGGCAAGCGTCTTCAGCTTCTGTGAGGCATCTACTGCATTACTGACAATCTCACGAATAAAGATTTCGTGATCACTATAGAGGAATTTCTTGATAACCGGGAAAATGTTCTCGGTTGTTACTCCAATATTACCTTTCTGCATGGTTATTTGAATGTTATTGGTTATTTAATTTCTATTGTCAAAAGAAAAACACATTCCGACACATGCAAAAGGCGTGCCAAACTTTCGCTCACTATAAAAACAAAAAAGAAGGCTCCCGAGTGAGAACCTTCTTTTAATGACGTTTTAAGACGCTTTATTTAATCTTCTTAAATGACTGCTCAAGTATTTTGGTATATCTAACGCCATCATCATCGTCGTCGTCATCGCCGCAAGCAGTAAATGTCAGTGCTACGCAAAAGCCCATCATGAGCCACAAAAAATCTTCTGACACCTAATCATACACAAATAAACGTTGCCAAAAGCCAAAACTTTAGGTCTATGGGTCAATTTGCAGGATATAATCCTCCAAAACGCCAGTATTTACAGGCATTTTGAGCGTTCAAGCACCTTGACATTGGAAAGAAATTTACATCATTAGTAATGAAATTATTGCCTCGTCGGGGGCTTCTCGCCCCCTTGGCGATGCCGCTCCCCTCGGTGTTTTTCATGATTTTTATTTACGTAATGGACTTTTTATCCTGCAATTTGACCTATACGCCAAACTTTAGCGGCACCTGAAATAAAAATGAGGTTGATTTCCATCTCAACACACCCTTATCTTAAGGCTATAAGATATAGACCTTATCTCCATAAGATTTAATCCTTATTGCCGGAAGGCTTAATCCTTATCGCTATAAGATTTAATCCTTATCGGTATAAGATACAGATCTTATTGGCATAACATATATAAGTATCGGTTGTTCGATCACGACCGAACAACCGATACATATTAAGGTTAATGGATGAGGCTCTTGATGTCTTGCTCAGAACATCAATGAACAGTCGATAGTAGCTTACTGCTTACCGATGAAATGACCAGTCTTTTCATCTTTCCACTTGAAGAACCAATTGTTGCGATTAGCAAGTTTGCCCTTGAGCGCAGCATCTCTTTCTCCTACCTTGTCAGCCAGATACTGACCAGGAGCATAAGTCTTGCCACCGCCCATCTTACGACCTGTGCCGCCGCAGCGATAGTCGGCTCGCATGAGGAATCCGAAGCGGAAGCCCTCAAAGCAGGTTTCAAGCGCTGACTCTACATCCAGAAGGCTGTCAATGACCTCTGTCTGACGCGGACGAATCAAATCCAAATTACGTTGGTTCCAATTCATGACTTCATAGATGTGGAAGACTACGAGTGAGTCGTGGACAGCAACGATATATGATTTCTTATCTTCTTCTGTCTCATAGTCCGTGAAGTCGATGCCTGTAAACTTCTTGTTCAATCCGAACAGGTACTCCCACGCATCTGTATTAGCTTTGGCACGGTCGATGAGTGTCGCATAGTCAGCAACGAGCGTGTTGTAGTAATCTTCGGACTTTGTATTGGTGATTGCGGTGGAGGTGCTGATGTCTGCCGGAACCATCATCAAATCGGCATACGTCTGCGGACAGTTGGGCGTTGCATCATAGGATGCTGCTGGGAGATCTGTCGGAATGACATCGATGCCGGCAGGATAATAGTAACCGTTCTCTTCCAGCTTTTGCGGATGACCGCTTCCACGCTGGTGTATGCCGATTTGATTGTACGTTTGGCGATCTGCCCAGAAGCCGTCCATGTGTCCAGAGAAGTCTGCATTCACAGGATTGTCAATCGTTGTGGCATCTGGATCGAGCTGTGTGTGGAAATAGGCAAGCGGGAAACGGAAATAGTTGACGAAGGCACGCTCTGCATCCGTCTTACACTGAGGATACACCAGGTAGTTCATGACTGTGTAGTCAAGGCCAGTGGTGAGAATCTGCTTGGCGAACTTGGGATAGCCTGCATAGTTGAGCGCTTCAGCCATACGAAGGTAGATGTCGCTTGTCCGATAAATGATAATATCGGAGGTGTTCACCATCTTCCAGTTCCAAATCAGGTTGTTGTCACCGGAGACCATGCTGCGAACGGTCAATCCCAGACGCAGGTCACCCACGATGTGCTGTTGCTTGAGCGCTTCGGGAATACCGGCTTCCTCACGCTTCAGGAAGATGGCCGGAGTCGTGCCTGCCTTGTAGTAATCGCCGAAGACCTGAGACTCACTATAGGTGATGCAAGGCTGTGAGGGACCTAAACTTGCGGGAATAGACTCGTCCTGCTGGTTGAAGCAATAGAGATTCTTCAGTTCATTCGTGTAAATGCCGCCTTCTGATTTGTCCATCGTGATGACAGAAATCACATCGTTGCCTGTGTCACCGAATCTACTGGTGTCGAACCACCTGTTAATGGCTCCGTTGTTGATTCCACTGGCATTCGTGCGGACGTTGCCGTTGGAATAAGAGTCATTTACCGAGGCATCATCCACATACTTGCCATTGCTCATGTTCCAATGCAAATAGTTGCTACCGGTGACGTTCACTTTCTTGTAGCTGTTGTTGTTGAAGGCACCTGCGTAAGCTGCAGCATTAGGAGTCCAGGCAATATAATCGTAATAGCACTTGGCAGCCCGTTCGGCATCTGAGGTGCTGTGGGCAATGGCAGAGCGCCAGAGATAGAGGTCACCGAGCACCACAGGCAGCGGCAGCACGCTGGCACGTGAAGGACGGCCGTTGGCCGGATAGTCAAACCAATCCTTGTATGCTTCCAGATCATCAATGAAATAGTCGCAGATGGCAGCCAGATTCTTTCTGGGAGCCTGTTCCCAGGCGCGCTCATCATCGTCAACCGTCAGAATAGGCTCTGTGATGAGGGGAATATTATCGCCATAAATCTGTCCGAGTTGCAGATAGAGCCATGCTCGGATTGTACGCACAGCAACAAATTCAGCACGCATGACATAATAGTCGTATGACATACCATACTGGTGGCGCTTCTCAGAGAGATTGGTGTTGGCATTGGCCAGATAATAGTTGCAATTATTGATGACGGCATAGTAATCACGCGGATTATTATAGGCGTTGTTATTGCTAACCTCGAAATTGGAAATGGCCTTGAGATCGTCATCAGCAGTCTGATAAACAGTCGTGAGGTCACCGCGGAGCTCGCCAAAGAGATTGGTGCGGACGGCAATCTTCTGCAATTGATAGAGAACACCCATATAGGTGTTAACGGTGTCGTTTGCCGAATTGAGCGTATTCTCATTGGTATAGAGGACATCGTCGTTGCCCATGTCCAGCATGTCATCACAAGAAGCCAGCAAGACACCGCCAGCCATAAGAAGCCAAAGCGGGCAGAGGGCGAGAAGATATTTCATGTGTTTCATAATTACTTCGTTTAACGTTTAAAGATTCACGTTTAGAGGTTGATTTTCAATCCGAGGTTAAACGTGCGACCGGAAGTGAGGTACCCACGATCTATACCTTGAGCAAGGACGCTATTGGACATGGATACTTCGGGGTCGAGACCCAGATAACGGGTGATGGTAAACAGATTCGTTGCGGATGCCCACACGGTGATGCCCTGAATGTAGGTGCTGTTGATGGGCAGCTGGTAGCTAAGGGTTATATTCTTTAAGCGAAGATAGCTGCCATCTTCAATCCAGCGGTCGCTGAATGCGCTGTTTCCGACAGGGTCGTCATAGTTTGCACGGGGTATATCGGTTACCTGACCTTCATGTCCCCAACGACCGAGAATAGCTGTCGTCTGGTTCATGAAACGGCTTCCGGACTCCAACTGCTGACGGTTGTAGTTGTATATCTTACCGCCTACACTATAGTTGAAGTTGACATCCAATGTCAAGCGCTTGTAGCTGAGTCGTGTCCAGATGTTACCATAGAAGTCTGGATTGGCTTCGCCCAGGAATACACGGTCGTCATCATTGATGATGCCATCCCCG
This sequence comes from uncultured Bacteroidales bacterium, assembly GCA_902783885.1. Classification (GTDB taxonomy): domain Bacteria; phylum Bacteroidota; class Bacteroidia; order Bacteroidales; family Bacteroidaceae; genus Physcousia. The sequence goes on from CACZSQ010000001.1 coordinate 23,897, forward strand.
TTCTGATCGACATATTTGACATCGCCACCTTGGAAAGCAACGCCGTTGGCATTACGCAAGCCGTCTGCCACAGCTTCCTCAGTAGTTGCATACACGATGGTTCCGTTCTTGGTTTTAGCCGTCTGAAGTCCGAAGAAACTGTTGATGGGTTCACCGACCTGGCTCCGGATAGTGGCTCCGAGAATCTGATGGTCCTCATAGTCTCCGTCGGGCAATGATGTGAGTTCATTGACATAGTGTCCCATAGAACCTCCAATGCTCCAGTTCCACTTGTTACCTGAAATGACGTGACCGCTGAGCGTAAAGTCGTAGCCGCGATTCTTCAAACTGCCGCTATTGCTCCAGTGGCTGTCAATGCCTGAGAGGAAGCTAAGCGAGCGGAGTGTGAGCAGGTTGTCAGTCTTGCTGCGGAAGTAGTGGATTCCTACAGCCAGACGGTTGTTCCACATCCTGGTATCGATGCCGAAGTTGAAGCGTCGTGTTGTCTCCCATTGCAACTCAGAGTTTCCGATATTATTGATGGAGAGTCCGGGAATCTCGCCATTGAGCAGCTTGCTGGAGAAATAACTGCGTGATGCGTCGTAGGGTAACGCATCGTTACCGCTGACGTCGTAACCGGCAGTGACCTTCAAATAGTCGATACCTTGTACATCGAACCATTTTTCGTTCGAGATGAGCCAACCAGCCTGAATGCTCGGGAAGATACCCCATGCTACCCCACCAAGCTTGATGCCGCTCTTGGCATCGCGACCGAACTGTGAATTGGTGTCCATAGCCAAATCGGCCTGCAGATAGTAGCGGTTTCCCCAGTTGTACTTAGCCTGAGCATACCACGTGAGCGTAGCCCAGTTCTCTTGTGAACCGGCAATCTGCTTGGTCTCTGTTCCGTCGATTTTAGGCGTCTTGTCATTACCGGTATTGTAACCGCTCTGACGAGTGAGGTTATAGCTTTCGTTGATGAAACGGAAGCCGCCGAGCAAGTCAATCTGATGTCCGTCATAGCGGTTGCTCCATTGCAGTTTGGTATCGCTGAGGACGCTGTTCTGCTTGCTGTAGAGCGAAGCAATCATATTGTCCTTCGTGCTGCGTAAGCTGGTGACGTAGAACTCAGGTACACCATTCATCGGAATATAGTACTTCTCGTTCGTGTTGGACAGCGTATAGCTGAAGAGAGAAGACAGGCGCAAATGCTTGTTGGGATTCCATGAAGGCGTGATGGACAGGTTGAGGAACGAACTGTCGTAATAGTTCTTGTTCTCAGCTGTGCCGTACTCGAGAATGGCAAGCGGATTCGCCAACTCATAGTTACTGTTCTTGAGGCGACTGTTCTTTTCGTTCTTCACCTCTTTCAGATAGTCCTCATCTTCAATGTCGAGGTGGTTGCCGTTGATGACACCGGGGCCAACGTCGCTGACCACAAAACTGTACGGGCTGAGCATCGGCGATTTTGCCGCAGCAAGGAAGTTGAGAGAAGTTACGGTTCCGTTCTCATAATCTTCGGGAGCACCCGTGTCATAGAGTTTGCGTGTCGTGTTGGCATAGGAAGCATCGAAGCGTACATTCAACCAATCAGTAATCTTGATGTCTGTGTTGAAGCGTACATTCAGGCGGTTATAGTTAGCTTCCTCAATCTGCTCGGTTGCATGATTATAGCCGATAGACAACATATAATTGGCAACTTCGCCACCACCCTGGATGCTCAAGCCATAGCTCTGGCTGACGGCATTGTGCAACACACCGTCGGTCCAGTCGGTGTCGTTGCCGTACTTGTTAATCCAGAAGTAGTTAGGATCATCGGCGCGCAGGAACTTGAATGTCTGGAGTTTGGTACCAGTCGTACCCAACAGGTCGCTGGCATACGACTTGTACTGCGGGCCGGACAGCATGTTGAACTGACGCGGCACAAGCTCGATACCCACATTGGCTGTAGCAGCAATACGTGTAGCCATTGATGAACAGCGCTTAGTCTTGACAATGATTACGCCGTTGGCACCCTTGGCACCGTACAGAGCCGTTCCGTTCTTGACGACTTCTACGCTTTCAATATCATTGACATTGATGTTTGAGAGGATGTCATTATAGAACCCAGAGTGAATCATCTCACGGCTGTACTGCATATCGGTGATAACGCCATCGATAATGACCAATGGCTGTGCGTTGGTCAGGTAGCTGCCGACGCCGCCAATCTGCATGTAGCTGCCGACACCCTTGAGTGCGCTGCGTTGGTTGGTATAAACCTCTGCGCCCAACTGGCTCTGGATCTCCGTGGAGATGCTGGTGGCATTGGAGAAATCAAAACCTGTGGCACGGGCGACATTCATGATGTTGTCATCCTCGGTGTAGAGAGGACGTGCCACATCGCTGTGCAGGACGATATCACGCAGTTTGCCACTGGCGTTCAGGCCGACGCGAACCGAGTTGTAGCCGGGGAGCGTCACGTTAACAGAAGAGCTGTACAAGGGTACATTGAGCGTGAAGGCACCCTCTTCATCGGTCAGCGTTGAATAACCTTCACCCGCCACGGACTGCACCAGCACACCTGCCAGCGGTGCCTCATTGGACTGGATGACTCTGCCGGTGATGACGCGAGTGGGCTCTTGTTTCTTCACAGTCTTGCGTACATGGGTGACCACGACGCTGTCTGCGTCCTCATAATCTTCCTCGTCCTGCGCATAGACGGCAGCGGGAAGCATCAAACATAAGGAGAGACAATATAAGCCAACGGATTTCATTATTCTTTATATTCTTTAAGGTTCGATAAATCTAGTTCAAAGGCATTTGCTTCCTCTTCAGTAGCAAAGGGGATGTAAATCACGCGGTTGATGCGCATAATGTTTGTCTGTTCGCCTCTGTTGTACTTGCTATTCTCAATCTTACACTCAACACATAGACGTACGGTCGGTTCTGAGCGTCCGGTTCCGGGCCACATCAGAGAACTGTACTGGAAAGGAGCCAAAGCCTTGCCCAGGCAGATGGCCTGAACTGTCTGTCCGTCGTAGTTGAAATAGTTGCTACTTCCATCCTTCAGACGTGTTTCACGCACAGGGAACTTCGTCGTGTTCGGCATGAGGTCTGTAGCTGTTGTTGTGCGAGGTTTCTCCAGACGCTCAACATAAGAAGCCTGGAAACGCAGCGGAAGCACATCCTTGGTTTCATAACCTTCGCGGTCGGCATAAGCAGGCACCATCACCACGTAGATGTTGTAGTACATATTGGCTACGGTGTTCTGCAGATAGAAGTAAATCTTACTGTTGTTGTTTCCGGAATAGCCGGCATAGGTGAGAGGCCGCACTTCGATGTAGCTCCTGTCTTTCAGCATTTCAAAGGTATAGGTCTGCTCATTGTAAGTGGCTTCGTCTGCCAATGTGCGCGCCGTGATGCTGGATTGCAGTTCGACAGTTGCTTTGGTTCCAGAACCGATGGAGAGTCGGTCAATCTCGTGGTTAGATGCCTTTGCCGGTTGCAGGTAACGAGCCTGCGTGAACGTGAGTCGGGGATCGATACGGCCCTTGTCATCGAAATAGAGCAAGCCATTGGAGCACTCCTGCTTTTTCAGGTCTGTGAGGATACCCGGGCCCTTCTCGGAATCATAGGAGCGGAACACGTTCAACCCGTAATAGGCAGGGGAATTGATATACTGTGTGTTGGTGATCGTGTCGCGGTATTCATTCTTCTGGATATGGAGGTTGAACAGGCGACCGCGCATGACAGCCAGTGCCGTGTTCAGGCGCTCAATAGAATCGCGGCGGACCTGCTCTTCCTGAGAAAAGAACGGAGCGTAGTTGAACATGGGACGGTACTCGGCATATTCCTTTTCCCAGATGGCATCGGTGGGAGCCAGACAGAGATAGGCACTATCCTCACGCTGGATATATCCAAGGAAGTTATACAGCTCGTTGTTCTTGATAATGACAGAATCTGCATAGACCACCTCACCATCAACGACATCGCGCTCTACAGAGGTGTTGACGTCAATATATGCTGTATCAAGCAATGTGTACAAATCTGCCAGGCTCTTGATGTTGTCGTTCAGATCCAAGGCCTCTCGCACGTTCGGCAGGAACTGTTCGTTGTACGACAGCTTGTACATCATGCCATTGGAGGCTACGATGTTCTTCTTGAGATAGGGTACGCCGTTCAGAGAGTTGTCAGTCACCGTCATCATCTTGCCATTCCACATTTTGATGGGCTCGTTGGTGGTTGAGTTACTGGAGCAACGTGTCAGCGAGATGTGATTCTGGAAGAACTGCGTGATAGCGGCATTGTCCAGTTCTCTCTTGTGGAGTTCCTGTTTCTGCTTGTCATAGACAGCTATGATGCTGTCGGCCTGCTCTTCAGTGATGACGGGACACCAGAGTGTCAGCGTCTGCGGCGAGCTGAGCACAGGCTCGTAGCCTACATACTTGGCCACACGCAGGAACGGGGCCAGGTCCGGGTCTCCCTGGATGTGTTCCAAGAGTGTCGGGGCATTGGCAACCCAGTCGTTGGAACTCTCATAATGCTCGTCCCATGAGTCGGCACAAGCACCGAAAGAGGCCAAACAGAGCAGAGCTGCCGCGCCATAGATATATCGATTTGTCTTCATCGTGAATATATAATTTACTATATTAAAACTTCTCTAAATGAGTGCGAACTGCGGGCATCAGAGGTCGTCCTCTCCTGCCCCTTCGCTGTCAATGCCATAAACACTCTTGGGCACCAGCTCTATGTAGTCGAGCATGAGCTCGGCGCCGCCATCGGCCCAGACACTTCGTATTCGTATCGTATGCGTCACATCACCGTCGAGATAGCCCGTGTATATCACGCGGCGTACCGTTCCGGTATTATCGCAGAAGGCACTGGAGTTAGATGTGCTGAGTTCGGAATCCTGATAGGAACCGCCACCAGGGAAGTTGCGCACAGCGCGGGGACCGTGATACCATCCTTGGTTATGTAGGTCTTTCTTGTTCTGTTCGGCATTGGCTGCGCTTAATGATGACAGAGCCTTCCAGCCTACGCGGTCCACCCAACCTGTGCTACGCATATCCAACGGAATACCCTGAGGCTTTCCATCGACATAGAACTGTGCAATACCACGAGACGGAATCAAGCAGAAGCCCAGACGAATCTGGTAAGTTCCAGTAGGCACAGACGGCAGCTTGAACGTGACATCGTAGGAGTTGTTGTCGGAACGGAGGTTGAACTCATCGCCCTCGTAACTCCAATAATAGTTGCGACACCCCTGATAGATGAAGTCGCCGTCGGGGTCGGATTCCACTTCTTCGAAATAGCCCTGAGGGAAGATGAAGTTTTGTGGTGTTGAAGCCTCTTTCTCCGTATCAGCATGAGAATTGGTCACCACAGAACGGATATCATTGTTGATCAACTCAGGCCAGAAAGTATAGAGGTCCATGCGAATACGGTTGTTGAAGACCTTGTTGCGGGTCTCTGCTCCGTAATCGATAATGCGGTCGATGTAATAATAGAAGCCGTTTTCGCACTCCTGCTCCTCAATCATCTCATCGCTGACGGACTGCGAGATGATGGCACCACGCATGGTCAGCTGCGTGCGTGACGGGTCGTACATCCTGTTGAGATATAGCTGGTTGGATTCGGAGTCTCCCTTGAACTTATTGGAAGCATAGACCTTCTCCACTTTCAGCGTGGAATGAGGGTTCATTGTCGAATAATACTCAGTCGGATTTAAGCCGCCCGCACCATGGTAGATGGTACAGTCTGTATAGAGCTTGGCGTATGCAGCCTTGCGGTTCAGCAGATGGTAAGCCATCAGCTTGTGCAGGGGGTTGCGCTCATCCATGAGAGCGTCATCGGTATTGGCATAATAACTTTGCCCTGCCCCCTCGGGATAGATGGTGCAAGCATACGCGTAGAGTTCGTCAACATTGTTGATATCATACACATCCTTCAAGACTTCGTCCGTGAAGCAGAAAGCGGTATATCCGAATTTACGTGTGCGTGGAACCCTACACCAGTTCTTATGATTGTCCGAGGGATAGAGACCTTCTTTATAGGTCCAGTCTCTGTAGTTGTATGATTCGTCCTTGATGCGGAGCATCTGTCTGTCCAACCCGGTCTTCTGGAGAGCGGTGGAGAAAATCTTGATGTTCGCATCTCGCGCAATCACATTGGGCAGCAGGGCGCTGGACGAACGGACCACCTTGTCCACGGGGTGTACGATACCGTTCTCCACAGAGTCATTGGCCTGTTCGTAGATAATCAAGCCGGAACCGTTGACGCGGAAAGTGGACACCTGCACCTCACCCTGTTGAGGGTCGTTGATGGTCAGGGGTACCTCCTTGAGTGCGAGGGCACGTCCCAGCAGGTTCAGCTGTGTGAAGCCGTTGCATTGCAAGAGGTCTGTGAGTGTGTACATCTCGTTGATGACCATCGTGCTGGTGAGTGTGTCGCAGTCAGCAGCTGTCAACTGATCAACAGAACTCAGATTCCTGGCAGCGAGGTATTCCTGAACGGCTGCATTCGTAGGAGCGAAGCAAGTGTAACGTCCGTATGAAGAGAGGAGATCCATCTTTCCAGACTTCTGCACGATTTGGGCAAAGAGTGAGAACTGCTCATGGTTGCGCAGGTAGTCGCTCAGCATCTCTGCTTGATAGGTGTAGAGGCTATCCTCAGGCATATCGTCGCTACAGGACGTCAGACTCCATGTCAGCATGGCCGTGATGGCCAGCATATAAACTTTGATATGTTTCATGTGTTTCATCGTTTAAGCCTGTTAATCGTTTAACTCGAAGGTATCAGAGTCCTTGTTATAGATGCTCTTCTGGGTCAACTGAGTATTACTCTTGACCTCATTCTTGTTGTATGGCCAGAAGAGGTGTTCGTAGCTCGAGAACTTGTAACTGCTCTTGGAGCTGTTGCATTTGTCCGGTATGTTCTGTGCCAATTCCAGGCTGTTGTCCTGTCGGCAATAGCGGATGATGTCGAAGAAGCGTTTGCCCTCGAACATCAGCTCGCAGCGTCGTTCGCGACGCAGTTCCCTGAGCAGGAGCGCACGGTTGGTGGAGGGCGATTTGTGCAATTGCTCATTAGCCTTCAGGACAGAACGCTGGTTGACGATGTCAATCAAGTCGAAAGCCTTCTTCAGGTTGTCCTGGTCTTCAGGTGTATCTTCGTCCGAAGACTTCATGATATAGGCTTCAGCACCCATGAGCATGACATCTGTCAGGCGATAGAAAATCCAGTTGCGGTTGAGATATTGCGGCAGAGAGAAATTCGCTGCGTTATAATTGACGTACTTAGTGCTGTAGCTCACCAAGAATGTCTCGGCCACTCCCTTGCGGATACTGGCTTCGCCATAGTCATCGGTAGCAGCCTGCATACTGCAGAAGAAACGGGTGTCGGAGGGACCGCGGAATGTCTTCCAGTCCGAGGCGTTGTTTTGAGCGCCGTCATTGACGATGTCACCCATCACACAGAACCAACCGATACCGTTGTTGATATCCAGGGCTACGGCATCATTGCCCAACTCATCCATTTTGCCTGTATGGCCACCTCCATAGAGTCGGCCCAATGCCAGGCTGCGTGTGTTAGAGTAGTCTCTGGCCGCTACTGTCGTAGAGTTGTAGGCCAGTTCAAAGATGCTCTCGTAGCTGTTGCCGTCGTTGCCGAAGATAGCATTATAACTGTCATTGGGCTGAGCATCGGAGTCCATGCCATAGAGGTAGATATTGAAGAGGTCGTTGGCTCCCTTGAAGTTCTTCAGCTGGGTTGACATCTTCTCAGCATCTTTCTTCTTGGATTCCAGAATCTCATTCATATTCTCGATGACCTTGTCATAGTCGCCGCGCCAGAGGTACATGTCGCAGAGCATAGCACGGATGGCATTGCGGGTGATGCGGTTGCAGTTTCGGTTGATTGGCTTGCCTACATTGTCGTTACTGGACGTTGCGAAGTGCTCCAGCGCATTGGGCTTCACACTTTCAAGGTCGCTGATGAGTTCATTTAGGACGACATCGAAGCTCGTGGGAGCCAGCGACTCCACTTCGTCTTCCTGCTGGATGGCTTTACGGCTGAAAGGCACATCCTTGAAAGCACGGATCAGATACCAATAGCAGAGAGAACGCAGGGCCGTCACCTCAGCAATCGTGGCCTGTACATCGCTTGAGCGGTAGGACGGGTCTTTGGCGCTCACCTCCGGAGCCATGCGGATGATAGTATTGCATTTGTTGATGACATGATAGAAGGCGCCCCAGTCGGTATAAACATTCGAGGGCAGCAGGTTGTTGAGCAGCGCCTGATAGATATCTGTGATGCTGTTCACATTTCGTCCGTCGATATCGTCGCTACGCATATCTCCCCAGATGATGCAACGGGAGATGACACCCTCCGTCTGCAAGGCCGTGTAACAACCCGTGACCATCTGATCCACGTCGGCTTTCTCATCCCAGAAGTTGTCTTCCGTGACCAAATCGCGAGGCGTGATATCCAAGAAGTCGCCACAACTGACTGTCAGAGCCAAGAGACTCAGCCCCAGGCAGCCATTGATGAAGATTTGATATATCTTTTTCATAGTGTTACTGTTCTTTAGAAGTTTAGAATCCAATGGTCAAACCTACAGTATAGGATTTCGAACGCGGTGTCGGGTTGTTATCCGTGGTGACACCGTAACCGCCGTAACCCATTTCAGGATCCACGCCAGAATACTTGGTCAGGCAGAAGAGGTTGTTGGCACTGGCATAGATGTTGAGCTGACGCAGGTGCCACTTCTTCAGGAGCTTGGGATCAAAGCTATAGCTGAGCTGGAGGTAGTTCAGACGCAGGAACGTGCCGTCCTCCACAAAGCGGTCGCTGATGAGCGTGTTGTAGTTTGCGGTGAGGTTTCCGTTCAGGGCACGTGGTATCGTTGTGACGTCGCCCTCCTTACGCCAGCGGTAGTTCACCGCCTGGCTCTGGTTGTAGTTGCCGTTCATGCTCTCCATGTTCAGGCGAGCCATGTTCACGATATCATAGTCAATACGATAGTTGAACTGAGCGTTCAGGGTGAAGCGGTCGTAGTGGAACTTGAAGCCGAAACCGCCGGTGAGTTTAGGCAGGGAGTTGCCCAGATAGACGATATCCAGCTGGTTGATGTTACCGTCGTTGTTGACATCTTCGTAGATGGCATCGCCACCGCGGAAGCCGTAACCCTCGCCCGTCTCGCTCTTGTAGCAGAATCGCTGTTGGATGGGGTCGCCTTCACCGTCAGCTACCCATTGTCCGTTCGCATTTGTGACGATTGGGAAGGTGATGCCGGCATTGAGGCAGTCCTGCAGCGTCATTCCCTTGAGGGCAGACGGCGACTGACCGCGTACAATCTTGCGGGCTGTGTTGTAGTCATACTGATAGACGCCCTTGCTGCGGAAACCGTAGATGGAGCCGAAGGGGTTGTCAATCTGCACACGTTGTACGATGCTGGCGTTCTCCTCCTTCCAATCGCGGTTCAAGCTCTTGAGGATGATGGCGTCCATGTCTTTGATGGTGTTCTTGTTGTTGGCAAAGTTCACGTTCACGTCCATGGAGAACTTGCCCATCTTGAGCAGGCGCTCACCCAGGATCTGGAACTCCCAACCCTTGTTCACCATCGTACCGTTGTTGACGATGCCGAGTCCGCTCCATCCGTTGGAGGTCGGAATGCCGGCATTATTCATCAGCATGTTCTTGGTTGTCTGCTTATAGAGTTCGACGACAAACTTCAGACGGTCGTCAAAGAAGCCGATGTCGAAACCTACGTTCCAGGTGTATTTGTCTTCCCAGCGCAGGTTGGTCAGCTTGAGGCCGTCTGGGTTCATAGCCGTCTGTGCCAGATAGCGGGCACCTGGGGAGAACTTGTTCACGAACAGGTAGTCGGCACCGGGAGAGTTACCGACAAGACCCCAACCGGGACGAACGCTCAACATAGACATCTTCACCTTCTCACGGAAGAATTTCATGAAAGGCTCATCGATGATGTTCCATCGGCCGGACACAGCGGGGAAATAACCCCAGCGGTTGTTGGGACCGAACTTGGAGGTTCCATCGACACGGATGGAGAAGTCGAGCATATAGCGGCTCTTGTAGGAATAGTGAGCGGAGAAGGTGTAGTAGAGACTGCGCCACTCGTTATATCCGCTGCTCATGCCCGAGATGACACCGCCGGAGGTGACAGAGTTCAGGGATTCCGGCAGGCGGAAGACATCCGAGCCCTGACTGCTGGAGCTGCCGCTCACGAGCTGGAAACGTCCCATGGCAAGGAAATAGTGATCTTCGTTCTTGAAGTGGGGCTGGAATGTCAGGGTGTGAGTCGTCGTGAAGGCGAGGTTCTTGCGGCTGAAGCTTCCTGCCGTACCGTTGTCGTAGAAGCTGGTGTTGGCCAGGGAACGGGGGAAGTTCTTGTCGGTGAAGTCGTTATAGATGTTCATGACCACACGACCGTTGTATCGCAGCTGTGTGGAATTCTCATCGAGACCCAGCAGCTTGTATTCGAGTTCCAACTCAGGAGTGATGTCGTACGTAGTCTGCTTATTCATGGCATATTCAGCGACTGCCAAGGGGTTGTGCATGTTGCGCTGATCCTTGAAGTAGTTGACATAGTCGCCAGTCAGTCTGCCGTGGTTCGTGAAGGCGTCGCTGGGTACGATGTAATACTCACCTGTGTTGTACTCCTGCCCATTGGCGTCGCGCTCATAGCGATAGGGCGAGAGGTTAGGCATCTTCTGACGTGCGATGTCCAGCAGCTTCTCATAGTTGCGATCGTTCTTGGTGTAGGTCAATGAGAAGTTAGACATGATCTTGATGCGGTCGTTGACATAGTAGTCCAGAGCCATGCGCGTGGAGAAGCGGTTGAGCTTCTGCTTGATGATGGTACCGGTCTCATGGTCGTAACCGCCGGAGATGCGGAACAGCGTCTTCTCATCACCGCCCGAGATGCTCACATAGTGGTTCTGGCGCAGACCGTTCTGCGACACGAGGTCCACCCAGTCGGTGTTCTTGTTGAACATCAGGTACTCCGAGTCGTTCTCGTCGTAGTTGAGTTCAGGAACATTACTGATGTAATACGGGTTCTGCGTGGGGTTGAAGTATGCCTCCTTCATGAGCATGGTGTATTGGTCACCCGTGAGCAGGTCCATACCCTTCGGCTGATGGGTCATGGTCATCTTCACCGAGTAGCTGACCTGCGGAGCACCGCGCTTACCACGTTTGGTGGTGATCTCGATGACACCGTTAGCACCCTGAGAACCCCAGATGGCCGTAGCGGCAGCATCCTTGAGGACCTTGATGTCCTCGATATCCTCTGTGTTCACGTTCAGCAACTGTGCGAACTTCTCTTCGTTGGCTGTCGAGGAATCGAAGTCGCTCAGGTCCACGTTCCACACGTTGCCGTTGACCACAATCAGCGGCTCGTTGGAAGTCAGGGTAGATACCGTGGAGGCACCGCGGAGGCGCATACTTGTGCCGGAACCGAGGTCACCGGAGTTGGCCACGATGTCCAGACCGGCAATACGTCCCTGCAGGGCTTCGTCCACCGACGTGATACCCAGACCCTCGAACTCCTTGGCGGAGATGCCCTGTGCCGAGAAGCTGACTTCTCGCTCGGGGATGGCCAGACCCGAAGTCTTCATCTTCTTCTTGGCCTTGACCTCCACGACCTTCATCTGTTTGGCATTCTCCTCCATCTTGATCTTGAAGATGGTCTTGTTGATGGGCAGAATCTGTGTCTTCATGCCCATATAGGAGAATCGAACTTTATTACTCTGGCTCTTGATGGGCAACACGAAGTTACCGTTCATGTCCGTCACCGTGGCATTCACCATACGGTTGGAAGCGTCAATCTCAACGATGTTGACGCCCGGGAGCACGTCGAAGTCGTCACTCACCGTACCACTGATGCGCGTGATCTGTGCCATCGCCAGTGTCGTCACCAGCCAAAGGCTGATGGATATGTAATATCTCAGTGCTTTCATCTTCTATTCCTTTTAGCGTATTTCTTTACATCTCCTCCTTTTGGCAGCCAGTCGGGCCATACATCGTCGGCATTGGGGAATGTCGAGGGCAGGAACTGCTCTTTCTCGTCGTACAGGAGCACCTTGTCAATCAGGTGATTCACGACATAGGACGAAGAGAAGATAGTCTTGTCTGAGCTGTTAAAGAGATACTGACGTGACACCTTGTTGCTGTCATCGCCAGGGATGACATTTGCGGTGAGTGTCTGCTCGGCGCCACTCATATCTTTATATGTACGCGTGAGAGAGATGTCGGTACCGGTGTTGGTGACGGAGAGTGTGCGGAAGCGGCTCATCTCCAGGTCAACGGAGGATGTCTCGTGGAGAACGTTGGTGATCTGCTCGCCGCCGATGAAGATGGAGCCGTCCTGGATGTGCAGACGGATGAACTCGTCGATGATGTTCTGTATCTTGTCCTGCAGTTCCTTCACCTCAGCCACTTTATCGTCGTAGGTCGTTTGCATGTCTTCTGCCGGGTCATAGTTCTCGAGAGCTTCCATGAGTTTCTCATAATCGTTGATGAGTTGGTCGGACGGCAGCTTGCCCTCTGCAACGAGCTGGTCAATCAGGTCGTTCTGCGGGACATAGACGGTATAGTGGTAGTTGGCAAACAGCGTGATGGGGTGCCCGATGGCCACGTGTCCGTCCATCGTGTTGGACTTGGAGTAGAACGACGATGCTTTCAGCAGGCGTGAGAAAGCCGTGTATTCCGGATGATGGAGCACATCGTTGAGCATGGAGTCGGGCGTAATGATGGTTGTCTGCGGCAGCTGGCTCATGATGTAGGTGACGCCGTTGCCATGAGCAGTCTTGTCGTAGGACTGCGTGATGGGCGTGCTTGTGTTCTCATTCATCTGCTTGGAGCCTGCAATCGTTGCCACGGAGCTGCCGGAGTAGGTGACGCTCACGGGGCTGCCGGTCTTGGTCTGATAGACCGTCTGTCCGGGCGTGAAGGACTTGGTCTTGCCGTCGCGCTGGCCGTGAACCACGATGGAGTTGTCGATGATGTCATAGAGGCGGTTGGCCACCACTGTGATGTTGGGTTGGGCGGCGCGTGCAGCCTTGGTTTCGGTGACGTTGCCCTCTTCGTCCAGCAGATAGGCAGTAGCCTGTACGGGTTCCTTGGACTTGGGGTTCAGGGTGAACACGAAAGCCTGTGGCTTCTGCTTATCCACGAAGGAATAGGGGTCAATGTAATAGACCTTTTCGGGTGCCATGGCTGGGTAGCCGAAGGCGTCGTCGGTCGGAAGCAGGAAACTGTAGATACTGCTCATGGAGTTCAGGTAAGCCTTGAACTCGTGCAGCTTCCACGCGCCACGGATGGTGGCTTCGTCGCTCAGGTTTGTGTTCAATCCCGTGGGGTCGTAAGTGAGCAGCTTGTTGCTGATTTTCATGTCGCCCGTCTCGTCGGCGCGCAGGAGTGCGGGGAAGAGCACAGATTCGTGCTCAGGTGCAGCGAACACACTTCCCACCTCATAGACCACGCCGTTGCAGGCGAGATAGGCATTCTTGATGTTGTCGATGGTGATGCCCATAGGCTCAGCTGCCGTGTTCTTCATGGCTGAGAGCTTGCTGGGTATGGTGGCACGGAAACTCTTCTGGATGCAGTTGTTGATGAACGGAGCCACCAAGTTATCGGGCACGTTGTCCCAGTTCTGTCCGTACTTGTCACCGATGTCCTTGCCGCCACCGCTACTGCTCGTGAGGTAGTTCTGCATCTGTTCATCGTTGGGCACGAACATGGCGGCAGCATCCTCTTCGATACCGTATTGGTTAGAAGCGGTGTAGATGATATAGCTGTTCCATCCCGGGTCAATGCTCAGCTTGTCATCGACCGTCACGGTCGCACCTGAGGTGCCGATGTAATCGCCGAGGCCGTGGTTGAGGGATGAATTGAAATAGCGCTTGCTATAGAGGTAATCCACCGTTCCGTCGGGGTACTCAACATAGCTGATAATCTGTGGATAGCTGAAGCGGTCGAGCAGTTTGCTGAAGATGCTGAACTGGGGCTTAGAGGCAATCACCTCGGCCATGTTGTTCAACTGCTCAGGCACCTCGGACACGACATGGATGTAGCCGTTCTGGCAGGTGATGTCCTGCAGGAACTCCTTCGTCTTGCCTGTGCTCTCCACGTCGCGCGACGGCCAACGTCCCGTGTTGGGGGAGATGGGATTTCCGTTCACGAAGCTCTGGTCGAGTGAGACGGCCTTTCCTCCCGTGAGGATGGAGAGGTCCTTCTCCGTAAAAGAGTTTTGCATCATGAAGCGAGGCAGGAAATAGAGCATCGGCACGGGGTCGGAATAGCTTGCGCCTGACGAGTTCCTGTACGCCTTCAGCAGCAAGATGTTCTCCTGGTCGCGGACGGCAGCCCAGTGATCGACGTAGTTGTCACGTGAGGGCGCCTGCTCAGGCATCTTCGCTGCCGGCAACACCTCGATGGAGTCAGCGTAGTCCATACGTGTGATATGGCGCATACAGACGTCTTCGGTCGGCGGGTTGCCGGTCTTGTTGCCGAGAAGGTCAATCAGATAGGCGTTGTTGATCATGGCCGCCTTCAGGAGATTTTTCTTCTCAGCCTTGGAGAGCTCGCTGACCGAGCTGACGCCACGTTTGCTCAGGAAACGGGCCCAGGCATCGTCATCGGCCACAAACAACGTCATACTACCCGTTGTCCGCAAGAGCGAAGGATACTCAGACAGCTCGGGATCGTTGATCAGCGCGAGCGTCTGCGTGAAAGAACCGCGGGATTCCAGTTCTTCGTAGATACTGCTACCTAACCACTCGGGAGTGCCTGTGAGCAACTGGTCATCCTTACAGGAGGAGGACGTCAGGCCCCAGCCGGTGATGAGCATAGCCGTACAAGCATAACTTGCCCATAAAGCAAGCCTACGCTTCAGAATACAATTGTCCATGCGTGATTATAATGTTATTTATTGATTTCCTTTTGGTTATTAGCGCTTCGTCAGCGCCTTTTCGCCATCGAAAGTGAATATTGAACGCTTTATTGGTGTCAAATTTACAACAAATATTTACATTCGTGCAAATTTTTGTTCAACGAATAACAGAAAAATGTTATCAAACATAAAAAAAGAGCAGTATGACCGAAGTCAGTACTGCTCGTTGGCGTTGGGGAAATCTTTGCTTTTGACATCTGCCACATAGTTCCCGATGGCGTCCGTCATGACATCGTATAGATTAGCGTATCGTCGCAGGAACTTAGGCGAGAAGCCTTTGTTGATGCCCAGCAGGTCGTGGATGACCAGCACCTGCCCGTCGCAGCCTCCGCCGGCGCCGATGCCGATGACGGGAATCTGCACGCTCTGGGTGACCTCCGCGGCCAGGGCTGCCGGAATCTTCTCCAGCACGATGGCGAAGCAGCCGGCTTCGGCGAGCGCCTGCGCATCATCGCGCAGCTTCTGGGCTTCGGCTTCCTCCTTGGCCCGCACGGCATAAGTCCCGAACTTGTTGATGCTCTGGGGTGTCAGCCCCAGGTGACCGCACACGGGAATGCCGGCGTCCAGGATGCCGCGGATGGCGGGAATAATCTCTACCCCACCCTCCAGCTTCAGGGCGTCGCAACCGCTCTCCTGCATGATGCGCACGGCGTTGCGCACGGCGTCCTGCGGGTCCACCTGATAGGTGCCGAAAGGCATGTCACACACCACCAGCGCACGTTTCACGCCTCGCACGACACTACGCGCGTGATATATCATTTGGTCTATGGTGATGGGGAGCGTCGTCACGTTGCCGGCCATCGTGTTCGAGGCACTGTCGCCGACGAGAATCACGTCAACGCCTGCGCCATCGACAATCTGTGCCATAGAATAATCATAAGAGGTGAGCATAGCTATTTTCTTGCCGCTCTGTTTCATTTCAAACAGACGATGCGTGGTCACTTTTCGCGTATCATCTACCAAATATCCTGCCATTGTGAATGAATAATGTTAAAATTTGGCCGCAAAGTTACGCAAAACTCATAAAAAAATCGTTACCTTTGTGCCCAAATTATTCAAAAAAAGTGCAGCAGACACCAAAATACGGCAAGACAACGCTGGACCACGTGCTGAAATACACGGGCGTTTTCGGCGGCGTGCAGGGGCTCAACATTCTCATGAGCATTGTGCGTAACAAATTGGCGTCAAAGCTGTTGGGCGCTGCCGGCATCGGCCTCATGGGCTATTATGTCTCGGGTGCAGACTTGGCGAGCAACTGTTCCAACATGGGCATCCCCATCTCCTCGGTGCAACACCTCTCCGAGCTCTTCGAGACCGGCGACAAAGCCCGCATCAGCCGCTTCATCCTCATCGTGCGCACATGGTGCCTGTGGACGGCGCTCCTTGCCGCCCTGCTCTGTGGAGTCGGCGCTGCGGTTTACGACTGGCATTTCGTGCTCCTCGTGCCTATGGTCATGGCGCTGGCCGTCATGGGCGGCGAGCTCTCCATTCTCAAGGGGATGCGCCACCTCAAGCGCCTGGCTACCATCTCCGTCATTGCCGCCGTCGCCACCTTCGCCCTCACGATACCTTTCTTCTGGGCCTTCCGCCTCCAGGGCATCATCCTCTCCATCGACTGCACGGCGGTGGCCATCACCGTCATCCACCTCTGCTTCACGCTGCCCCTCTACCCCTGGCGCGTGGCACCGCTCTCCACGCAGATCTTCCGTGAGGGGATGCCTCTCCTGCGCGTAGGCATACCCTATGTGCTCACGGGCATTGCCGGCGCCGCCATGACCTTTGCGCTGCAAGCCTTCCTCAAGACCTACAGCTCCGAGGCTACGCTGGGCTACTACCGCGTCGGCTACACCGTCATGGTGAGCTATGCCGGCATCGTCTTCAAGGCCCTTGAACCCGACTTCTTCCCCCGCCTCTCCAGCGTCTCCCACGACGTACAGCGCTGCAACCAGACCATCAACCAGCAGGTCCGGGCCCTGCTGCTACTCATGTCCCCGATGCTGATAGCCCTCATCCTGCTCATGCCCGTCATCCTGCAGGTGCTCTACACCAGCGAGTTCATGCCGGCGTGCGACATGACCGTCTGCGCCGTCTTCTATATGTTCTTCCGCTGCCTCTCCGTGCCCATCGCCTACACAGCGCTCGCACGCGGCGACTCCAAGACCTACATGGCCATGGAGATGATCTACGATGTCTTCTCCCTCTCGGTCATCATCGGCTGCTACCTCCAATGGCAGCTCATTGGCATAGGCATAGGTCTCTCCCTCTCCGGGCTCTTCGACCTCCTGCTCGTGGGCACCTGCTATGCCCGCTTCTATCACTTCCGCCTTGAGCGCACGTCCCTGCTGCTGTTCATCGAGCAGGCCCTGCTGCTCTCAGTCGCCGTGGCCTTCTGTCTGCTGCTGCCCGGCGCGTGGAAGTACGCCCTCGGCGGCCTGCTGTTCCTGCTCTCCGCTTGGCGAAGCTACAGCATCCTCAGCCGCGAGTCCGACTTCGTTCAGAAACTCATCAAACGCTTCCGCCCATGACACAGGTGAGCATCCTCGTGGCTGCCTACAATGCCGCCGCTACCCTGCCCTGCTGCCTGGATTCCCTGCGCGCCCAGACGGTTCACGACATCGAGGT
The DNA here is from genome assembly GCA_902783885.1 of uncultured Bacteroidales bacterium. Lineage (GTDB taxonomy): Bacteria > Bacteroidota > Bacteroidia > Bacteroidales > Bacteroidaceae > Physcousia. The sequence goes on from CACZSQ010000001.1 coordinate 41,448, forward strand.
CCTCTGCGTCGATGACTGCTCCACAGACCAGACCTTGCCCCTCCTTCGCCGATATGCCGCCGAGGACCCGCGCATCCGCGTGTTCCAGACACCCGCGAACAGCGGACAGGCCGTGGCCCGCAACCTGGCCCTGCAGCACGCCCGCGCCCCCTTCGTGTGCATGGTCGATGCCGACGACTGGCTCTCGCCCGATGCCCTGGAGCAGGCCCTCGAGGTGTTCAGCCGCCACCCGCAAACCGACTGCGTGCTCTTCCGTCTGATGATGCACGAGCAGAAGGACGGCTCCGAGCATCTGTTCCCCCTGTCAGAGGCGCTCACCGCAGGCAACGCCATGAGCGGCCGCGAGGCCTTCGAAGCCTGTCTCAACGGATGGCAGCTCCACGGCCTCTACCTCACCCGCACGCGTCTCCACCGTCAGATACCCTTCGACACCGCCACACGTCTCTACAGCGACGACAACACCTCGCGCCTCCACTACCTTCACAGCCGTGAGGTGCGCGCCTGCAGCGGCACCTATTACTACCGCCGCCACGAGGCTTCCATGACCGCCTCCTTCAACCTGCGCCGCTTCGACTTCATGGAAGCCAACCTCTCATTGCTCTTCGCCTTGAAGAAGGAGAACCTGCCGCGCCGCATCATCCGCCGCTACGAGGGCAGCCGCTGGATGACCTTCATCGCCTGCTACAGGCTCTACCTCCAGCACCGCACCGAGCTCACCCCCGACTTCGAGTTGAGCCTGCGCGAGCGTTTCCGCACCATGCTCCACACGTTCCGCCCCTCGCGCCTGCCCCTCCGCTACCGTTGGCGCCCGGGCTACTGGCTCACGCTCAGCCTCCCCCTCTTCGACCTCCAGCAGCGCGCCTACCGCCGCCTCCACACATGAAATTAAGGAGTTAGCTTTGTTCTCTATATTCTTCCTGTGTGATGACCGTGCTATAGCCTCCCACGAGCTGTTCGCCCTCGTGGCGGTCGATGCCAGAATACGTTAGGCTGGCATCTTCGTAGCGCTTGAACTTATAGACGGCATCGTTCATCAAGGCTTCGTTGAAAACATTCAGGCTCACCAGAAGTGCGAAGTCCTGCTTGGTCAGACCTGTCACGCGCTCGAACAGCATCGGTTCCAGCTGCAGGATGACATCCTTCAGCGAGTATTCGCGGAAGTCCGTGAGGTACATGAAGATAGGGATGCGTGTGGCAAATTTCATCAGCTTCTCCTGAATCTGACGGCGCTTGCTCTTGATTTCCTTTTCGGCTTCCGAGAGCTGTTTCTTCTCCCGTGCCGAGAGGCCGTCCTCGTTTTCCTTGCGTTTCTTCTTGATGGCGTCGGTCTTGTTGATGATGGTCTCGATATCCTGATTCAGCGAGCGGAAGCCCTCTATCTTCATCAGCGCCGCCATCGCGTCGTGGTTGTTCATCAGCCGTTGCAGGGTGAAGTTGTCCACGTTCACCAGAAGGGCGCTTTCCCATCGGCGTGCCAACAGGGTCGCTGACGTGTTGTTCATCGCCATGTCGAGCACATCGCTGGCCGAGAGTTGCTTCATCACGCCGTTCTCATAGCATAGCACGGGCAGGAAGTGGATGAAGTCGTCCACGCATTTCTCGGGGTTCCCTTCCTCCACATTCAGCTGGCACGAGTACTCCGACACCTTGCGCAGCGCCCGGTTGGGCGCAAAGTCGAAGACGTAACACACCTTCTTCAGGATCTCCACCTGGTTGGGATGCAGGCCGTCGCTGTTGGTGATGGTCCAGGGGGACTGCACGCGGAATGCCGACTGGAAGTAGGTTTCCGGGGATGAGGTGTCGCGCAGCATGAAGATGCCCGTCCACGGACGAACGGTCACGCCCGTTGTCAGCTTGCCGCAGGTCAGGGTGATGGTCTTGCAATGCAGCGGATCTGGGTTCGCCATCGCCCGCTCCACAGGCGGCAAGGCCTGCTGACCGATGCCTGCCTGCGTGCCAGCACAGACGATGACGCGGTAGTCGTGATAGAACGTGTTCTGCAGTTCCCTGAGCAGGTTCCGCATGGCGAAGCAGGCGGCCACGTTGGGCAGGAACCAGAGCGTATGGTTCATGTTCGAGTACAGGTCGCCGTTCAGGAAGGGCAGCGGCGGCTTTCGGTTGCCCGCCTTCAGGTCGTTGACGGATGTCGGCAGATACTGTCCTCGCAGCATGTCCAGCCATTTCTGCACCTCGTCGTGATGTTTGAAGATGGCCTCGTCGCCCTTGCCCTCGGCCTCGAAGAAGGAGTTCAGGTCAAACTCGTCGAACTCGCCTTCTTCGGCCAC
>CACZSQ010000002.1 GCA_902783885.1 uncultured Bacteroidales bacterium
GAGCCGCGCTCGCCGGTGAGGTCAGAGGTGGCCTCGCGCTGGAAGGTGGTCTCGAAGAGATAGCCGCTGCCGATGCCAATACCGAAGGCGAGCACTTTCTCCAAAGCCTTACCGCTGGCATCCTGGTAGATAGCGTAGCTGCTGTTGAGGCCGCGACCTTCAAGGAACATGGTGCGGAGGCTGGTGCCGCTGCCCTTGGGAGCCACCATGATGACGTCGATGTCCTTGGGAGGCACTACGCCTGTACGGTCGTTCCATGTGATGGCGAATCCGTGGGAGAAATAGAGAGTCTTGCCAGCGGTGAGATGGGGCTTGATTGTTGGCCAGAGCTGCATCTGTGCAGCATCACTGAGCAGAAGGCATACAATCGTGCCGCGCTCTGCAGCCTCTTCGAGGGAGAACAGCGTCTCACCCGGAACCCATCCGTCAGCAACAGCCTTGTCGTAAGTTTTGCCTTGACGCTGGCCAACGATGACATTGAAACCGTTGTCGCGCAGGTTGCAAGCCTGTCCAGGACCTTGAACGCCGTAGCCGAGTACGGCAATGGTCTCATTCTTCAGCACCTCACGTGCCTTCTCAAGGGGGAACTCCTCGCGGGTCATCACTTCCTCGATGACGCCGCCAAAATTCATTTTAGCCATGTTTATTTTCGTTTAGCGTTTAACGTATGTCTTTAACAATTGGCCGCAAAGGTAGTAAAAAGATTAAAGACTAAAGATGAAAGATTGAAGTTTTTTACTTTTCTCCCCCTTTTTCTTTGCCCGTACTGAAATAATCGCTACTTTTGTGGCGTGAAACACATCAAACGTACGTACCCTCAAACATCTAACCTTTGGAAAAGAAGGAAAAAACGATAATAGGTCATATCGGTATCGTTGGACCAAGAAGACTTACACGTCGCAAAAAGCAACGTGTATTAAGTACAGAGGAAAGAGAAAGATTGGTTGCACAAGCCAAGACAGCCTATGAGATACGTATCAATCCCGCTTAAAGAGATCTTCCGTCGATAAGACCTGCGTCTTTCGGGTTTTACCATTGGTGGTAAAATGTATAAGGCTTGGGGCGGGGTGGAGGAGGTTAGCTGTTGTAGAGAATCTTCTTGTCGATGAGGTTATTGGCGATGGCGTAGATGGTGAGTCCAGCAAGGGAGTGAATCTGGAGCTTGCGGACGATGTTGCGTCGGTGGGTCATGACTGTATTGACGGAGATGAACAGGTGGCTGGCAATCTCCTTGTTGGACATACCTTGTACGAGGCACACAATAATCTCCTTCTCGCGCTCGGAGATGACTTCGGTTGAGTCGGCCTTCTGAATCAAGCCGGAGATTCGGGCGGAGACGTCGTCGGTCTTGAGGCGCTGTTCGAGGAGACGGATGGCGGGCACGAAGAGGACTTCCTCTACGTTGCTGTGGTTGAGGAGCCACTCCTCGTTGTTGTAAATGTCATAGAGGGCTGCCGTGAGCTGGTTGTTGGTGAGCCCGTCGTGGGGCAGGTATTTGATAATGATGTTCTTGAGCTCGTGGAACTTGCCTGTGATGTCGCTGTGGTGCTTGGCGAAAATGTCCACGTTGTAGTTGGACATCTGCTGCCCGCGCAGGAGCGCCTCCACGTAGGGGAAGAGGGTCTTCTCTTCATATTTCATGTGAAGGCGGATATCGTGGGCGTACTCGTCGTAGAGGCGCAGGATGAGGAGCGGAAGACCCGTCGGAGAAGCGACGGGCACAGTGGAGAGGAGGGCGGTGTCTGTGCCCAGGGATTCCTCGAGTTTCTTGCGGATAGACGGCAGCTGGAAATCGAGGAAGTACCGATGGGAGGCGCGGAGGTAGTCGAGTAGGGTAGGCACGGCTATCTTGTCGTCGGTTTCCTTGGGGGCATAGCCGTTGATGAGGAAGTTGACAACGGTGAGGAACGTGTAGCAGTCAACACCTTGCTCGTTGCAGATTTCGCTGACCGTCTTGTCGCCAAACCCCAGACGTATGCCGAACGCGCCCAGTCCCTGCAGCATACTATAGTTGTCGCTGATGAGGTCAATCATCTTGTCTTCAGCCTCATAAAGTTTCAGTCGTTTCATGCTGATATCTGTTTTATTTACGCTGCAAAGGTACGTCTTTTTTCCGGAATAACACAATCCCTATTTATGGGTAATTCGAATTATTTAAGATTTCATGTGTAATTATTATGAGGTATTTGCCTCATCGTTAACGATTACGCCCTTTGTCTTGGCCTGTTGAGAACACTTATTTTTGCGTATTGTATAATAAGGTTGCTTTTCTCTACCTTTGCAGCCGTGTTTGGGACGAGGTTACGTTCTCAGCATCACAAAGTGAAACTAAAAAATTAAAAACGAAAATGAAAGGAATATTGTTAACAGCGGTTCTCGTATTGTCAGCCATGTCGGTGACAGCACAAGAGTCGCGCTTGTCCATAGGCGGTTACGGCGAGGCGGTGATGACCCGCAACTTCTATAGCCAGAATTTCAACCGATACAAGAAGCCGGAGAGCTATGCCAACGACAAGAGCCACGGGCGTTTCGACCTTCCTCACGTTTGCCTGAACATCGGCTACGACTTCGGCAAGGGTTGGTCGATGGGCTCCGAGATTGAGTTCGAACATGGTGGCAATGGCACCGCCGTGGAGATTGAAGCCGAGGAGGCTGGTGAGTACGAGGCAGAGGTGGAGAAGGGCGGCGAGGTGAACATCGAGCAGTTCTGGATCAACAAGGAGTTCTGGGACGGACTGTTCAACATCCGCCTGGGCGAAATCATCGTCCCTGTCGGCTACAGCAATGCCCACCACGAGCCCAATCAGTTCTTCACCGTCTATCGCCCCGAGGGCGAATCCACCATCATGCCCAACACCTGGCATCAGGTGGGGCTCTCGTTGTGGGGACGGCTGAGGGACTGGCGCTACGAAGCCCAGCTGCTCTCGGGGCTGAACTCAGAGAGCTTCACGGCAGAGAACTTCGTACACTACGGAGCCACGAGCCCCTACGAATTTAAGGTTGCCAACAACTACGCCGTTGCAGGCCGCGTGGACAACTATTCGGTGAAGGGGTTGCGCATCGGTGTGAGCGGCTACTACGGCTACACCTTCCGTAACACGCTCCGCACGCCCGGTGCCAAGTACGACGATGTCACGGGGGCCTTGGGTATCGTGGCCGTTGATTTCACCCTCAACCGCTGGAACTGGATTGTGCGAGGCAACTTCGACTATGCCCACTTCAGCGATGCCGACGAGATCTCTGCCTACAATCAGGCCAACTGGACGCATCACAAGTACCAGGACGGCAACCCGCACCATTATTCCAACATCGGCAGCAGCGCCCTGGCCTATGGTATCGAGGCCGGGTACGATGTGTTCAGCCTCTTCAGGCGCCATGCCGAGAAACTGACCGACCAGAAGCTGTTCCTCTTCGGCCGCTTCGAGCACTACAACACGATGGCCTCAGGAACTTATAAGTCTATGTATAAATACACGAAGAAGTACCGCTGTGCCTTCGGTGTCAACTATTCTCCTGTCAAGCAGGTCACCATCAAGGGCGAGTACTCTTATCGTTTCTTCGAGAAACCGAACAACAATGGTCTCGACGCGGACAGTCCGCTCTATAAAAATCCTTACAACAACGAGCCCAGCGTCAGCATCGGTGTCACCTACACGGGATGGTTTTTGTAATGAAGGCCCCCAAGCCCCCTAAAGGGGAGTGTTAGAAGGCCCCCAAGCCCCCTAAAGGGGAGTGTTAGAAAAATTAAAAATAAATAATAAACTATTAATAACGGTAATGAATATGAAAAACAAGAATCTTTTGAAAATGGCAGCTGTGGCTGCTCTCTTATCCCTCGGCCTCGTGTCATGTACCAGCGACGACGATGCTGACACCTCAGTCATCGACGGCACTCAGACAGGCATCGAACAGGTGTGCTCCGACTGGAAAGCAGCCCGTGCCAACTGGGAACAGTCTGAGGCCTTCCTCTTCGGCGCTGCCGACGTCTATTCCATCGACCCCCACACCGACACTTGGCCGGTAGCTGCCAACGACCTTGCCGACGTGCTGCGCGATGAGAAGGCCATGGCCGACATCGACAACTTCATCAAGACAGCCAATTCTGGCATCCTCGGCTACCACGGCCTCGAGTACGTCCTCTTCCGCAACGGTCAGCCCCGACAGATCAGTCAGATTACCAATCTCGAGTACAAGTACATCTGTGCCGTTGCCAAAGATCTTTACAATGCCACAACTACGCTGGAGGCCGCTTGGGACTCCAAGGAGAGCAATGCTGCCCGCCATGAGATAGCCCTCAACTATGTTGCCACCCACAACGCCATCAACGATGAGGGTGATGCAGAGGGAGAGCTTGGCGGATTCCAGAACTTCGGCAAGGCTTTCAAGAACCCCGGCACAGGCGACTGGGCTACAGCCCTCGAAGCCACGTTGGAGATCATCTCTGGCTGTCAGGACATCATAGGCGAGGTGGGCGACTCTAAGATTGGCCTGCCCTACACGGGTCAGGACAAGAACTACATCGAATCCCCCTATGCCTACAACTCCATCATCGACTTCTACGACAACATCATCAGCTGCAAGAACGCGCTCTACGGTCAGGTAGCGGCCACCACGCCCAACGACCGTTCGCTCATCTATTTCTGCCAGAACGCAGGCAATGCAACGCTCGCACAGCAGGCCAACACCGTCGTCACTAAGCTCGATGCTGCACTGGCTAAGATTAAGGCCATGAAAGCGCCTTTTGCCCTCTATTACACCGACCCCTCAGCCAAAGCTGCCATCGATGCTCTCGGCGCACTGGACGATGCCCTCGGTGCATTGGATGAGACACTCAAAGGATACGCTGGCAATGCCACCGTTGAGGCTCAGTGCAAGGTCATCAACGACAACTACGTGGACAACGTCGTACTGCCCACCTACCGCACCCTGGCCGACAACGCCTGGAAGCTCTATCAGTCAATCGTCAGTATGAAGAAATAACACCACAACAGATAATCATGAAAAGACATTTCTATTTCTGCCTGGTCATGATGACCTCGTTCATGGCTGCCGGCTGCGCCAGCGACGGCGATGAACTCACAGAGCCCAACCCCCTCACATGGGACATCGGGGCACCCGTGGCCACCGACTATCCCGAGGACTACTATGCCGGCGGCCTCCTGGGCACCACCACCGTGAACACCGCAACGGCTTTCGAGCAGCCCACCAAGGCTGTGGAGAATGCCGGCATGATGACGGCCTTCAACGAGGGCGAATACCTCTTTGAGAAGGACTATAACACCAACACCGAGGGCGCTTTCCACGGCCTCGGACCTGTCTATGTCCGTCGCGGCTGTCTCTACTGCCATCCCGGCTACGGACACGGCGCCCGCCAGACCGAGTACAAGGCTGACACCCATCGCAACGGCTATCTGCTTGTCGTCTATGACAAGACCACCAACGCCTACATCCGCTCCGTGGCTGGTATGCCGCAGACGGGTGCGGTGAAGCCCTTCAAGGCTCCCATCAAAGAGGAGCAAATCAAGATTTCCTGGAATAACTACACCGACGAGTGGGGCAACCAGTTCCCCGACGGCGAGCCCTACTCCCTCATCTATCCCGAGGTCACCATCCCCTACGGCGCCTTCTACGCTCCCGTGGTTGTGTCGCGCGGGGGGACGGACGTGACCCTCGACGAGGCTCAGTTCAACGATGAGATCGGTGTCCTCCTTGAATCCACCATCGGCATCTACGGCACAGGCCTCACCGATGCCATCCCCGATGCCGACATCACAGCCCAATGGAAGCAGGAGAGCGACTACTTCAACAGCATCGGACGCACCGACGCCCTCAACCCCGCCATGTGGGATCAGTCCACAGGCACGTGGAAGAGCTACTACAGCAACTCGCTCCAGGGCGACGGCACCAAGTATGTGCGCCGCTACACCTACGCCCTCTCGCGCGGTCCTATCCTCGATGCTGCAGGCGCCAACGCCATCTGGAACATCACCAACGTGACACGTTCCGACCGCCGCTACCACTACCTCGACCTGGCCGGCACCTACTATGCCACTACCTCGTCGCAGGACCCCGACGTGCAGGCCGGATTCACCGATTACATCAATCGCGTAGATCCCGCCCACGCACACCCCGAGTGGCACACGGGCAACCTGCAGCAGGACATCTACACCTATCTCACCAGCAAGCAGCTTGACCCCGAGATGACTGATGCCCAGTACAAGAACCTTATGATCTGGCACCGCGGCCTCGCCGTGCCTGCAGCCCGCAACACCACCACCGAGGACTTCAAGGAGGGCAAGAAACTCTTCGCGCAGATCGGCTGTGCCTCCTGCCACCGCCCGTCATGGGAAACAGGCGACGACCACATCCAGGACCCCGCCAAGTTCTTCACCTCGGACAGCGACATGCCGCGCTACCCGCATCAGAAGATTTGGCCCTACACCGATTTCGTGCAGCACCGCCTCTGGATGAAGAACGACATCCGCACCGGCTGGTGCCGTACCACGCCTCTCTGGGGCCGCGGCCTGGCGGCCAAGTGCGGTAGCGGTGTGGAGCGCCTCCACGACTGCCGCGCCCGCAACGTCCTCGAAGCCATCATGTGGCACGGATGCAGCACCGAGGGTGGCGTCAGCGATGCCTACAACAGCGTCCTCAACTTCCGCAACCTCTCGAAGAAGGAGCGCGACCAAATCATCTATTTCATCGAATCAATTTAATCTCTGATTAAACCTTTCACGCAGAAATCAGTCATAAGATTTAATAAGTAAACAGAATCCTTTGACACAACGTAAATTACCCTTGCTACTCACAGCCCTATACACACTCCTCATCGTGTGTATAGGGCTTGCTACAATCATAGAGAAATACCGCGGAACCGACTACGTCAGCCACTACATCTATGGCGCGTGGTGGTTCGTGGCGCTGTGGGGGCTGCTCACCGTGGCCTCGCTGGCACACATCATGCGGCAACGCCTCTACAAACGTCTGGCACTCATGCTGCTCCATGGCTCCTTCGTTGTCATCCTCGCCGGGGCGCTCACCACTCATCTCTTTGCCCGCAGCGGTCGCATCAGCCTCAGGACTGGGACCACCGCCTCTGCATTCATCGACAAGGAGAACAAGGTGCACCCCTTGCCCTTCAACCTGACACTCAAGGAGTTCCGCATCGTCAACTACCCGGGCACCGATGCGCCCCTCGACTATCAGAGCATTCTTAGTGCCACCTCGCTCTCAGACGGGCACGAGGATAGGGGAGAGGTGCTGGTGTCGATGAACAATATCGGCCATGTCGAGGGCTACCGGCTCTTCCAGCAGAGCTACGATGCCGACGGAGAGGGCGTCACCCTTGGCGTCAGCTACGACCCCTACGGCATCGCCATCACCTACGTCGGGTATCTGCTGCTTCTCCTTGGCATCTTGGCTACGCTGCTCTCGCGACACACCCAGTTGCGGCGCCTGCTACGCAATATGTCAGTCGTATTGCTCTTGTTCTTCTTCCATTCCACGGCATGTGCTGCCGCACCGCAAACCGTTGACAGGGACATCGCACACCGCATGGGCGCCGTCAACGTGCTCTACAACAACCGCATCTGCCCCCTCAACACCGTGGCCACCGACTTCGTGGCCAAGCTCTCGGGCAGCGCCTCCTGGAACGGCTATTCTGCCGATGAGATATTCCTCAGCTGGATGATCTACTACTCCCCTTGGGAGCAACAGCAGCTCATACGCATCAAGAGCAAGCAGGTGCAGCAGCTCCTCGGCATCTCCTCGCAGTGGGCATCCTATGCCGACTTCCTCAATGCCTACCACGAGTACAAGCTGCAGGACTACATCCAAGCCCTCCGCACCGGGCGCACCACGCTCAATGGGTTCGATGTGGAGCAGAACCGCAAGGGGCTCCTCGAAGCCGACGAGAAATTCCACCTCATAGAGATGTTCTACCGAGGCCAGTTCACACGCCTCTTTCCGTATCCCGAGACCCCGTCGGCAGACTCACAACCAGCGACAGTTAACTGGTACACGCCTGGAGCTCAGAGCCTTCCGCGCGCCATACCTGTCAAAGAGCAGTTCTTCATCAAGCAGTCCATGGACTTCCTCACCGAGAGCATCGTCACCGGCCAGCGCGAACGTGCCTTTGAAATCATTGCCAAAATCAAGCTCTTCCAGCGTGAGATGATTGGCGACCTGCTGCCCTCTGCCTCGCACACACGTGCCGAACTCTTCTACAATGCCCTCCGCAGCCAGAAGTGGCCCGTATTCCTTGCCCTCACGCTCGGACTCCTCTTCGCCATTCTCTCCCTTTTGCGGCAGCCCGCTCAGCGCTCGCGTAGCTTCGCCTTCGCTGAAAAGCTTGCAGCCCTGTTCCACGCTTCGCTCTTCCTCTACGTCACCCTGCAGCTGGCCCTGCGCTGGTGGCTCAGCGGCCACGTGCCCGTCAGCAACGGCCCCGAGACGATGCTCTTCATGGCGTGGGTGCTCCTGCTCGTACCGGTCATCTATCTGCTCATCCGTAAAAAGAACTGCACTCCAACCGGCACTAGCGAAGCTTCTCTCGGCAAAGGACAGCCGGCAGCTGTTGGCGCTTGCGAAGCTTCTCTCGGCAAAGGACAGCCGGCAGCTGTTGACACTTGCGAAGCTTCTCTCGACGAGGGGCAGCGGGTTGATGCCGACTGTCGGCGGCAGACCGCCACGCTTCAGCTCATCGCCTTCCCCTCGTTGTTGGCCTCGTTCTGTCTGCTCGTGGCCATGCTCGGCGGCACCAACTCGCAGCTGACGCCACTGATGCCCGTGCTCCAGTCGCCCCTGCTCTCCATCCATGTCATGACGGTCATGTGCGCCTACGCCCTCTTTGCCCTGCAGATGCTCATGGGCATTCAGGCCATCGTGCAGCTCTGCAAGCGTGACGCCCGCTGTTCCCCGGAAACTGACCGAAGCCTTGAGCACACCACCGCTCTGTCGCAGCTCATGCTCTATCCTGCCGTCTTCCTGCTCGCCATAGGCATCTTCCTCGGCGCCGTGTGGGCCAATGTCTCGTGGGGCAACTACTGGTCGTGGGACCCCAAGGAATCCTGGGCGCTCATCACCCTCATGGTCTATGCCGTGCCCTTCCACCGTTCCGTGTTCAACATCTACGGCACCCAGGGCGACAGCCGTCGCGCCATGCTCCGCTACCACACCTATATCGTCGCTGCCTTCCTCTTCGTCATCATCACCTATTTCGGAGTCAACTATTTCCTCTCCGGAATGCACAGCTACGCGTAGGGGTGGGGGAAGCCCCCAAGCCCCCTAAAGGGGAGTGTATGAGGCCCCCAAGCCCCCTAAAGGGGAGTGTATGAGGCCCCCAAGCCCCCTAAAGGGGAGTGTTGAGAGTTGAGAGTTTAGAGTTGAGAGTTTAGAGTCAGTTGATAGTTGATAGTTGAAAGTTCTTCGCAGAGCGCGCTCGGTCCATAGGGACGCTTGACACTTCAAGAGGCTCGCAAGCGCCGAGCGGAGAGTTAAGAGTTAAGGCCCCCAAGCCCCCTAAAGGGGAGTGTTGGGAGGGGGAGGGAGAGGTTAATATTTAGTATTATTTAATAGTTCTTCGCAAGCGAAGCGTCGCAAGCGCCGAGCGGAGAGTGGAGAGCCCGAGTTATAGGAAGTATTTTTATTTATCAAGAATTAGAGAATTAGAGAATTAATCTCATTTTGCAATACTCTAAAAATGAATTGATGAGAATGAATAGAAAGTCTTTTGCTCTGCAAAAGCTAATAAATTCTCTAATTCTCTAATTCTTGATAACAATTTAATTACTCTGATGCGAACTCTCTCTCTCGAAAGCCGCGCAGCCTTTCGCTCAATTTGTGAAATTCGAAAAAATTGAATTCTACCGACCAGCCATACAATTCGTGCAATTCGTGCAATTCGTGTTCGAAAAAAATCCGCGTAATCTGTGCAATCTGTGGTGCAAAAAAATACGTGAGTCTCTTTAGCCGATGCGCTCTGCGCCGTCATTTGACAAGCAGTTTGCTGCCTTTCTTGACGACGATGGAACGATAGGATTTATCGAC
>CACZSQ010000003.1 GCA_902783885.1 uncultured Bacteroidales bacterium
ATTTAGTACGCCCATTTGCTATATATGCGCAATGTGGACTAAACTTATTCTTCTTTCGCCAGAACAATGATGTTTGCTGGCGAAAGGGAAATTTATCTTCTCTTATCACCAGTAAATGAATCAATGCTATAGGTTGAGTGCTGGCAGGCTGTTGATGATTTCTTTTCTTCTGCAGAGGTACAAAATGTTTAAATTCCAGGGTGTTAGAAAGGTGTTAATTCAAACAAATCAAGGGCAAACATGGGGCGTTTTGTCAAAATCGGATAAATTGCAAAACTTCGTAAATGATTGACTATCGCTACTTTATGGCTATTTATTTCCTTTGTTAGAAGCGGTTATGTTCCGGCTCTGGGTACTACAAAGGACAGCGAGTGTACTGAAACACGTATATACGAGTTTGCAATATCGTATATACGTGTTTTCAATTTCGTTTACACCTTATTGGAAAGGGCGATCCTTCAATCAATAAGGAGTCAGCATGATGGCATTGCCCAGGCAATAACCATCGTGAGAGAATCAGTTGTTCCCCTCTTTCTTCATGTTGCACCCTCGGATGCCTGTGACCACCTGCGTAGAGTCAGTGTCTTCGGCAGAGCGCGTGATGTATGCAGTGTAACCGTAGCTCTTCCAGTAGCGGTCATAGCTGCGCAGGCGGAAGCGCGTGCTGTAGCCGTCGAAACCATCGATGTATCCTGAGAAATAGTCGTCGGAGAGGTTGTAGTCGGCAATGACGCAGTCGAGACCGGGATTACGCAGGAAGGTCAAGTAGATACAGCCGTCGATGACCTCCCACTCAAATTCGTTGCGCACGGGGCGGGAGTCGTAGTAATAGTCGATTTCCACGCCGCGACCATGACTGTAGTCCCATCCGCTGTAGAACTGGATCTCCGAACCCTCGGCGGGCTCACCCGTGTAGGCATTATACATATCCATATCGCCAAACCAGTGGCCGCTTATGGCGTAGCCTACCTCTGAATCCTCTACCCAGTCATAGACATCGTCGCAGCTGGTAAAACTCGTGATAGCCATGAGCGCAATGCTCATCATCCACATATTCTTGTACAAAGTCTTCATAGTCGTAACGTTTTTAAGTTTGATGCTGCAAAGGTAGGTGCTTCTGCCCACAGGAGCAAGCGGCTATTCCTAAAGATGCAGGGGGAAATCCCTAACCATGATAGCGATGTTCCCTGATAACATACAGGACTACGACGTTGAAGCTCTGGAACAATCGTCTGTAAGATGCTGCATCTTACGTCCACAAGATGCTGCATCCTTCGGCTTAAGATGCTGCATCTTATTGCCATAAGACCTGCATCTTATTGACGGAAGACCTGCATCTTCAGGCGACAAGGCAGAAAAGATAATGTGTAACTTAGTTCATGATAATTTTGTCCACAAAATGTCCACAGTCCACAGTTTTTTTGGCGAGGATTTAGCAGGAGAGGGGAGGGGGAGAGAAGTAAGATTATAACTATATATTTTACATATTATTTATTATATATAATTATATATCAATATATTATATATGTATTAATAGTAAATAATCCTTACAATGAAAAGCCCTCTCGTAGCCTGTTGTGGGGTCCGCGAAAAAACTGTGGACTGTGGACAACTGTGGACATTTTTTCGACGGCTTTCATATTATTTAAGGTGTGCGCGAGGTGTAAACTTTTAAGCTATTTCGGTAAATTTTTGAGCGGGCTGACTGAATTTAGCAGGCGCCTGACTTTACTTAGTCACCTGCCTGACTAAACAACGTTAGCCCGCTGACGTGACCTCGTCAGCGGGCTAACCGAATCATGTTAATAGGCAGAAAGGATTATCTCTCATCTCTAATCCTTCATATCCTTCATAAAATCTTACTTCACTACGACCTTAACACTCTTTTCGCCTACCCTGACAATGGCAACGGAGCCAGGTCGCAAGTTGGTGGCGATGGTGGCAGCGTTATTCCGGCTGATGGCTGAACCCATTTGCTTGCCATCCGTAGCGTATATGCTGACGTTAGTGCTGTCGTCGGCACCTTCTACCGTAATCAATCCATTTTCAAACTTTACCAAAATGGGACGCGCTGCTATCTTAGCCATACCGTCCAATCCTTCCGTCTGCGGAGTGGCATCTATCCAACAGAGGGTTGCTGTGGCGATATCTGAATCATAGTAACCTGACTTGGTTGCATAGACGCTGATGTTATAAGTCGCGGTCAACTCAATGTCACTCGTGTAATGCTTTTTAATATCAGCATTCTTGATTTCAGAAACAAAATCCACGCCCTCTGTCTCGCTTCTGAACGACAGTTTGCCATTCTGGTAGATAATCGTCGGCTTTGCACATCGCTGTTCTGAAGGTTCCTCACCATCAATTGAAACAATTGTTCCAAAGCCGCTCCAAGGTTCAGTGTTCCGATAATCTTCGATAGCTGACTGAGGGACATGAAGCGTAGAATACTCTATGTAAGAATTTTGGAAAGCGTTGGTGCATAAGGAACCCCAACGGGTTATCATATCTGGTATTTTCTCTGCATAGCAATATACTTCTGCCAAATCATCGCAATTTGCAAAAGCAAGCTGACCTATTGTTTTTATGTCACTTCCGATGATAATAGATGGCAGTCTTGAGCAGCGATAGAAAGCCTCAGATCCTATGGCCGTCACGCTGTTAGGGATGGTGACGGAGGTTAGGCTTGAACAGTCCTGGAAAGCCGAACTCCCTATGGCCGTCACGCTGTTAGGGATGGTGACGGAGCTGAGACCTGAGCAACCAGAGAATGCATAACCGCCAATGCTCGTCACGCCGTTAGGGATGGTGACGGAGGTAAGACCTGTGTGCTCAAAGGCAAAAGCTTCGATGACCGTCACACTGTTAGGGATAGTGGCAGAGGTAAGGTGTGTGCAATACGAAAAAGCATGATCCCCAATGCTTGTCACGCCATTGCCGATGGCGACAGAGGTAAGGTTTATGCAATCAGCGAAGGAACGCCATCCAATTGTTTTCACGCTGTTAGGGATAGTAACGGACCTTAAAGTTGTGCATTTCAAGAAAGCTTCGTCTGCGATGCTCGTCACATTACAAGCGACTCCATTATAGTCAACCGTCGTTGGGATGTCGATGTTGCCTGAATATGGAGATGATTTGTATTTGATAACCTTCGCATCTTTCGTTTTGCTGATGACATCATACCATAGTCCGTTGATCTCAACTTCTACAGCCATAACACTCATGGGCACAAACACACATAGTGTCAATGCTAGTGAACTAATTGCAAATAAAAACCTTTTCATAGTTAAAAAAAATTATTAATTTGAAAAATGTAAATATACACAAAAAAGAAAACGTGGACTACTTACTTCGTCTACGTTTACCGAGGTTTCGCCAAAAACCATTGCCACTTAACGAGTAAAAGCCCACGCCGTTGGCGTGAGCATCCGAGACTTTTACTCTTGTGGCTTACTTTAATTTGGCGAATTACGGTAAACAAGAATCTAAGCGGACGCTTCTGTCTGTATGATGAATCTTCTGTCTGTTTCTTGAGTTAAAAGTGATTAAGGGTTGATAAGATATTGACCCTCCAGCCCGCAATGAACTATCGAAGTCGCTGCAAAAATAGGGATTACTCTTGACTCAACAAAGTTTTTTGCTGAAAAAATTGGGATTTGATTAGAGATTAGGGATTAAAGAAAAGCCTTTCCGACAACTCTATCGGAAAGGCTTGTAGATAAGCGGAGGTTCTTCAAGCATGCGCTCGGCCGAAGGACGCTTGATACCTCAAGAAGCGTCGCATAGCGCCGAGCGCTGTCTGTATGATGAATCTGATGTCTGTCTGCTATTATGTTTCCTGCTCCCTCCGCTTTTGAATAGCGGCGTAGCCTATCTCGGGAATCGGTTCCTGTTGCTTCTCGCCAAGTTGGGTCAGGGCTTCATAAACCTGGGTAAGTTCGTTGCGTGTCTCTTCGATAGCTGTCTGTGTGGCAATACCTGATTCCTCCAATGCTTCCACTCGCTGCTGCAAGTCCTCCAATTCTTTCTGGCTCTGAATGAGAGGCAACGCATTGCGCATGGCTACAAAAGCACGCATGATTTTCCGATTTATCTTTATTGCAACTTGCGATTTAAGAACGCTGCTTAACATTGCAACACCGAGCTCTGTAAACGCAAAAGGCAAATATTTGATATTCTGGCCTCTCTTGATGTTCAAGGTGCCAATTTGGCATCTTGATAGTTCTTCACGTGTAACTTCGAACATAAAGTCTTCACCTTCGAAACGTTCTATATTGCGGCGAACTTGCCTCTTCAACTGGGCAGTTTCTACGCCATACGCTTCTGCTAAGTCGAAGTCTAGCATCACACGCTGGCCTCGTATCTCGTATATTTTCCTTTGTATGGGCTCTAATTCATTCATACAACAAGATTTCTTTAAGGCTGATCTAGCTTTTTTCGAGGACAAAGATAGTGAATTGTTGCTTTAGGGCAAAGTTTTTTGCTGAAATATTGAAGATTTGATTAAGGATTAGGGATTAAAGAAAAAGCCTTTCCGCGTGATGGCGGAAAGACTTATATCTAAGCAGACACTTCTGTCTGTATGATGAATTCGTATTACTCCTCTTCCTTGATCTTGCGACCCATGATCAGGTAGGCTGTGGGAGCAGCGATGAACATGGAGGTCAGCGTGCCGATGATGACACCGAGGATCATGGCGAAGGCAAAGCTCTTGATGCTGGCACCGCCGAAGGCGAAGATGACAGCCAGAACGATGAACGTGGAGACAGACGTGTTGATGGTACGGGTCAGCGTAGCGTTCAGGGACTGGTTGAAGAGCAGCTGCTTGTCACGCTTGGGATAGAGGCCGAGGTTCTCACGGATACGGTCGAAGACAACCACCTTATCGTTGATGGAGTAACCGATACAGGTCAGCAGAGCACCGATGAAGGTCTGGTCAATCTCGAGTGAGAAGGGCATCCAACCCCAGCAAGCGGAGAACATGCCGAGGATGAAGATGGTATCGACGGCCAGAGCAGTGATGGCACCTACGGAGAAGGCCACGTTGCGGAAGCGCACGAGGATATAGACGAAGATGACAATCAGCGCAAGGATGACGGAGATGATGGCGCCACGGGTGATGTCGGCTGCAATGGAGGGACCCACCTTTTGAGAGTTGATGATGGAGCCGCCGGCATAGTCGTCGCGGTTGACGAAGGTCTCTTCCGTGAGGTCTTCGCCGAGGAGCTTGCCCTGCTTGAGGACCTCGAAGAGCTTGCTCTCAATCTCGTTATCTACCTCGCTGCCGCTCTCTTCGATACGGTAGTTGGTGGAGATACGAATGGTCTTGCCCTCTGTTCCGATGGCGATGGCACTGGTGTTGCTCTCGGGGAAGGCATCGGCCAGCAGTGCACGAACGGTCTCGGGCTGCACCTCTTTCTCGAAGAGGATGACGAAGTTGCGGCCACCGGTGAAGTCGATACTCTCGGAGAAGCCGCGGCCAATCCAAGAGCCGATAGCCAGCACGGCAATGATACCGAAGACGGTGAAGGACTTCTTGTAGGCGCCCATGAAATTGAAGTTCGTGTCAGCAAGGAACTTGCGGCTGACGGATGTCGTGAAGGTGAGGTCGAGCCACTTGTCCTTGGCCATCAAGCTGTCGAACACCACACGGGTGAGATAAACAGCCGTGAAGAAGGAGATGACAATACCTATAATATATGTAGTGGCGAAGCCGCGGATAGGACCTGTACCGAAGTAGTAGAGGATGATACCCGTGAGCACACTGGTGACATTGGAGTCGATGATAGCGCTGAAGGCATTGTTGTAGCCGGCCTGCATAGCCTGACGGACTGCCTTGCCGCTGCGCATCTCTTCCTTCGTGCGCTCGAAGATGAGCACGTTGGCATCGACAGCCATACCCAGCGTCAGCACCATACCGGCGATACCGCTCATGGTGAGGGCAGCCTGGAAGCTGGTGAGGATACCGAGGGTGAAGAAGAGGTTGAAGAGCAGAGCGCAGTTGGCAACCATGCCGGGACGGAAGCCGTACATGCTGACCATGTAGAGCATCAGGGCGATGAAGGCGAAGAGCATGCTCCAGAGACCCTGACGGATAGACTCCTGACCGAGGGTAGGACCGACAATCTCGTCGCTGACGATGTTGGCGGGAGCGGGCATCTTACCGGACTTCAGCACGTTGGCCAAGTCGCGGGTGTCTTCAGGTGTGAAGCGACCCGTAATCTGTGAGTTACCACCGGTGATCTCGTTCTGCACGTTGGGAGCGCTATAAACATAGTTGTCAAGCACGATGGCAATGGGGCGATGGATGTTAGCCTTCGTCAGGGCGGCCCAGCGACGGGCACCCTCAACATTCATCTGCATCGTGACGCAGGGACGGCTCTGCTGGTCGTATTCATCCTTGGCATCGGTGACCACGTCGCCTTCCAGGGGAGCACGGCCGTTGCGCTCGGTGACCTTGATGGCATAGAGCTCATAGACCTGATCATTCTTATCCACGCTCTTGACACCCCAAAGGAGCTTCATGTCGGTGGGCAGGACAGCCTTGGCCTCGGGAGTCTCGAAGAGAGCGCTGATGGCATCCATGTCGCGCTTGCTGGCATAGCCGACGCAGGCACCGTTGTCCTGATTGAGCAGCTGCAGGCGTGCGAGCAGGGGATGAGCCTTCAGAGCAGCCTCGGTGGCAGCATTGTTGCTGGCTGCGGCATCGGCATTGTCGCCCTTGGCGATGGCTGCGAGGGCATCATCGGCAGCAGGAGCAGCGGCAGAGTCGGCTGCAACAGGCTCAACAGCTTCGGGAGCAGCCTCAGCAGCGGTTTCCTCAGTAGCTTCTGTTTCTTCCTCAACGCCAGCAGCAGCGAGCTTGCTGTCGAGCTGAACGAGGAAGGGCACAGCCTCCATGGTGGTGTAGGTCTCCCAGAACTCCAGATTAGCGGAGCCCTGGAGGAGCTTACGCACACGGTTAGGCTCCTTGATACCGGGGAGCTCGACCATGATGCGTCCCTCCTGACCTTCGAGAGCCTGGATGTTGGGCTGTACAACACCGAAACGGTCGATACGCGTGCGAATGACGTTGAAGGAGTTGTCAATGGCTGCCTTCACCTCCTCACGCAGAACGCTCTCCACTTCGCGGTCGGTGCTCTTGGTGTTCACCTTGCCGCGCAGCTGCTGGGTGGCGAAGAGCTCAGCCAGGTTGCTGTTGGGAGCCAGCTCCTTGTAATCCTTGACAAAGAGGGAAATAAAATCGCCCTGACCTGCCTCGGCTTCCTTCCGGGCCTGTTCAACGGCTTGATTGAAGTTGGCGTCATCCTTGTGGTCGGCAAGGGCCTTGACCACGTCGGGAACTGACACTTCGAGGATGACGTTCATGCCACCCTTGAGGTCCAGACCCAGACCAATACCCATCTCGCGGCACTCTTTCAGAGACCATACCCCGAAATAAACGGGTTCATTGGCGAGAGAGTCCAAGTAGTGCTGTCCGGCTTCTTCGCCCTCGACGGCAGCGATAGCCTGAGCTTTGTCCTCGTAGTGTCTGGTGACAAACGAGAAGCTGAGGTAGAAGATGCACACGAGTGCAAGCAGGACTGCGAAAACTTTTACGAATCCTTTGTTTTGCATTTTGTTTTGAATTTATTGATGTTTATTTCTTATTTTCAGGTCGTTTTTTGACGCCAAAAAGGGCTGAAGCCCCAAATTAGCGCGCAAATATACGTCTTTTTTGTGGAAGAGCGGTGCTTAAAAGGCAAATATTTACCTTTTTATGTGCATTTTGCTGCGTTAAGGGGCTTTTTTGACCAGTTTTGTGAGCACTGGATAGTGGTCGGAGCAAGAAATGGACTTGTCAACGCGAGTCTGACAACTTGTCCAACGGTCATCACTGAAAAGGATGTGGTCGATGCGCACAGGGAAGCCTTTTTCCTGGAAGGTGAAGCCCAGCCCATGACCACTCTGAATGAAGGCGCTGGTGAGGTTTCGGGTGAGGGCGCTATGGGCATAGGAAATGGGAGTGTCGTTGAAATCGCCGCAGACGATGACGGGGCGCGGCAGCCATTGTTCAATAATGGCTGCAAGCGTGTCGGCCTGAGCCGCACGTAGGGGAAGCGCAGCGCCCAGCAACTGAAGAATTGGGCGCAACTCCTTACGAACGGAATCGCTCTCGTGCTGCTCCAGTGCCTTGCGGTAAGAGTTTTTCACCTGTAGCGAGAGCTTGTTGCTCTGCAAATGCTGGTTAATCAGCATGATGGTGTCCTGTCCGTCGAGCAGGAAGGCCTTCAAGGCAAAAGGCTTTTTAGGATCATTAGAGAGGGGGTCGGCAGAGAGTATGGGAAGACGGGAATAGATGGAATACTCATTGGAGCTGAAGAGGTCGTAGCCCTTGGCTTTCATGTCTTTTTCCAGCTGTGCATTCCTGTTGGACTCCTGCAGGCAAATGATATCGGCATCGGAGGTCGTGAGATAGGCGAAGCAGTCTTGCTTGTTCTCTTTGGGTGCAGTAGATCCGTGACCATAGCTGCATGTGTTATAGGAGAGGATGCTCAGCGCTGTAGAATCGGGCTCTTCAGAGTTCCAACTTACAGAGTAATAGGCGCGGATAAAGGAAAAGCAGGCCAGTAGCCCAAGGATCGGAAGCCATACGCGCTTCGCCTTGAATATCAACCAGAAGAAGATGAACAGGATATTGGGTATCAGAATGAACGGGAAAGCCAATCCCAGCAAGCCCAGACGCGGGTAGTCGGCAGGGTGAAGATAGGTGGAGCCGCAGCAGGCCCACAGCAAGAGGATGGTGGCAATGTTTGCCCCCGTGAACAAATGAACGAGTATGGTTCGGATGGCTTTCATCGCTGACTGGCATCAAAAAGCCGTCTCTTCTCTTCTGCAGTGAGGCTCTCGTAACCACCCTCTTTCACTTTTGTGAGGATGCGGTCAACCTCCTCCTCACGCGCTTTCTTTTGGCGATTCCACTCTATGTCCTGATCGTACTTCGTACCTGCTGTTGAGTGGGCTTGTGTTTTCGGTGAACGACGCTCCTCAAGCCACTGCTTAAAGCGCGCCCAAAGGGAAGGCTTCTGAGGACGTTCGTTGGTCACGTCTTCATAGCGGGTGAAGTAATTGTCGTAGCCGCCATAACCACCATAGCCATTGCCACTGCCGCCGAAGAAGCGACCGCCACGATCACCGGGGTGCTTGCGCCAATAGAGGATGAGTGCAAGACCAAAGAGCATTCCGCCCAGATGAGCCATGTGGGCGATGCCGTCGCCGGGATTGCCCAAGGCGCTCATGAGCTCAATGACTGCATAGCCAATGACAAACCACTTAGCCTTGATTGGCACAGGGATGGGGATGATGAACATCCGCTCCTCCGGAAAAGTCATGCCGAAACTCAACAGAACACCATAAACGGCACCCGAGGCTCCGACTGTTGTCCAACGGTTCAGGTATGTCTCCATCGGCACCACAAGGCCCTCCATATTCACGCTGTCGTAGGCACCCAAGCCCTCGTACATATAATGAATATATTGAACGCCCTCCTGCATCAGGCCGGCACCCAAGCCACATACTATATAATAAAAGAGGAAGCGCTGCGACCCCATTACCTGCTCCATAATCCTGCCGAACATCCACACAGCGAACATATTGAAGAAGATGTGCTCCAAACCGCCATGGACAAACATATAGGTGAACAACTGATGGGGACGGAAGTCAGACGCCAGAATGAAGTGGAGACCCAACAAGTCATCGAAATCTATTCCGTAGCGTTCCAGAACCACCTTGGCCAGGTACATCAAAAGGTTAATGATGATGAGATTCTTCGTTACGGGAGGCATGTTCAAATTCATAATCTGCTATTCTTATGCTTCATAGGCGCTCAAAAGGCGCTTTAATACTGATTTTGGGCGCAAAAGTAGATATTTTTACGCTGATACGAGGAAAAAAAAGGCAAAATTCAAGAAAAATACATCTTTTTCACAAAAAAACTTTGCGAGAAGCACAACTTTACATACATTTGTCGCAACATTTGTGCGGTTTGCACTGATTGAAGCACGTTTTTACAACTTATTTCTATAAACCCTTTAATTCATTTATTTTATGAACAAGACAGATTTAACAAACGCTATTGCTGCCAAGGCAGGTCTGACAAAGGTTGACGCAAAGAAGGCTCTTGATGCTACTATCGAGGCTATCACCGATGCTCTCAAGGGCGGTGACAAGGTTGCTCTCGTCGGCTTCGGCACATTCTCCGTTGCTAAGCGCGAAGCTCGTCAGGGCATCAACCCCCAGACAAAGGCTGTCATCAAGATTGCCGCTAAGAAGCAGGCTAAGTTCAAGGCTGGTGCTGAGCTCGACGCTGCCATCCAGTAATTCGTTTCGTTTACTTCACTATCCCCCTCCAAAGCGCCAGCTTCGAAGGGGGATTTTTGCAACTTCTTAACCCCTCATCATCATGGCTAAAGGAAAAAACAAGCAAGGCGCAAGGCGTCTGAACAAGCAGCAGCTGGGCGAACAGCTCATGCAACTGTTCCAGGCTCGTCCCAACGACATCATTGACATCAAGACGATTTTTCGCGAGCTGCATCTGAACACACATCCGGCGAAACTGCTCTGCATGGATGTGCTGGATGACTTGCTCATGGACGACTATATCATCGAGGCTGCTCAGATGCGCTATCAGCTGGCATCGAAATCCACGGTCATGGAGGGGACCTTCAAGCGCAAGCATAATGGCAAAAACACATTCCTGCCCGATGACGGCGGCGAACCCATCCTCGTGGCTGAGCGCAACTCGCTACATGCGATGGATGGTGACCGCGTCAAGATTCAGATGATGGCCCGCCGCCGCGGACATGTCCGCGAGGCTCAGGTGACCGCCATCCTCCAACGGGCGGACAAGAGTTTCGTGGGGCGCCTTAGCGTGCGCAAGGACTTCGCATTCCTGCTCACAGAGGACCGCACACTCTCCAACGACATCTTCATCCCCAAGGCACAGCTCAAGGGCGGCAAAGACGGAGACAAGGTGATTGTCAAGATTATCGAGTGGCCTGAAGGATCCAAGAATCCCATCGGCAAAGTGGTGGAAGTGCTGGGCAAGTCGGGGGAAAACGAGACGGAGATGCACGCAATCCTCGCAGAATTTGGGCTTCCCTACTCCTACCCCAAGGCTGTAGAAGAAGCCGCCGACCGTATCGATGCCACAATTACTCCGCAGGATTATGCAGAGCGCGAAGATTTCCGTGACCGCGTGACTTTCACCATCGACCCACGCGACGCCAAGGACTTCGACGACGCACTCTCGTTTAAGACCGTTTCCACCAACAGCGGGAAGACGTTATACGAAATCGGCGTTCACATCGCTGACGTATCGCACTATGTACAGGAAGGCTCACTCATCGACAAAGAAGCTATCAAGCGGGCCACCAGTGTGTATCTTGTGGACAGAACGATTCCCATGTTGCCAGAGCGGCTCTGCAACTTCATCTGCTCACTGCGACCCGACGAGGAGAAACTCTGCTACAGCGTCATTTTCGAGATGAACGAGAAAGCCGAAGTGAAACGATGGCACTTGGCTCACACCGTCATCAAAAGCGACCGCCGATTCACTTACGAAGAGGTGCAGGCACTGCTGGAAGAACGCCATGAAGCCAGCGAGGAGGATTACAAACAACCGGGCGACCACGCACCACTACCCGGGGCTGAATTTGAAGGCGACAAAGCTCACGGCTTGAGACCGACAGAGGAGTTTGCTACAGAATTGATAACGCTGAACCGTCTGGCCAAGCTTCTACGTCAAAGGCGTTTTGCCGCGGGAGCGGTGGATTTTGAGCGTCCCGAAGTGCGTTTCGACATCGATGAAAAAGGCCATCCCATCGGCACTTATTACAAAGTATCAAAGGATGCCAACAAGTTGATTGAAGAGTTCATGCTGCTGGCTAATCGGACGGTAGCGGAAAGCGTAGGACGCGTTCCCAAGGGCAAGAAAGCAAAGGTGCTCCCTTATCGCATTCACGAACAGCCCGATCAGGATAAATTGATGAACCTTTCGCAGTTTGTCACCAAGTTCGGACACAAGCTGAAGGTCACTGGCTCCAAGCAGGACATCAGCAAGAACCTCAACCGACTGCTACATGAAGTGCACGGCCAAAAGGAGGAAAACCTGGTGGAGATGGTAGCCCTGAGGGCTATGATGAAGGCAAAATATTCGACCATCAATATTGGTCATTATGGGCTCGCCTTCGACTACTACACCCATTTCACTTCACCTATTCGTCGATATCCTGACATGATGGTACACCGGCTGCTGACCCGCTATGCCGAAGGCGGTCGCTCCGCCAATCAGGAGAAATACGAAGCTTTATGCGAACAGAGCAGCGACATGGAGCAAACGGCTGCATTAGCCGAACGCGCCAGCATCAAGTACAAGCAAGTGGAGTTCATGGCTGACAAACTGGGAGAGGAGTTCGACGGAATCATCTCAGGCATCAACGAGTTCGGCCTTTATGTGGAACTCACCGATTCCAAATGCGAAGGAATGGTACCGCTGCGCGACCTCGACGATGACTACTATGAATTTGATGAGCGCAATTACGCTCTTGTAGGGCGCCGTCATCACCACCACTACACGCTTGGAGATGCCGTAAAGGTTAAGGTCGCACGGGCAAATCTTGACAAGAAACAGCTCGACTTCGCCCTCGTTGAATCATAGTCATGAGATGACGGGATTAGCGCCACTGGTAGGCGCTACAGCCTCGGGATGTTCGCGTGCATAGCTGTCTATGTAACGCGCACGTTTGTCGTCAAGGATTTCATCCACGGCTATCAGGATGCCAGTTTCCTCAACATCACCAAACCCATAATTGATGGCTGTACCGAACATACGCATCGTTGGTGACAATCCCATATACGCATTCACCAATGGGGGTATATTGAAACCTCGCTTGCGCACCTCATGATTAAGGATGCGATAGTCAGCCTTGAATTCTTTCTCACTAAACAAAGCGCTAAGTTCATCGACACTTGTTTCTAATTCCAACGGTTTCACCGGAAGAATCAATCCGTCAGGATCGCAGAAATGCTTCTTTAGGAAGAAGAGTATCATGTCGCGCGCCTTGCGGTCATAACTGGGATACATCGTCATCTTACCAAAAAGATAACGCACATTGGGCTTGATGATGGTCAGTGCACCAAGACCATCCCACAAATTATCGAGCGCAAAAAGAGCTTTTGCGCCCGCGCGCGTACTTTGATATTCTAATGTGACCCAACTACGTCCCAGCTCAATCGTGTAAGGCAGGTAGTCACGAATGAACTTCTCGGAGAAACGGAACATATGAGAAGTGGCCAGAATCGGCTGTCCATCTGCATCGAACTGAGCCTCAGAACCGAGAAGATACCGATACCCACCAAGGATAGCTTCTTCCTCGGGATCCCACACGATAAGTTGCTTATAAGGGTTGGGCATCGTATCGAACTCATCCAAATCCAAAGCCTTGCCCGTTCCACCACCAGGAGCTCTGAAAGCGATTTCGCGCAAACGCCCGATTTCACGCAGAACATTGGGCGAATCCTGCCATGTAACAATATAAATCTCGTTGTTACTCTTATTTGTGAAGCGCAGGCGCTTGTCCTCTGTCAGTTCACTTTTCAGGACTTCCACAGGAACTGGGGCTATCACAGGCATTTCTGCATTCATGATGTTGTATTTTATGTAACTACTTAACTTAAAGTTGATAAACGGCATCCTCAACCCATTGGGCCCATTGAAGAGATGTGCGCTCGCGATTGAATGTCTGGTAAGGTATCGGTTTACCAAAGCGTACAATATAGTGACTTCCCCGTGAACGGAACATTTCATCAGGCAAGAGGAGCATTGCCAAATTGAATTTGATTCCGAGCCACTTGCACCACCTTGCTATTCGATAGAAGCGAGGAGAGTTTTCTCCGATGAAATGGACTGGAACAATGTCGCGCCGACTTTGAACGCTTCTCGTAATGAATGCCTTTCCCCAAGGTATATCATGCACCTGCCCGTTAATCAGGCGAGAACACAGACCTGCTGGAAACATAATAATGTGATTGTCGCTATTGAAAGCTTCGCCAATCTGACGGGGCAGGTCTCGCGACTGGGCTCCAAACTTATTTATGCCAATACATAAAGGAGCAAGTCCCTTCAGATTCATCAACAATTCGCGTACAAGATATTTCACGTGCCCATTGTATTTCCGTCCGATGATTCCACCGAGAGCTACGCCATCAATGGCGCCCAAAGGATGGTTAGACACAAAGGTGAAGCGGCCGTCTTCTGGCAAATCTTCTAATCCTACAACTGTTATCTTAACGCCCAACTCATTGACAACACCCTCGCAGAAATCAACACCCTCATAACCTTTGGACAGATATGCGTTGATTTCATCTTCATGCACCAGTCGCTTTAAAAAGCGTATAACGAAAGCGGGTACACGATTGCCTGCGTAAGAACGGATGATACGTTCAAGGTCAATGGTGTACTCGCTGTTGGATGCCATAGACTGATGCATTGTAGGCGCGGACTCAGTAAATGGTGAACTTGCGATTGTTGATGAGATAAGTTCCCTTGGGGAGCCCTGTTATCCAGTTCGTGCCCTTGCTCAAGCGGAATGCTGTGTAGAAAGTACCGCCTTCAGTATAAATGGGAAGTAACTGGTTGTAACGGCTTTGGACACAAATCTGGCGACCCTGCTGACGAAGCGTTACAGGCAACGGGCTAGTCATCATGCGTCCTCGCATTTCGTCAGGCTCTGAGGTGAGTGCTTTGCTCTGCGTCAGCGAGTCGGTGCGCTGAGGCTGGGCGATGGCCACCTGCACCATGGCGAGGAGCATCACACATGACATCAACAAAACAACAAATATGTTCTGATTGTTCTTTTTCATATCTCTTTTTGGCCTCTTCGTTTATATTACGCACGCGCGCAAGCTTGTGCGAAAATCGGTACAAAGATAAGCGTTTTCTCTCTTTCTACCAAATTTTTCTTTAAAAATGTAAAAATGCTGATTGATATCCATTCTTTAGTTAAAGTAAAACTTTAAAACATTAAATGTCGATTATTCAATAAATTACAAACTTTTTGAAAAATAATTTGAAAAAGATGATATTTTATAAAATAAACTTTGTAATTTTGCGCCATGCAAACCAGCTTTTATCACATCCCTGTGCTTCTCCAACCATCTATGGAGGCGCTAAACATCAGGCGTGATGGCATTTACGTGGATGTGACGCTGGGTGGAGGTGGTCACAGTCGAGAGATTTTGAGCCACTTAGGTAAAGAAGGGCATTTGTTCAGTTTTGATCAGGATGCAGATGCGATTCGCGAGTGCAGCAAAGATGCTGAAAAGCGGGAGCAATGGACTCTCATCCGTTCGAACTTCCGCTATCTGAAAAACTGGATGCGCTACTATGGTGTTGAGAGCATAGACGGTCTATTGGCAGACTTAGGGGTCTCCAGCCACCATTTCGACGAGGCTGAACGAGGCTTCAGTTTCCGCACAGACGCACCTTTAGATATGAGGATGAATCAACAGGGGAGCCGCTCTGCCGCCGATATCGTCAACACCTATTCTGCTGAGCAATTGGCTACAATATTCCGTTTGTATGGTGAGTTGCGGCAGGCAGGCAAACTTGCGACAGCCATTGTGAAAGCGCGTGCCAGCCAGCCCATTCAGACCACGCTACAACTGGCAGACCTGATGACACCGTATATCGGACGTGACCGTGAGAAGAAAGATCTTGCCAAGGCTTTTCAAGCTTTGCGCATTGAGGTCAACGGCGAGATGGAAGCTTTGTCCACCATGCTCACAGCTGCCACAGAGCTGCTTCGGCCCGGAGGGCGATTGGTGATTATCGCATACCATTCGTTGGAAGACAGGATTGTAAAGAACTTCGTTCGGGCCGGTAATATTGAGGGGCATTTGGAACAAGACATCTTCGGCAGGAGCGCATCACCCCTTCGAGCTATCGGAAAGCCCCTTGTGTCTGATGAAAAAGAGGTGTTGAGCAACCCCAGAAGCCGTAGTGCCCGACTACGCATTGCCGAAAAGGTATAGCAAGAGACGCTTAGATAAGCTTAGATTATAACAGGCTGAGAAAATAAGGAAAAGAGCACTGGAGGTGATAGAAAGGAAGGAGTAGAAACCTCTATGTGTAAGAGAGTACAGTGTAAGAGAGTACATTTGGTAAAAGTGAAACAATTATGAAGCGTGAAGACGAAAATCCCGAGGAGGTACAACTGATTGTCACCAATCTGGAAGACACTCCTGAGACCGAAGCAAGCTTGGACGATGGCGAGATTGTCGAGGCCGAAGAAGAGGTGTCCTTACCCGAGGATACTCTTGATGATATCCCCGTAGCTATGACAGTCGAGGATGAAGGTGAGCACAAGCGTTCCACCTGGAAACTGTTTGCCTCAGAGGATCTTCCGCAGTTATCGTTGCGAGAGGTGTTAGGAGGAGATTATTTACTGGGCAGTTTTCTTCGTCGCAACATCATGTTTATTTTACTGCTCGTCTTTTTGAGCATTCTGTATATCTCCAACCGCTACGCTGCTCAACAGGAAATCATAGAGGAGGAACAGTTGCGCAAGGAACTGATTGAGAGAAAGAACTACGCCCTCACGCAGTACGCCGAGCTTACGATGCGGAGCCGTCAGAGCAGTATTGAGCGACGCCTCAAAGCTTTTGGTGACAGCCTGCTGACATCTCCCAAAGACCCGCCGTTCATTATCCATGTGAAAAGTGAATAAAGATAAAAGTGAAATAGGAACGCAACAACGAGAAAATAAGGAGACATGAATTTCGATAGCAAACATATTATTCCACGTTATACCTTTGTCATCATCGTTCTGACGCTGGTGGGTGCGGCCGTCATCGGCTCGGCTGCCTATCAGATGATTTTCGAGAGTGAGTACTGGAAAACTGTGCGTCAGCGTTTGGCATCTCAGCAAAAGGACATCCCGGCGCTCCGAGGAAACATCTATTCCGCCGACGGACAATTACTGGTTGGTTCAATGCCCATTTATACGCTTCGTGCTGATTTTGTTGTCCGCGACCCCAATGACAGCGTGGCAGAACGGAAGCTGAGAATCTGGCGCGACTCTGCTTTCACGGCAGATTTGGACAGCCTGTGCATAGGGCTTAACAAACTCTTTCCTGAGACATCGCCTGCCGACTTCCGAAAGAAACTGCTTGACGGCAAAAAACGTGGACGCCGGAATCTGGCCATCAAGCACAATGTTTCCTATATTAAATATAAAGAGTTCCTAAAATTGCCATTTGTGAATCAGGGTCGCATCCGCACCGGCTTTTATGCTGAGGAGATTCCTCAGCGTCAGAAGCCTTATGGGAATATGGCTACCCGCACGCTCGGGTCGCTACTGCCAGCCTGCGACTCTGCAATGAATGGCTTGGAACTGGCCTATGACAGCATCCTGCGCGGGATCAATGGCAAGAAACATAGAGAAAAAGTGCGCAGCCTCTGGATGGATCGTACAGATGTAGAACCGACAAACGGTCTGGATATCATCTCAACCATTGACGTGGGGATGCAGGATGCCGCCGAAAAGATACTCGTTCGCAAATTACATGAAGTGAACGGTGAAATCGGTGTCGTAGTGCTCATGGAAGTGGCCACGGGTGACGTGAAAGCCATTGCTAACATGACCCGTTTAGGCAGTCCCGGTAACTACTACTATGCCGAGGTGAAGAACAATGCAATTACCGACCTTTGGGAACCGGGATCCACTTTCAAGACCGCCTCCATGATGGTGGCGCTTGAGGATGGCGTAGTCACCCGCAAAGACGGGGTAGAAGTCGGGAATGGTGTCTATATGATGCATGGACGCCCCATGAAGGATCACAACTGGCGCAAAGGCGGTTACGGACGCAAAATCTCTGTGGATGAGTGCCTAATGTTTTCATCGAACGTAGGCGTCAGCCGCATCATTGATGAGCACTATTTCCAACACCCCGAAAAATACGTTGACGGTCTCTACCGTGAAGGTGTGGGCGTTCCTTTCACACTGCCGTTCAAGGGCCAAGGGTTCCCGAAAGTGCGTCGTCCTAAACCCGACGGAAGCAACTGGAGCAAAACCGCATTAGCATGGATGAGTATCGGCTATGAAACACAGATACCTCCCATCTACACAGTAACCTTCTACAATGCCATCGCAAACAACGGCAGAATGGTTAAACCCCGTTTTGTCCGTGCTATCTGCAAGGATGGCGTAACACTGAAAGAATTCCCAGTGGAGGTGGTGAAGGAGCATATTTGCAAGCCCAGTACACTGAAAGATATTCACGAAATCCTGGAACGTGTCGTGAATGACCCCACTGGTCTCGGAAAGAAAGCCGGCTGCAAACAGTTCAAGGTCTGCGGCAAGACGGGCACAGCCCAAGTAGCCGATGAAAACGGAAGCTATCATGGCTCACCTGCCCGTTATATGGTCAGCTTCTGTGGCTTCTATCCGAGCGAGAATCCCAAATACTCATGCATAGTATGTATCAAGAAAAGCGGATTGCCTGCATCAGGAGGCGGCCAATGCGGACCGGTCTTTAGCGAACTGGCCCAGTACGTTATGGCCAAAGGTATTTTCCGTGAACCCGCAGAAGCAGCAGACAGCACCTCCGTTCTTCAGGCTCCCGAACCTGTGAAACCCGAGATGACAGAAACTGGTACCATCCCCGATGTATCGGGACTGGGAGCCCGTGATGCCATCAGATTACTGGAGTCCTTGGGACTGAATGTCCGCCTGCACGGCCAAGGTCGCGTACAGAAACAGAACATCCCAGCTGGCAGCAAGCCTGTGAGAGGGCAAACCATCACACTGGAACTTGGTATGAAAAAGAAATAAACACATCAGACTTTGAATATAACATACGCTATATGACACTCACCGACCTTCTCTCCCCTATCAAGCCTATCCAGTTAGTAGGCTTTTCAGACATTGATGTCACCGACATCGCCATTGACTCGCGTCAAGTGAAACCGGGAACGCTCTTTATAGCAGTTCCTGGTACCCAAGTGGACGGCCATCAGTTTATCCCCAAAGCTATTGAGCAGGGTGCGGCAGCCATTGTCTGCCAGACACTGCCCGCCGAATGCCCTGCCGGCATACCCTTTATCGTTGTGGCAGACAGCGAGGGCGCAGTTGGTCCGTTGGCACACCATTTCTTCGGAGACCCAACAGAAAAACTCGATCTCATCGGCGTTACTGGCACAAATGGTAAAACGACCATTGCCACCTTATTATATAAGATGTTTCGCATCTTCGGCTACAAATGTGGCTTGTGTTCTACCGTATGCAACTACATCGATGACGAGGCTATCCCTACCGAACACACGACACCAGATCCCATCACTCTCAATCGCCTGTTAGGTCGCATGGCTGATGAAGGCTGCCGTTATGCTTTCATGGAGGTGAGTTCTCACAGCGTGGCTCAGCGACGCATCGGCGGTCTGCGTTTCAAGGGGGGGCTGTTTACCAATCTTACCCGCGACCATCTCGACTACCATAAGACCGTCGAGGCATATCGCGATGCAAAGAAGGCATTCTTTGATCAGCTCCCCAAAGATGCTTTTGTTGTAACCAATGCTGATGACAAAAATGGTCTGTTCATGACACAGAACACGGCAGCTTCCGTCAAGACATACTCGCTGCGCACGATGGCTGACTTCCATGCGCGCATTCTTGAAGAAGGTTTCGACGGGATGATGCTTGATATCAACGGCCACGAGGTATTCGTCCAATTCATCGGACGTTTCAATGTCTCCAATCTGCTATGTGTCTATGGAGCTGCTGTCAGCATGGGCAAAAAGCCCGAGGAGGTGCTGGTGGCACTGAGCACACTGCGACCTGTTAACGGTCGTTTCGAAGCCATCCGTTCTAAAGAGGGAGTCACAGCTATCGTGGATTATGCCCACACACCTGACGCCCTGGACAATGTCCTTGCCACCATCAATGAGATTCTTCAGAAGCCTGGTCAGTGCATCACGGTCTGCGGTGCTGGCGGGAATCGCGACAAGGGCAAACGTCCGCTGATGGCCCAGAGTGCAGTTCGAGCTTCAGACCGCGTCATCATCACGTCTGACAATCCCCGCTTCGAGGAGCCCCAGGACATCATCAATGATATGCTTGCCGGAATTACATCTCCCGAGGACCAACGCAAGGTCATCAGCATCGTTGATCGACGCGAGGCCATCCGCACAGCTTGTATGATGGCTCAACCAGGAGATGTTATCCTCATTGCCGGTAAGGGCCACGAAGACTATCAGGATGTCAAGGGGGTGAAACACCACTTTGATGACCATGAAGTCGTTCGCGAAGCCTTCGGACTCTGATCCTCCCATTTGTTCATTCATCATTATTCATCATTGTTTATTCTTTTATAATGCTTTACTACCTCTTCAGATATCTTAGCGAGTTCGGCATTTCAGGTGCCCACCTCTGGAGCTACATCTCATTCCGTGCCATCTTGACGCTTGTGCTGTCACTGGTTATTTCTGCATGGTTCGGTGAGTGGTTCATCAAATACATGAAAAAGCGCAACCTAAGTGAAGAACAGCGCGACGCCGACATCGATCCCTATGGTGTGGAGAAGAAAGGTGTTCCCACAATGGGCGGTATCATCATCATCGTAGCTACTATCGTTCCGGCACTTCTGTTGGGCCGCCTGCGTAATATTTATATGTTATTGATGCTCGGTACCACTGTTTGGCTCGGCCTACTCGGCTTTTGGGACGACTACACAAAGATGACTAAAACTAAGGACGGCATCCGCCCCATCTTCAAGCTCGCAGGACAGGCGATTCTGGGCTTGGTAGTAGGTCTGGTGCTATGGCTCAGCCCTGATGCTGTTGTCCATGAAAATGTCGGCATCGAACGACAGAACGGCATAGAAGTGGTCACCCATACCAGTGAGCCCGTTAAGAGTACAGTCACCACGATTCCCTTCGTTAAAGATAATAACCTGCGCTACTCCGATCTCTTCCTGTGGCTGGGACAATACCGTACCGCAGCGGGTTGGATTCTCTTCGTAATCATCACTGTCTTCATCGTGATGGCTGTCAGCAACGGAGCCAATATGAACGATGGAATGGACGGAATGTGCGCCGGCAACTCAGCAATCATCTGCTTCACCTTGGGTATTCTCGCCTACGTTTCCTCTCACATTAACTTAGCTGCTTATTTGAACATTATGTTCGTGCCGGGCTCCGAGGAGTTGGTCGTCTTCCTGATGGCCTTTGTCGGTGCTCTTATCGGATTCCTATGGTATAATGCCTACCCCGCTCAAATCTTTATGGGTGACACGGGCTCTTTGGCCATTGGAGGCATCGTGGCTGTCACTGCCATCATCATCCACAAGGAACTGTTGCTGCCGCTCATCTGCTTTATATTTTTTATTGAGAGCTTGAGCGTTCTCCTGCAAACCAACTACGCCCGTTATGGCAATAAGCGCGGATTGAAACTGCGCGTGTTCAAACGCGCTCCTATCCACGACACCTTCCGTGTGAAGCCTGGACAGCTTCCTTCCGACTTCCGCGTCTTTTTCAACTGGCCTAAAGGCTGTTGGCTGGAATCTAAAATCACCACTCGCTTTTGGATTATCACCATTATCATGTGTGCCTTGGCGATTGTGACGCTGAAGATCAGATAATCTCCTTTTTTGAAACATCTTATTCTCTTTATTATATATATGAATAAGCAAGATACAAAGAATAAATCCGGCCGTATGGTCATTCTTGGCGCTGCAGAGAGTGGCGTTGGCGCAGCCGTGCTGGCACTGAAGAAAGGCTTTGATGTCTTTGTCACTGACATGGGAATGATTAAGCCGCATTACAAGGAAATGATGAACGCCCGTGGCATCCAGTGGGAGGAAGGACGTCATACAGAAGAGCTCATCCTCAACGCCGATGAAATCGTTAAAAGTCCTGGCATCCCCGACAGTGCCCCAATGGTGCAGAAGGTGAAAGCCGTCGGCATCCCCATCATCAGCGAGATTGAATTTGCAGGACGCTATACAGACTCGAAGATGATTTGCATCACAGGCTCCAATGGCAAGACAACCACCACGAGCCTCATCTACCACATCTTCAAGAACGCGGGCTACGATGTCGGCTTGGCCGGCAATATCGGGCGCAGCCTGGCTCTGCAGGTGGCCGAAGAGCCTCACGCCTACTACGTCATCGAGCTCTCCAGCTTCCAATTGGATAATATGTACGACTTCCGCGCCAACATCGCAGTACTGCTCAATATCACACCCGACCATCTCGACCGCTACCACAACTCCATGCAGGAGTACACCGACTCAAAGATGCGTATTCTGCAGAATCAGACGAAGGACGACGCCTTTGTGTTCTGGAACGAGGATCCTATCATCAGCCGCGAGTTGGAGAAATACCACATCGAGAGCCGCCTTTGCCCCTTCAGTATCGTCAAGAAGGACGGAATGATTGGATATATTGCCGATGGCGAATACGTCATCGAGCATCCCACCCCCTTCAATATGGAGCAGGAAGAGCTGGCCCTCTCGGGGAAACATAATATGTACAACTCCTTGGCCGCCGGTATTGCAGCCGACCTCAGCGGTATCTCTAATGAAGTGATTCGTGAAAGCCTCAGCGATTTCGAAGGAGTAGAGCACCGTCTGGAGTACGTGTGCAAGGTCCACGGAGTCACCTTCATCAACGACTCCAAAGCCACGAATGTTGATGCCTGCTGGTATGCCCTCGAAAGTATGACCCAACCCACTATTCTCATTCTGGGTGGTTTGGACAAAGGCAACGATTATGAGAGCATTAAGGAACTCGTGCTCCAGAAGTGTAAAGGACTTGTTTATCTCGGAGTTGATAACCGCAAGTTACACGACTTCTTCGACCCTCTGGGCCTGCCCACAACAGAGACTCATTCGATGAAAGATTGCGTAGAAGCCTGCTACAAGATGGCTGCCCCCGGCGACACAATACTGCTTTCTCCATGTTGCGCCAGCTTCGACCTCTTCAAGAACATGGAGGACCGTGGCGAACAGTTCAAGGCACTGGCGCGGGCGCTTTGAAGGATTGAGAAAGTAAAAAACGTAGAACTTTAGCTCGAATAACTCATGACTCTCCGTAATAAAACAGTCAACGCAGGCAATCTCTTCGAAGGCGACAAGGCGCTCTGGATGGTTCTCTTTTTCCTCTGCATTATCTCGATTCTCGAAGTGTACAGCGCATCCAGTAATATGACCTTTGAGCATGGCGCCTACTGGAGTCCTGTGCTCAAGCATGGCCTCTATCTCGGTGTAGGCGTAGGCATCACGTGGGTGATTCACAGAATCCCATGCCGCTATTTCGGTTGGATTGTCGTCATCGGCCCCACACTCAGCATCGTATTGTTGGTAGCCGCATTGTTCTCAGGCAGCTTGAACGATACCAATCGCTGGCTGGACATCGGCGGCTTCTCATTCCAGCCTTCAGAGATTGCCAAGGGCTCGCTGGTAGTCGTTGTGGCATGGCTGTTGAGCGTCATGCGCGATGAGAAGGGTGCTACCGACACAGCCTTCAAGTGGATTCTGGGAATTGCTGTTGTCATCTGCGGCTTAATTGTCAAGGAGAACCTATCAACGGCTATGCTCACCTTCATGGTCGTTCTTTTGATGATGTTTGTAGGCAAAGTGCCATGGCAACGCCTCAGTCTTCTCATCGGATTAATCGTTGTCAGCGGAGCCATCGGCTATTCTACCCTCCGCTTTACACCGGAATCCACGCTTGAGAAGATGAGCGAACTTCCTGGCTTGAAACGTCTGACAACCTGGGCGCACCGCGTCCGCAACCATACCGATATGCCCGATGACCCGATGGCGTTCGACCTCTCCACTAATCCTCAAATCACACAGGCTCACGTCGCCATTGCCACCTGCAACATCGTTGGCCGCGGCCCGGGCAACTCCACCGTGCGCGATTTCCTGCCGCAAGCCTACTCCGACTTCATCTATGCGATCATCATCGAGGAACTGGGATTGTTCGGAGGCCTCTTTGTCCTGCTGCTCTATTTGGCTCTGCTCTATCGAGCGGCGCGCATCGCCGGGCGGTGTGAAAAGAACTTCCCCGCCTTCCTGATTTTAGGTCTGGCCCTGCTCATCGTGTCGCAGGCGCTGATCAACATGATGGTGGCCGTCGGACTCTTCCCTGTGACAGGTCAACCGTTGCCGTTAGTCAGTCGTGGAGGTTCGTCCATCATGGTGAACTGCGCCTATATCGGCATGATGTTGTCTATCAGTCAATCAGCCCAGCAGAGCCATTCCCAGCCCCTCCTGAGCGACAAAAACGAGGAATCCGAGCCTGAAGCGTAAAAAAAGCTTCCCAAAGTGTTCACAATAAGAGATTTATTTACTACTTTTGCGCAAATTTTCAATTCAAAACATGAATAAGCCCATTCGAATCATCGTCAGCGGTGGCGGCACAGGCGGGCACATCTTCCCCGCCTTGAGCATTGCGAATGCCATTAAAGCCCTTCGCCCTGAAGCAGAAATCCTGTTTGTCGGTGCAGAAGGTCGCATGGAGATGCAGCGTGTCCCTGCCGCCGGCTATAAGATAATAGGTTTGCCCGTTGCCGGCTTCGACCGTCAGCATCTGTGGCGCAACGTCAGCGTTCTATGGAAGTTGTGGAAGAGCCGTCGCATGGCACGCCGCATCATCCGCGACTTCCGTCCACAAGTGGCAGTGGGCGTTGGAGGCTACGCGAGTGGACCGACCTTAAACATGGCAGCCGCCATGGGCATTCCCACCCTCATTCAGGAACAGAATTCCTACGCAGGTGTCACCAACAAGCTGCTGGCTAAGTCAGCACGTAAAATCTGTGTAGCTTATGATGGAATGGAGCGTTTCTTCCCCAAGGAGAAGATTATGCTCACGGGTAATCCCGTGCGCCAGCAATTGTTGGAGTGCAAGCTCTCCCGCGCCGAGGCTATCACTAAATTGGGCTTCAACCCTATACGCCCTGTCATTCTCATCATCGGAGGCAGTCTGGGCGCCCGCACCATTAATGAGAGTGTGATGAGCAACCTCCAGCGC
The DNA here is from genome assembly GCA_902783885.1 of uncultured Bacteroidales bacterium. Taxonomy (GTDB): domain Bacteria; phylum Bacteroidota; class Bacteroidia; order Bacteroidales; family Bacteroidaceae; genus Physcousia. Next base: position 25,070 of record CACZSQ010000003.1, read on the forward strand.
ATTACCGAAAGCAAAATACAAATCATCTGGCAGACTGGCGGCTACTATTTCGAAGATATCAAGCGTCGCCTCTCCGAGGCTGGATGCCCTGCCAATCTGAAAGTCACAGACTTCATCAACCGCATGGACGAGGCCTACCGCGCTGCCGACCTTGTCATCAGTCGTGCCGGTGCGAGCAGTATCTCCGAGTTGTGCCTGTTGGGCAAGCCCTCTATCCTCGTGCCGTCGCCCAACGTAGCTGAGGATCACCAGACCCATAACGCCATGGCGCTGGTGAACAAGGACGCAGCCATGATGGTGCGCGATGCAGAAGCACAGGAAAAGCTCATTCCCCTGGCCCTCACCCTCGCCTCTGACGATGCAGCCCTGAAGCGCCTCGGCGGGAATGCCAAGTCTATGGGATTGCCCGATTCGGCCAAGGTGATTGCCGAGGAAGTGTTGAAGCTCATAGAAGGTTGAAGGATTGAAATTTGAATGATTGAAAAGAAGGAAAGATGACTGATTACAAAGCAGTATATTTTATTGGGATTGGCGGCATCGGCATGAGCGCCATCGCCCGTTACTATTTGCAGCGCGGATTGGTGGTCGGCGGCTACGACAAGACGCCCAGCGCTCTGACTCATGAGCTGGAGAAAGAGGGCGCCCTCGTCCACTATGAGGACGATGTCCACCAGATTCCCGAGGCATGTCGCAACGAGGCATCCACGCTGGTCGTTTATACGCCCGCCATACCCAGCAGCCACAGCGAGCTCCAATATTTCATTGCCAGCCACTTCGACTTGCAGAAGCGTGCACAGGTGCTCGGAACCCTGACCCGTAGCCACAAGGGACTCTGTGTGGCCGGCACTCATGGCAAGACAACCACCAGTAGCATGACAGCGCATCTGCTCCATCAGAGCCAGGTCAACTGCAATGCCTTCCTGGGCGGCATCACCAACAACTACGGAACCAACTATATTCTGGCTCCCGAGAGCGACTATGTCGTCATCGAGGCCGACGAGTTCGACCGCTCCTTCCACTGGCTCTCACCCTTTGCCACGGTCATCACAGCCACTGACCCCGACCACCTCGACATCTACGGCACCGAGGAGGCTTATCTCGAGAGTTTCCGCCACTACACCGAGCTGATCCAGCAGGGCGGCTACCTGATCATCCACGAAGGACTGAAGATGCAGCCTAATGTGCAGGAGGGCGTCACCACCTTCACCTATTCCCGCACGAGCGGCGACTTCCACGCCACCCATCTGCGCATCGGCAACGGCCAGATCACTTTCGACCTCGTGTCGCCGCTTGGCGATATCGCTGACATAAGTTTAGGCGTACCCGTCAGCGTCAACATTGAAAACGGAATCGCCGCCATGGCACTGGCACAGATTGCCGGTGTCACAGCCGAGGAGATCCGTCGGGCCATGGCCACCTTCTCGGGTGTGCAGCGCCGCTTTGACTTCCGCGTCAAGACCGCCAAGGTGGCCTATCTCAGCGACTATGCCCACCACCCAGAAGAGTTGAGGGCCTGCATCCGCAGCATCCGCGAGGTATATACCGGCCGTCGCATCGTGGGCATCTTCCAGCCCCATCTCTACACCCGCACACGCGATTTCTACCGCGAGTTCGCCGATGCCCTGTCCGATCTCGACGAAGTCATCCTCACCGAGATTTACCCGGCCCGCGAGCTGCCCATTCCCGGTGTCACCAGTCAGCTGATTCTCGACAATCTGCGCCCCGGTGTATCTGGGCGCCTCATCCGCAAGGCCGATGTGGTGGGCGAGGTCCGTAAGCTGGACTTCGACGTGCTCATGACCCTCGGTGCGGGCGACCTCGAGGACTACTCAGCCGCCATCGCCGAAGAAGTTAAGAAGAAAAAATAACACCCCTATTGCTCCTCCTACAAATGAAAGTACTGAAGACCTTCCTCAAGGCAGCATTCCTGCTGGCAGCCCTTGCCTATCTGGTGTTTGCCCTCACGACCCTCAACAGGCCGAAGGAGGGTCAGGTGTGCCAAGGCTTGGACATCTATGTCTCCGCCACTGACAGCAGCCTCATCAATGAGAATGAGGTGCGCGAGCTGCTGGTATCGCACAAGCTCTTCCCCGAAGGCAAGTCGATGGATGACGTGGATCTGTCCCAGCTCACCTCCGTGCTCAAATCCAGTCCATACATCGACGATGCCATGTGCTACCTGACGGCCGAGAGCCGCATCACCATTCAGGTGACGTCTCGCGAGCCCGTGCTCCACGTCATCAACAATGCGGGCGAGGACTTCTACATCGACCGTAAGGGACACACGATGCCGCGCGGGCACCATCAGGCCGACCTCATCGTGATGACCGGCCATGTCTCGCGCGCCACCGCCGGAGCCCTCTATGCGCCCATGGGGATTGCCCTGAGCAAGGACTCCTTCTGGAACCGTCAGATAGAGGAAATCCACGTCACCGATGCCGGTGAACTGGAGATAACCCCGCGTGTAGGCGACCACATCATACAGCTGGGTGACACCTCCGCTCTGAGCGACAAGCTGTCGCGTATGCGCCTCTTCTACACCGAAGGCCTCGACAAGGCCGGCTGGAACCGCTACAAGGTCATCAACCTGAAATACAAGGACCAAGTCATAGCCACCCGCTACTGACCCATTCATCATTTTTCATTCTTCATTCTACATTCTTCATTGTTCATTATTCATTAAATATACGTTATGGGAGTCGAGAAGAACATCGTAGCCATTGAGCTGGGCTCATCGTCAGTCCGTGCCATGATCGGGCAGAAGCGCCCGGATGGAAGCCTGCAGGTGCTGGGCTTCGAGAAAGAAACAACGCCAGACTGCATCCGCAAAGGCGTAGTCTATAACATCGACAAGACGATTCAGGCCATCGCCTCTGTCGTCAAGCGTCTGGAGGAGCGCCAAAAGATCTACATCCACAAGGTGTACATGGGCATCTCCGGTCAGTCGCTCCGCACGGTAGGGGGCAGCGTCCGCCGCCAGCTGGACACCAAGGTGGCCATCACCGAAGAGATTGTTGACTCGCTCAACGACGAGAACCGTCTTCAGCCATACGCCGGTGCTGAGATCCTCGACGTAGTGCCCCAGGAATACCGCGTGGGCAGCCATCTGACCACCGAGCCCGTTGGCATCATGAGCGACCGCATTGAGGGATGCTTTAAGAATATCATCGCCCGCAAGACGCTCCGCGAGAACCTCCTCCACTGCCTCGAAGGCGCCAAGCTGGAGAAGGCCGACTTCTTCATCTCGCCACTCCTGCTTTCATCCTATCTGCTCACCGACCCCGAGAAGCGCTCCGGATGCGCACTAGTCGATTTCGGCGCCGAGACCACCACCGTAGCCATCTACGAGAAGAACATCCTGCGCCATCTCGCTGTCATCCCCCTCGGTGGCAACACCATCACCGCCGATATCGCCTCACTCCTACACATCGAGACAGAGGAAGCCGAGAACCTCAAGCGCACCTACGGCTACGCCTGCATTGAGGAAAGCGAGAAGAGCGAGTCTCGCAACATCAGCATCAGCAACGACCGCGACATCGAACTGCGTCGCCTCCAGGACATCATCGAGGCCCGCCAGCAGGAAATCCTCGAGAACGTATGGGAACAGGTGAAAGCCTACACCGACCGCCTGCTCTCTGGCATCATCTTCACGGGCGGTGGTGCCAATATGCGGGCCATTGACACGGCCTTCATGCAGAGCCATCATTTCGAGAAAGTGAAGATCCGACTCATGCCCTCGGCACCCGAGTTCACCACCAACCTTCGCCTCGACCCACAGGCCAACACACTCGCTACCCTCGTCGCCATGCTCCGTCGCGGCGACGATGAGTGCACCAGCGAGCGTCCGGCAGAGCCCGACCTCTTCGAGGGCAAGCGCGAAGAGCCCTCCTTCCTCGGCCCCCAGAGCCCCAGCAGCGGCGAGGGTGTTGTCATGGATGCCCCGAAGCCCGAGGAGCCCGAGGCCCAACAGGAAGAGGCCTCCGAGCAGGAAGAAGCGCCGCAGAAGCCCAAGAAGCCGAGCGTCTTCAAGCGCTTCGGCAAATGGGTGCAGAACGTCACCGAGACCCTCGTCGAGGAGAAATAACCACTCTCAACTCTCAACTCTCCACTCTCAACACTCAACTCTGAAACTATGATAGATCACTACAATAGCGAACCCGAAGGCATCGCTTTCAACGACTTCACAGTCAACAACCCCAGTATCATCAAGGTCGTCGGCGTTGGCGGCGGCGGCGGCAATGCCGTGACACACATGTTCAACTCCGGCGCACACGACGTCACATACGTCCTCTGCAACACCGACAGCAAGGCGCTCACCGACTCCCCCGTGCCCACCAAACTGCAGATGGGCGAGGGCCTCGGCGCCGGCAACAAACCCGAGGTGGGCCGCCAGGCCGCCCTCGACTCGCTGCCCCAGATCCGCGAGCTCTTCACCGACGGCACCCGCATGGCGTTCATCACCGCCGGCATGGGCGGCGGCACGGGTACCGGCGCAGCCCCCATCGTGGCTCAGTGCGCCCGCGAGCTCGACATCCTCACCGTGGGCATCGTCACCATCCCCTTCCGTTTCGAAGGTCACAAGAAGATAGACCAGGCGCTGGACGGCGTCGAGGAGATGTCGAAGCACGTGGATGCCCTGCTGGTCATCAACAACGAGCGCCTGCGCGAGATCTATCCCGAGCTCACTGTGCTCAACGGCTTCGCCAAGGCCGATGACACCCTCAGCGTGGCTGCACGGAGCATCGCCGAGATCATCACCATGCGCGGCATCATCAACCTCGACTTCCAGGATGTGAAGACCGTGCTCAAGGACGGCGGCGTAGCCATCATGTCCACCGGCTATGGCGAGGGCGAGAACCGCGTCACCAAGGCCTTCCAGGAAGCCCTGCACAGCCCGTTGCTCAACAACAACGACATCTTCAACTCCAAGAAAGTGCTCTTCTACATCACCTTCAGCCGCGACAGCGAGACCAACCAGCTGACGATGGAGGAAATGAACGAGGTGAACGACTTCATGAGCCGCTTCAACCAGGACAGCGTGGAAACCAAGTGGGGCATGGGCCTCGACGACAGCCTCGGCGACAAAGTGAAGATCACGCTCCTCGCATCCGGCTTCGGGCTCCAGAACGTTCCCGGCATGGAAGAGATTGAGGCCAAGCGCACACGCGAAGAAGAAGAGATGCGCCGCCAGCAGGAGGAGGAGCAGGACCGCAAGGATGACCGCCGCCAGGCCTACTACGGAGGCGAGGAGAACCGGCCACAGAAGCCGCGCCGCCAGCTCTTCATCTTCGGCGAGAACGAGTTGGACAACGACGACATCATCTCGATGGTGGAGTCCACGCCAACCGCCACGCGCAAGAAGGAAGAGCTCAAGCGCATTCAGGAGAAAGCCAGCCACGAGGACACCACCCTCGAGGGAGGCAATGCCGACGAGCCCGCCGCCGACGGCTCTACCGCCTTCACCATCACCTTCTAAGGGAAAAGGGAAAGCCCCCTAAAAAGCCCCCAAGCCCCCAAGCCCCCTAAAGGGGAGTGTAAAGCCCCCATGCCCCCTAAAGGGGAGTGTAAGGAGGGGGGCTTGGGGGCTTAAATAGGCATGATGCCAGCAGACGTTGAAAGGCTCAAAGCAGCCGTTGAGCAGAAGTGCGGACGTAAGATGCTTACGCCCAAGGACTTCGATTTTCTCAACACCTATCACTTTCATGAAAGGCATCGGCAGAAACAAGACAGCTGACGATTCCACCTACACCTTCCTCGGCATCTACCGCCTCAATCGTGAACAGTCCGACTCGCTGCACCTCGTCTGGCAGCGCGTGGCCGAGGAATGCGACCTAACAAAACTCGACTATTTGGAGCAGTTTCGCCACTGATCCACGCCTCCGCACATTCCGCTCTTCCTCTACATCATTCACGCCTGTGAATTACGCCCCTATATCTTCTTCATTTTTCCACTAATGGCAAATCAATTTACCACCAATGGCAAATTGCAGAAGATATAGGTCTTTCGTGCTGAAGATATAGGTCTTCTATGCTGAAGATGCATATCTTCCGACGAGAAGATATAGAGCTTCTTTCTATTGATACCTGAGCAGCGTATGAATTCGACATAATAAAATCTCAGGCAGTGGCCGCCTACTGCATCCGACTACATTCATCGATTCGTCGATACCATCATTGGTTTTGACTATTTCACCCTGGAATCAGCGTGATTTTGAAGGAAATTCTTCATTCTTCATTCTTCATTTTTCATTCTTCATAAAAAAAACTGTACCTTTGCCACCGTATTTGAACGGAAGTAATCTTTAACAGATAAAGGTATGCAAATAGAAGCTAAACTGACAAACGCGATACAGGCGGCCATCCATTCTCTCTATGGACAGGACGTGCCTGAAAATATGGTGCAACTGAGTGCAACAAAGAAAGAGTTCGAGGGGCATCTCACGCTCGTTGTGTTCCCCTTCCTGAAGATGAGCCGCAAGGCACCCGAGGCCACAGCACTGGAGATAGGCGAATACCTCACAGCGAACCTGCCCGATGTGGTGGCGCGCTTCAATGTCATCAAAGGCTTCCTCAACATGGTCATCGCCGATGCCTGCTGGGTCAGCCTGCTCAGCGACATCCAGCAGGATGCCAGCTACGGCTTGAAGCCCGTGACAGCG
>CACZSQ010000004.1 GCA_902783885.1 uncultured Bacteroidales bacterium
ATATACTTAATGCCACTCTTCTTGAAACGGCAATACTTCTTCTTCTTGACGTCAACAGTGGGCGGGGTCAAATAACGGATTTCTGTTTGTGCCATTGCTTAGTCCTCCTTTTTAGCTTGTTTGTTTCTTCTCTTTTCAGCATAAGCTGCTGCATACTTCTCGTTCTTGACGGTCAGGTAACGGAGCACTCTCTCGTCGCGGCGATAGTTGACCTCGAGTTTACTGATGAGTGTGGGCTCAGCCTTGAACTCGACCATCACATAGAATCCCGTTGACTTCTTGTCAATGGGGTAGGCGAGCTTCTTCAGGCCCCACAGTTCCTCGTTCAAGATTTCAGCACCGCCATCGGTGAGAATCTTCTTGAACTTTTCGACCGCTTCCTTCATCTGATCTTCAGACAAAACGGGAGTTAAAATGAAAACGGTTTCGTACTGATTCATAATAAGTTAAATAATTAATAATGGATGTTTTTGCAAAAATGCTCGGCAACGGTACGACTTTTTCCTGAGATAGCAATGCTTTTGCTCAAAAACTTTCGTCGTAAGGGCGCGAAAAAGAAATTTTGCGGACTATGTTGCATAATCCGCAAAATGTTCTCACGTAAGCAATGGACGCTTTAGACGTACTTCGGCTTCTTGTAGTTGAAGTAGATGTGGAGGCCAATGCCGGCAATCACCAACAGGATGCCAAAGAACTGGACGGCATTGTAATCAACCAAGCCAACGAAATAGCTCAGGATCAACAGAAAAGCGCCAGCGATGGCTGTCATAATTCCATAGAAATTCTTCATGATTTCCAATATATTTTGTTTGTTTTTGAACCTTGAAATGCCCCTTTCGGGGTTTTGACAGCACAAAATAAGCTAAAAAAGCTGAATGTGCGAAACTTTTTGCCGAAAAAAGTGCATTTGGGGCTCCTTTTTTTGGTGCCGCTGTTCGCTGAGGCTTTTGGTTTTACTCCTCACTCATCTGGGCGATGAGGCGATAGCCTTTGCCGTGGACGTTGTTAATCTCGATATCGGGATCTTCTTTCAGATGCTTGCGCAGCTTTGTGATATAGACGTCCATGGAGCGGGCATTGAAGTAGTTGTCATCAATCCAGATGGTCTTGAGCGCCAGCTCGCGTTGCAGCACGTCGTTGGCATGGGCGCAGAGCAGGATCAGAAGCTCGCTCTCCTTGGTGGTGAGTTTGGTCTGACGGCCGTCAATGCTGAGAATCTGGCGTTTGGTGTCGAAAATGAACTTGCCGATGTGATAGACGGCCACGCTCTTCTGCTGTTTGCCGTGGACGCGACGGAGAATGGCTTCCATGCGCAGCACCAGTTCCTCCATGGAGAAGGGTTTGGTGATGTAGTCGTCGGCGCCAATCTTGAACCCTTCGAAGATGTCCTCCTTCAGGTTTTTGGCAGTGAGGAAGATGATGGGGATGTCTGCGTTCACCTGGCGTATTTCCTGAGCGAGTGCGAAACCGTCCATCTTGGGCATCATCACATCGAGGACGCACATATTATAGGGGCTCTTAAGGAAAGCTTTGTATCCGGCCTCGCCGTCGGGGAAGAGGTCTGCGTCGTAGCCTTTGGCCTGCAGGTATTCGCGGAGTAACATGCCGAGGCTCTCGTCGTCCTCGCACAGTAGGATTTTCATTTGTGAATCTTCTTGTGGCATAGTCGTTGTATAGTTTAGAGTTAATAGTTTAGAGTTGATAGTTAAAAGTTAATAGTTGATAGTTTAAGGGTGTTGTCTGTTTGTCATTTAATCAATCAGGGGCAGGGTGATGATGAATTTTGTGCCTCGCTTGAGGTCGCTTTCAGCTTTGATAGTTCCGTGCATGAGGTCAATCATGGTTTTCACGTAGGCCAGGCCGAGCCCGAATCCCTTGACATCGTGCTTGTTGCCTGTGTGCACGCGGTAGAAGCGGTCGAAGATGCGGCGGAGGTCATCGTGGCGAATGCCTATGCCGTTGTCCTGAACGGTAATCACAAGGCTCTTATCTTGAGTGGCTGTCGTGACGCTCAGCTGCAGGGGGACGTCCTCGCGGCGGTATTTAACGGCATTGTCCATCAGGTTGAAGATGACATTGGTAAAATGCATTTCGTCAACATAGATGGCTGCGTCCTCGGCATCAAGATGGGCCGTGAGCTCGCCGCCGTTCTGTTTCACCTTGAGCTGGAAGGTGTTGACGACATCGTCGATGATGGCGTTGGCGTCAATTTCCTTCTCATTGAAGCGGATATTGTTGCGCTCGTAGAGAGACATCTGCAGCACCTTTTCTACTTGGAATCGCAGGCGCTTGGTCTCATTGACGATGACGTTGGAAAGGTTGTCAATCAGGCTCTCGCTCTTGGTGATGGTCTTGTCGCCCAGCATCTGTGCGGCAAGGGATATGCTGGAGATGGGCGTCTTGAACTCGTGTGTCATGTTGTTGATGAAGTCGTTCTTCATTTCTGTGTCACGCTTCTGCCGCACGATGAGCCAGACTGTGAAACAGAATGTCACGAACAGTACGATGGTGAAGATGAGCACAGGAATTATCATTCCTATTGAGCTGGAGATATATGTGTCCATCTCCGGGAAATGGATTCGCATGACGCCCATTTTCTGCGATGGGTCGTTGCGGAAAAGAGTCTGCGTGTAGGAGTACTCTGCTCCCTCGTCGCTATAGTCGGCGCAGCGGAAGACCTCGTTGCCATCGGAGTCGTAAACGGTGATGTGATAGGTCAGATGGATGCCGGCAGCCTCCAGCTCGGTGTGAAGGTTGGAGTCGAGGATGCGGAAGTCCACACGGTCGCGGAAGTCCTTCTCGCTCGCGTTATATAATATGGTGTATATGACTTCGTCCAGAACGCCTTTCTGATAGAGGTATGCGTTTTTGACAAACTCCTGGAATCGCTGGTTGGCCGCGTCGAGGGAGCCCACGGGCGTGAGGGTGAGTGCTTTGGGCGTCTGCGATGGGTGCTTGAGCTGGGTCTGAATTTTGAAGGGTGTGATGGTGTCTCCCAGCTCCAGCGTCGTCTGGATGTTCTGCCGCTGCTGCCGTGCGAGCTTGCCAATCTCGTACTCCGATGTCTTGGCTATGGTCTCCAGATAGCGGAAGGTCTCGTTGCGTTCCAAGTCGCGGCTTGTCTGGTCCAGAGCGCGGAACACCGTTTCGTCGAACTGCTCTTTGCGCATCCTCACCAAGGTATCTACGATTCGTGCCTGTAGGAACAGCAGGCCGAAAAACGATATACCTATGATGAGGCCGATGATGGTGATAGTTGTGCGCTTCATGATGGCGGTTCTTATCCTTTTGCGCTGCAAAGATACGCGAGAAACTTTTTTGCTCCAAATGAGCGAGGATGAGAAAATGCGTGTTTTTAACATTCTTAATGAAAATTCGGTAAGAATGTTTTCAAATATGATATTATTGAGGATTCGTTTTGTTGTTATGAAATTAATCTCTATCTTTGTCCCCGAACAACTAACCAACCTGAAATAGAAGATATGAAAACGATGTTCTCCACACTGCTGTTCCTTCTTGCCAGCGTGACTTGCATGGCGCAGGGCGGAACTGCCCCTTCGCAAATCCTGTTTCAAAACTATGACAGCTATCAGGTGCCCTACCGTATTCCTGCTATCGTGACGACTAAGAAAGGCCATCTTCTTGCCGTAGCTGATCGTCGTTACTGCGGTTTTGACATCGGATTTGGAAAAATCGACATGGTGGCCCGCATGAGCAAGGACAATGGTGCTACATGGAGTGCTGACAAGGTGATTCAGCAGGGCTCCGGTATCAATGGTGCTGATGATTGCGGCTATGGCGATGCTGCCGTCGTGGCGGACCGCAACAGCGATTTAATCCTGTGCATGTCTGTCACCGGATGCACACCATATTTTAAAGGTACGCGCGAGAACCCCAATCGCATTGCGCGTTGGTACAGTGCTGACGGCGGCAAGTCATGGTCAAAGGCGAAGGATGTTACAGATGCTTTTTACACGATGCTACCCAACACGCGCACGATGTTCATCGGTTCTGGACGTATCATGCAGAGCCGTGTGGTCAAGAAGGGAAAGTTCTACCGCCTCTACTGCTCTGTGCTGACGCGCACGCAGATGGGTGAGAAGGACGTGGCTTGCAACTATGTTATCTACAGTGACGATTTCGGGCTGACATGGGCTGTGCTGGGCGGAAGCACGCTCGACGGTTTTGACAGTCCCTGCTTAGAAGGCGACGAACCCAAGGCCGAGGAGTTGCCCAACGGCGATGTCGTTCTCTCGTCGCGAAAGTGGTATGGCCGTTTCTTCAATGTATTCCATTTCAACGATATTCGTAGCAATACGGAAGCAGGCAGTTGGGGAGAGTGTGTGGCAAGCCACGATGTGCCAGGAGGCATTAAGGTGGGAGCCAACTCCTGCAACGGCGAGATTATGCTGGTGGATGCTGTGGAAGCAGCCACCAAGCGCCCTGTGAAGCTGATGCTCCAGTCCCTGCCTTTCGGCGAGAAACGTTGCGATGTTGGCATTTGGTACAAGGAAATCATCCCCAATGGAGTTTATTCTCCAAAGGCTTTTGCACATAACTGGACTCGTGGGCTTCAGGTGTCTCATACCACCTCAGCCTATTCTACGATGACGCTTCAGGCCGATGGTCGCATCGGTTTCTTCTATGAGGAGAATGAGCGTGACAATGGTTACGATATGGTTTATCAGCCTTTGACCATCGCGCAGATTACCAACGGACAATACGAGTAATCAGTCAAGAGCATTAACAATCAGTGGCTGTGTCACATGAATGACACAGCCACTGATTGTTATTGCAGCGAACGAAATCAGCTCAAGCGCTGACCAGTTCGATGAACTTGTCGATGGCAGCGCTGAGGCCGTCGGGGTTCTTGCCGCCGGCAGTGGCGAAATGGGGCTGACCGCCTCCACCGCCTTGCATGAGTTTGGCAGCCTCGCGGATGGCCTGACCCACGTTCACGCCTTGCTCCTTGACAAGCATGTCGCTGGCGGCGCAGGTGAGGAGCGGTTTTCCATCGTTGACGGAACCTATGCAGACAAGGGCATTCTCCACTTCGGCGCGCAGCTGGAAGGCGATATCCTTCACGCCTTCGGCTGGCAGGATGGTCTTGCCGCTGATGATGCGCATGCCATTGCGTTCCACAGCCGTGTTCAGCAATTGAGCTTTGTAGGCCTGTGCCTTCTCGTGGATGAACTCTTCGGCTTGCTTCTTCATGCCGGCGTTCTCGTTGATAAGGCGTTCGATGGCGCTCTTTACGTCGGGGATGCCGTTGAACAGCTGGCGCAGGGCTTCCATGCCGTCCTGCAGTTGGTAGAGGGCCTCTTCCACCTTGGCGCCGGTGATGGCTTCTATGCGGCGGATGCCGGCTGCTACACTGCTCTCGCCCACAATCTTGAACATTCCAATCTGGCCCGTAGCTTTCACATGGCAGCCGCCACAGAATTCCACGCTTTGTCCAAACTGCACGACGCGCACGCGGTCGCCATACTTCTCGCCGAAGAGGGCTATGGCGCCAAGTTCCTTGGCCTGGTCGATGGGCACATTGCGGTGGTCCTGCAAGGGGATGTTCTCGCGGATGCGCTGGTTGACGATGCGCTCCACCTGGCGAAGCTCCTCGGCTGTCACCTTTTGGAAGTGGCTGAAGTCGAAGCGCAGGCCTTCGGGTGAGACAAGTGAGCCCTTCTGCTCCACATGAGTGCCGAGCACCTCGCGCAGGGCTTGATCCAGTAGGTGCGTGGCGCTGTGATTGGCCTCGCTGGCATGACGTTTGTCGGTATCCACGCAAGCCATGAAGTTGGCTTCGGGGTGTTCGGGCAGGCGCTTGGCAATGTGGACGGTGAGTCCGTTCTCGCTCTTCGTGTCAATGATGTCGATGGTCTCAAACTCGCTGACGATGACGCCCTGGTCACCCACCTGACCGCCCATCTCGGCGTAGAAGGGAGTGCGGTTGAGAACAATCTGATAGTAGGTCTGCTTCTTCTGCACGACCTTGCGATAGCGCAGGATATGGCACTCGTATTCGGTGTAGTCCCAGCCTACAAACTCGCTCTCGCCTGCGTCGAGGATGATCCAATCGTCGGTCTCCACGGCTGCTGCGTTGCGGGCACGTTCCTTCTGCTTCTGCATCTCGGCATTGAAGCCTGCTTCATCCACGGTGAGGCTGTTCTCACGGCAGATGAGTTCGGTGAGGTCGAGAGGGAATCCGTAGGTGTCGAAGAGCGTGAAGGCATCGGTGCCGCCAATCTCGGTCTTGCCCGCAGCTTTGGTGTCGGCCATCACTTTGTCGAGCAGTTTGATGCCAGTCTCCAGGGTGCGCAGGAAACTTTCTTCCTCCTCCTTCATCACCTTCGTAATCAGTTCCTGCTGTGCCACCAGTTCGGGGTATGCCTCGCCCATCTCAGCGATGAGCGTCGGCAGGAGCAGGTGGATGAAGGCGCGTTTCTGTCCGAGGAATGTATAGGCATAGCGCACGGCACGGCGCAGGATGCGGCGGATGACATACCCTGCTTTGGCATTGCTTGGCAGTTGGCCGTCGGCAATGGAGAAGGCTACTGCGCGGATGTGGTCGGCGATGACGCGCATGGCTACGTCAACAGGTTCCTGAACTCCATACTGCAGTCCTGTGAGCTGTTCAATCTTTTTAATGATGGGCTGGAAGACATCGGTGTCATAGTTGGAGTGCTTGCCTTGCAGCGCGCGCACGAGGCGCTCGAAGCCCATGCCCGTGTCGATGACATTCATGCCCAGAGGCACGAGTTTGCCGTCAGCCTTGCGCTCAAACTGCATGAACACGATGTTCCAGATTTCGATTACCTGAGGGTCGTCTTTGTTCACCAATTCGCGTCCAGGCACTTTGGCTTTCTCCTCGGGGGTGCGGCTGTCGAGGTGAATCTCGGAGCAAGGTCCACAAGGGCCTGTGTCGCCCATCTCCCAGAAGTTGTCGTGCTTGTTGCCGTTGATGATATGGTCGGCGGGCACGTGCTTTGCCCAATAGGAGGCCGCCTCGTCGTCGCGGGCAATGCCTTCTTCGGGGGAGCCTTCGAATACGGTCACGTAAAGGTCCTTGGGGTCGAGGCCGATGACATCGACCAGATATTCCCATGCCATGTCTATAGCCCCCTCCTTGAAATAGTCACCGAAGCTCCAGTTGCCAAGCATCTCGAACATGGTGTGGTGGTAGGTGTCGTGCCCAACCTCCTCCAGGTCGTTGTGCTTGCCGCTCACGCGGAGGCATTTCTGAGAGTCGGCACGTCGGCGTGGCTCGGGGTCTTTGGTGCCGAGAATGATATCCTTCCACTGGTTCATGCCAGCGTTAGTGAACATGAGTGTGGGGTCGTCCTTGACGACCATGGGAGCTGAGGGAACAATGGCATGCCCCTTCTGAGCGAAGAACTGCTTGAAGCTCTCCCTGATTTCATTAGCTGTGCGAATCATATATATTAAATGCGTTTAGCGATTAGCATTTTTCAAATCGGGCGCAAAGGTACGCTTTTCCAAAGGAAAAACCATCATTCTACTGTGCTTTTTTTGGCTAACCGGAAGATTTTGCTTTCAATATCATGCGCAGCTACAAGGTAGTACACGAAAACTGCTACGACAAGGTAGTATTTTTGCAACCTTATGTCTTTATGGCTGAAGATGCAGGTCTTATTGCTTGAAGATGCAGGTCTTATTGCTTGAAGACACAGGTCTTATCGCTTGAAGACGCAGGTCTTCTGCCAAGTGGATTCATCCATAGACATTGAAAGATGGCAAGAAAGAAAACAAAGGTGATGAGGAGAAGAAATAACGAGAATGATTCTCGGCACAGAAAAGGGAAAAAAGACAAATAAATTTGGTCGTTCAATCTCTTAATCGTACCTTTGCACGCAGAAACCCAAAGTCATTTATTTATTATGGCTCTCAATACGAACAAGGACTTGAAGCAGTATTATTCTATCGCCGAGGTGAGCGAGATGTTCAACTTGCCTGCTTCTCTTCTGCGCTACTGGGAAAAGGAATTCCCCACCATTAAGCCCAAGAAGAGCGGAAATAATGTACGAATGTACACGAAGGATGATATCGAAGAAATTCGCTTAGTAAATGATTTGGTCAAGGGGCGCAACATGAAACTGGCCGCTGCGCGTGAGCTCATTCAGCGCAACCGTGCCGGCGCACGCAACAGCAACGATTTGTTGGCCCGGATGCAGAATGTGCGTGAACAACTGATGGCTATCAAGAAAGAGCTTGACAGCCTTGTCTAAAGGGGGAGGCAGAGGTGACTAATGTGCGTCAGGAGATGCGCGTCACTTCCTCGATTCCGTCAATTTTCTTAATGTTTTTGACAATGATTTCCACATCCTCTGTGTCGTGGACGCTGAGTTCAATGTCTCCTTGGAAGATGCCGTCTTCCGTATCGATGGTCAGCCGGTGAACATTGACGTTGAACTGCTGAGTGATGACGTCTGTGAGGCTTCGCAGTATGCCTACGCGGTCAATGCCCTCAATGTGGATCGTTGCGGAGAAATCCAGTAGTTTGTGCGTATCCCAGTTGGCTGCCAGAATGTGATTGCCGTCAACGCTCTTGAGTTTGTCAGCAATGGCACACTTGCGCTTGTGGATGATTACGCGGTTCTGGTTGTCGATGTAGCCAAGCACCTTGTCTCCAGGTATGGGATGGCAGTGGGGGCACATGGTGAATCGTGAGAGGTTCTCCTCGTTCAGTATGACGGGCTTCTTGCGGTCGATAACGAGGTCTGTGGCGGTGCCAGTCGTGTTTTTTGAGGGCTGTGACTTTGATTTCAAGAACGGCACGAAGCGTTTCCAGCCGTTACCCTTGCGCAGCGGCTCGCCTGAGGCTATCCGTTGCAAATCGTCGAGGTCGTCGTCGTCGAGCGTGAGCTGTCCTGTTCCCAGAGCCGTCATGAGGTCCTCGCGTGTGTTCTGACTATGGATCTGACATAAGTGATCAATCAACACACTTGTCTGTTCCACGTCATGAGCTTTGCACCAGTCTTCCAACACTTCCTCGCCTTGTTTCTGCTGTTCGCGTTGCTGGCGGCGGATGATGGCTTCAATCTTGTTGCGCGCCTTGGCGGTCGTTACAAATTCCAGCCATTCGGGTTGCACGTGGGCTGTGTTCGAGGTGAGAATTTCCACCTGGTCGCCACTGTTGAGCACATGCTTGATGGGAACCAGCTGGTGGTTTACCTTGGCACCGATACAATGAGTTCCCAGGAAGGTGTGGATGGAGAAGGCGAAGTCAAGTGCAGTACAGCCTGAGGGCATGGTGCGGAATTCGCCTTTCGGCGTGATGACCAGTATCTCCTGAGAATAGAGGTTCAACTTGATGGTGGAGAGAAAATCCATGGCCGACGGCTGTGGGTCGTCCAACAATTCTTTAATGGTGGCCAGCCATTTCTCCAGCTCGCGTTCGCTGGCGGATGTGTCCTTCTCGCCTTCCTTGTATTTCCAGTGGGCGGCAAACCCGCGTTCGGCCATGTCATCCATGCGCTGCGAACGGATTTGCACTTCTACCCATCGGCCGTTCTCCTCGTTCATCAGCGTCGTATGCAGCGCTTGGTAACCATTGGACTTGGGGGTTGAGAGCCAGTCGCGGAAACGCTCGGGGTGTGCTTTATGGGAAGCCGTGCAGGCTGCATAGATCTGGAAACAGTCAATCACCTCGGAGTCGGCTTGGCGAGGTTCGAAGATGATTCTCACAGCCAGTAGATCGTAGATCTCGTCGAAGGCTACATGCTTGTTCTGCATCTTCATCCACACGCTGAACGGACGCTTGATGCGGGATTTTATTTCGTAGTTGAAGCCCATCGTGTCAAGCTTCTCACGAATTGGGCGGATGAAATTGTCGAACGTTTTCTCCAAATCGGGACGGATGGCTGCCAACTGTGCGCTAATCTGGTCGTGTGCCTCAGGTTGTTCGTATTGGAAACTTAGGTCTTCGAGCTCTTCTTTGATGACGTTCAATCCCAGCCGGTGTGCCAGCGGAGCATAGATGTAGAGAGTCTCGCCCGCAATCTTGTACTGCTTGTGGGTTGGCTGCGACCCTAACGTCCTCATATTGTGCAGACGGTCGCTGATTTTGATGAGAATGACGCGTATGTCGTCGCTCATGGTGAGCAGTAGCTTGCGGAACGACTCGGCTTGTGCCGATGCCTTGTCGCCAAAGATGCCACCGGAGATTTTCGTCAACCCGTCAACAATCTGTGCCACTTTGGGGCCGAAGATATTAGAGATGTCTTCGACCGTATAATCTGTATCTTCAACAACATCGTGCAGCAGGGCAGCGCAGATGCTTGTCGAACCAAGTCCGATTTCGCCGCAGGCAATTTGTGCCACGGCCAAGGGATGCATGATATACGGTTCTCCCGAAAGGCGGCGTACACCTTTATGAGCCTGCTTGGCAAAATTAAAGGCTGTCTGGATGATGTCAACCTTCTTGCGGTGGGGAGAGGCCAAATAAGTGTCAATTAAATGCTGATAGGCCGCATTCACCATCTCATCGTCGGAAACGACTTTATTCTCCAAATCCTTGTCCATACTCCTTATATTATTTTTAATGACACATTCATGAAAGTTTACTCACTCTGCTTTTTGCACTCAGAAACTCAGGTGGAGAGCCACGCCGAGGCCCTGTTCGGGCTGCACGGACATCTGTTGGTGTGAGGGGGCGGAGCTGCGAGTCGAAATCACAGCCGGTGTGACCCGTAGCGTCAGATCTTCGCTGATGTCGAAGCTGGATAGCTCCGCATCCACATAGGCATCGATGGCTGCTATGGCATAGACGGCAAAGAACGCAAAGATGCTCATGTCGCGATACTTGCGGAAGTAGTTCTTCTTGTTCTTGAATATTTCCTTGAATTGTTCCTCGCGTCCGGAAATGTCATATCCTATGGGGAGCATCTTCTCGTAGCTTTTCGTATTGGGGTCGCTGTCCATAATGTCGAGATAAGCCTGAGAGTAATCCCTGAGCATCTGGTTGTTCCATGTCAGTGCGTAGGCACATCCGAGAAATCCGCCATAGACGATGGGCAACTTCCAGTACTTCCGATTGTATATCTGTCCGGCACCAGGAAAAATCAGTGAGAGCCACAGCGCACGGATTGGATCGGGCTTGAAGTCGGGGCTTGTGGTCTTGCGCACGTCCTGAATAATTCTTTCAGAGAGGCGGAGGAGCGCAGCCGAGTCAACGACAGCCACTGTGTCGGCCTCGAGCACAGCGTCTTCCCCGAGTGTGATAATCGTTGTGTCGCGCTGTAGCAGGACGCTATCGGGAGAGAGCCGGAACTCATCGTTGTCCTTGACAACATCTTGAGCCCTTAACACAGAGCAGCACACCAGCGCAATGAGCGCCAGCAACCATCGGTGATATGTGCTGTGTGCGTTGTTCAATGTTTTAGCTTGTCTAAAAGAGCCACGATGCGTTCCATCTCCTCTTCATTGGCAAAGGGTATGGTGATTTTGCCCTTGCCTTTCTCGGAGCAGGTGAACTGGACTTTTGTCTTGAAACATTCCGAGAGACTGTCGCGCAGCTGGGAGTACTCACGGCTCAGCTGTGCCTTGCGAGGACGCAGTTTCTGGCCGCTGATGTTGACGGTCTCACCTTCGGCAAGCCGCTTCACCAATTCTTCCACTTTGCGCACGCTTAAATGGTCGCGTTGAATCTCTGCGAACACTTTCAGCTGCAAACTGGGATTGTCAAGCGTGAGAAGAGCACGTGCATGACCCATGTCTATTTCGCGGTTCTGCAGCGCCATCTGAATGGAGGCAGGCAACTTCAGCAATCGCAGATAATTAGTGACTGTGGCACGCTTCTTTCCCACACGTTCCGAGAGGCGGTCTTGTGTCAGATTGTATTGTTCCAACAGGTGCTGATAGGCCAAGGCAATCTCCAACGCATTCAGGTCCTGACGCTGGATGTTCTCGATGAGCGCCATCTCCATCACGTTCTCATCATCGGCTGTGAGGACATAGGCCGGAATGGTCTTTAGTCCTGCCGCCTGAGAGGCACGCCAGCGGCGCTCTCCAGCAATAATTTCGTAGGTGCCGTCGTCCTGCTGACGAATCGTGATAGGTTGGATGATGCCTATCTCCTTAATGCTGTCGGCAAGTTCCTGCAACGCGTCAGGGTCGAACTCATGACGTGGTTGATTGGGGTTGGGATGAATGAGGGACAGGTCGATTTCGCTCATGCTGGAGGAGCCTTCGGTGTGCACGTCCTCTGTCTGAATCAGAGCGTCCAGACCTCTTCCTAATGCTGGGAATTTCTTATGTGGAGCCATAGTAATCGATAAAGTGTGTAAAAAGCTGAATGGATATGGTCAGGCTTTGTCTTTTTCTATGATTTCTTTTGCCAATTCCAGATGGTTGCGTGCACCTGGGCTGTCAGCGTCGTAGAGGATGGCAGGCACGCCGTGTCCGGGTGCTTCAGCCAATTTAACGTTGCGGTAGATGACCGTATTGAATACCAGTTCCTGGAAGTGCCGGCGGACATCGTCCTTGACTTGGTTGGACAGGCGCAGACGCGAGTCGAACATGGTGAGCAGAAAACCTTCAATCGAGAGCTTCGGGTTGAGCTTCTGCTTGATGATCTTGATGGTGTTCAGTAGTTTGGAGATTCCCTCAAGCGCAAAATACTCGCACTGGACGGGGATGATGACAGAGTCAGCTGCCGTGAGTGCGTTAACGGTAATTAAGCCCAGCGAGGGTGAGCAGTCGATGAGGATGTAGTCATATTCCGAGAGCAGGGGGCGCAGGATGTTGGTCATTGCCTTTTCACGTTGAGGCATATTCAACATTTCTATTTCTGCGCCCACAAGGTCTATATGACTTGGAATGATGTCGAGATGAGGAATATCGGTTTCGAGGATGGCCTCATGCACGTCCACTTGACTGACCAGACAATCATAGATGCTACAATCCACCTGCTTGATGTCAACGCCCAAGCCGCTGGAAGCGTTGGCTTGAGGATCTGCATCTATGAGCAACACTCGTTTCTCAAGCGTCGCCAAAGAGGCTGCCAGATTCATGGATGTGGTTGTCTTGCCGACGCCACCTTTCTGATTTGCCAATGCAATTACTTTACCCATTTGTCCTTAAATATACAATATTTATTCTGCAAAGGTAGGTATTTTTGCCCAAATAAGCCGCCCTTTTTTAGATTTTTGTGCATTAATGGTGTCTTTTCTTGCTCTAACGGCTCTCTGTCGCTATCTTTGCAGCGCAAAAACAGACGAAAATGGATGATAACTTTTTTATGCGTCAGGCTCTTGTGGAAGCGCGTCATGCAGCAGTCATGGGGGAGATTCCTATCGGGGCAGTTGTCGTGTCGGGAGGTCAGATTATCGCCAGGGCTCACAACCTGACAGAGCGCCTCACAGATGTCACGGCACATGCGGAGATGCAGGCCATCACTGCCGCAGCAACTGCGCTGGGAGGCAAGTACCTCACCGACTGTACTCTCTATGTGACAGTGGAACCATGCGTGATGTGTGCCGGTGCCATCGCATGGGCACAACTTGGCCGGCTGGTTTTTGGCGCTCCTGATGAAAAGAGAGGTTATCGTCGTTTTGCGCCTGAGGCTCTTCATCCTAAAACATCCGTTGAAATGGGTGTTTTTCAAGAGGAGTGTGCAGAACTCATGCGCAATTTCTTCCAGCAGAAAAGATAACCGTTAGGCGAGTGATGCCACACGGCGGGTGAGGCTCACGAATTGTTGAACGGAGAGTTGTTCCGGCCGCAGGTTGAAAAGCGGGTCGGACAGGAAGGTAGTGTGGTCGGCGGTAGGGTAGAGCTCCGTGAGCAGTGGCCGTAGGTTGTTGCGGAGAGTCTTACGCCGTTGGTTGAAGGTGCTTTTCACCACCCTTTTGAAGAGATCTTCGTCGCACCCAAGGTGTTGCGTTGTATTACGAGTCATGCGGATGACGGCCGAGCGTACTTTTGGCGGCGGGTTGAACACGTGAGGTTCAACGGTGAACAGATATTCGGGAGTGTACCACGCCTGGATGAGCACGGAGAGAATGCCGTAAGCTTTAGAGCCGGGCTGTGCGCAGATGCGGTCGGCAACCTCTTTCTGAATCATTCCTGTGCAGCAGGGAATCAGATTCTTGTTTCCCAGCATTTTGAAGAAAATCTGGCTGGAGATATTGTACGGATAGTTGCCTGTCAGGATAAATGGTTTCCCGTCGAACGTGCGCTCGAGGTGCATCTTCAGGAAGTCGTCCTCGATGATGTTTTCTTCCATGTCGGGCCATGTGCGCCGCAGGTATTCAACGGATTCAAAATCAAGCTCTACAACCTTGAGCGGCCGGGGCTTGGCGCGCAGGAACTGCGTCATGACACCCATCCCAGGCCCCACTTCCAGCACGGGGAGCTCGGGACAAGCATCCACAGTGTCGGCTATGCGTTGTGCAACATCTAAATCCGTTAAGAAATGTTGACCGAGAAACTTTTTTGGCTTTACAGTGCGCATAGGCGAATACTTTTTTATAACTTTGCGCTGCAAAGATACGTAAAAACATCAAAACGGAGGATTATTCATCTGAAAAGTTGGCCTTACATACTGAAAATTCTACTGCCACTCCTGCTTGGGGGGGCTATATTGTGGTGGATGTATCGAGGGTTCGATTGGATGGCGTTTGAACACTCACTCACCAGCGAGATGGATTGGCGTTGGATGTGGCTCTCGTTCCCCTTCGGCATCTTGGCACAAGTGTTTCGTGCGCTGCGCTGGCGACAGGTCCTTCGCCCTTTGGGGGGGCAACCGAGGTTGGGAACTTGTGTGAACGCCGTGTTCCTTAGCTATGCCAGCTCGCTTGTCGTCCCCCGCATCGGCGAGGTGCTGCGTTGCAGTGTCCTGAAACGCTATGACGGCATCAGCTTCAGCCAAGGCGTGGGAACGGTTGTCACAGAGCGTATCGTGGATGTGGTGATGATAGCCTTGCTATCTTTCATCGTCTTTCTGATGCAGATACCAATCTTTATCGACTTCTTTCAGCAGACAGGCATCGGATTGGGGGGCTTTCTGGGACAATTTACGCTGACGGGCTGGATAGTCACCATGGTGAGCGGCCTCCTCATCGTCGTCACAGGCTTGTATCTGCTGCGTCACTACGAACTGATGACGCGCACCCGCTCCGTCATGAAAGAACTGAAGGAGGGGCTGCTCTCCATCTGCCATCTTGACGGTACGTGGCTATTCCTTTTCTATAGCCTTGCCATCTGGGTGTGCTATTTCCTGCATTTTTATCTCACATTCTTTTGCTTGAGCAGCACTTCGGGTCTCGGCATCGATGTCGCCATGGTGGCCTTTGTGGTCGGGTCGTTTGCGGTTTTGGTTCCGACCCCCAATGGAGCCGGTCCCTGGCATTTCGCTGTGAAGACCGTCCTCATGCTCTATGGCGTTCCAGGTGATGATGGTGCGCTTTTTGCTCTGATTGTTCACTCTGTACAAACATTGTTGGTGGCAGTCCTTGGCCTCTATGCTGTGGTTGCCCTGACAGTAACGAAAACTCATAAACTTTTAAACTATAACAAACTATGACAATCCAAGATCTTCAACCCAAGGCCGTATTCGGCAATTTCTACAAACTGACACAGGTTCCTCGTCCGAGCGGACATCTCGAGAAGATTCAGCAGTTCCTGCTTGACTGGGCCAAGGAACGTGGCATCGAGGCCTACAAGGACGGAGGCGACAATATCGTCATGCGTAAGCCTGCCACGCCAGGCTTTGAAAACCGCAAGCTTTGCACGATGCAGGCTCACATGGACATGGTGCCGCAGAAAACCGATGAAAGTACACATAACTTCGAGACAGATCCTATTGAGACCTGGATTGACGGCGAATGGCTGAAAGCAAAGGGCACGACACTGGGATCCGATGATGGTATCGGTGTGGCCTGCATCATGGCAGTCTTTGAAGATAACAGCCTCCAGCATGGTCCGCTTGAAGCACTCATCACCTCAGATGAAGAGACCTGTATGTGGGGCGTGAACCATTTGGCAGCAGATACCTTGAAGGGCGAAATCCTGTTGAATATCGACCACGAGAGCGAAGGCGAGTTCTGTATCGGTTCTGCCGGCGGCATCAATGTGACAGCCTCTCTTGGTTACAAGGAAGTGGATACCGACAAGGACGACGTAGCTCTTCGTGTGACCATCAGCGGCCTGAAGGGTGGTCACAGCGGCCTTGAGATTAACCAAGGCCGTGCCAATGCCAATAAACTGATGGCCCGCTTCGTTCGTCAGGCAATTGTGGACGATGATGCTTGTCTGGCCAGTTGGAACGGCGGAAATATGCGCAATGCTATTCCTCGCACCGCCGAGGTCGTACTGGCCGTTCCCTCAGGCAACGAAGAGGATTTACAAGATCTTGCCGCCTATTGCCAACAGATGTTCCGCGACGAATACCGAGGTGTGGAAGAGGGCATAGAAATCACCATTGAGCGCATCGCTCTTCCAGCCAAGCAAGTACCTCAGGAGGTGTCGGACAACATCATCAGCGCCATTCTTGCGTGCCACGATGGTGTGTTGCGCAACATTCCCAGCATTCCGCATGTCGTGGAAACCAGTTCCAATCTGGCTATCATCGGCATCGGCGAAGGCAAGGCAGAAATCCTCATCCTGGCCCGTTCCTCGTGCGACAGCCAGCTGGAGTACGAGCAGGAGATGTTCGAGAGCGTCTTTGGCATGGCTGGCATGAAGGTGGAATACAGCGGACAGTACGGTGCTTGGCAGCCCAACTTCGACTCACCTATTGCCGCTCAGATGGCCGCTCTCTACGAGCGAATGTACCAGAAGCCTGCCAAGGTGGAAGTCGTTCATGCAGGACTGGAGTGCAGCATGATTGGTCAGGTATATCCGAAAATGGACCTCATCTCCTTCGGACCTACGCTCCGCTCACCTCACACCCCCAACGAGCGTTGCAACATCCCAAGCGTTGGCCGCTTCTGGGAGTTCCTGAAGACTCTGTTGGCTGAGATTCCCGAGAAATAAAAAACTTAAAACTGCTGTTTATGAAATCGTTGATTCTTTCTGTTGCTGCCAGTTTTCTGCCCTTCTTGCTCTTTGCCCAGAGCTACGATAAGTTGTGGAAACAAGTGGAAGAGTGCGAGGAAAATGGTAAGCCGAAGTCGGCCTACGACACTGCTGAGAAGATTCTTAAGAAGGCTTCCCGCGACCGCCATATCGGGCAGGCTCTCAGTGCCCGCCTGAAGATGGCAGCCCTCCATCAGGAGTGGTCCCCCGACAGTTTCTTTACCGACATTCAGGAGCTGGAAGCTCTGCGTGCCGCTGAGACTCGTCCCGAGGCGCGTGCTGTCTATGCCTCGCTCTTGGCAGAAATCTATCAGATGAACAAGGGACGCTCGCAGGCCAGCGGCTTACAGCTGACATCTGACAACATGAAAGAATGGACGAGAGAACAATACGACAGTGCTGCCTTCGCCAACTGGCGTCTCTCTATGGAGGACCTGCCTATGCTGGCCAAAGCGCGCAGCAGGGACTGGCTGCCGTTCATCAAGCAGAACGAGCACTCGGCCTACTTCAAGCATGATCTCCTGCATATTCTCTGGTACCGTGCCAAGAACCAGGATGAAAATATCTGGAAGGGTACACAGAAGACGCTTGCCAGTCTGGCACAGGATATCGTAGCCGAATACAAGCGTCTTGGGAACCGCGAAGCCGCCCTGCTGATATCCTTGGATTGGATCAAGCTGCAACAGCGGAGAAGCAATAATATCCTGCTTCGTCAGCTCATTCAGGAAAATGCCGACTTGCCATTATGTGTGGAGGCTTATCTCGATCTTTTCATCCGTGAGCCCAGCAAGCAAGAATGTATCGCCTTGGCGCGGGAGTGCATCAGCCGCTATCCCAAGTATGCTCGCATCGGTGAGGTTCGCAACCGTCTCAACCGCTACCTGAAGCCCTCTATCTCGTGGCAGGGCTGTTCTATCTATTATCCTGGAAAGGAGTACCCATGGACGGTTAAATCCTCCAACGCTAAGCGCTTGACCTTCGAGATTTTCCAGATGCCTCCAACCTTCCACAAGACCCATCTCTATGGCGGCCACGATAAGAACCTGAAGGAGATTCGTCAGACAGGCACCTGTGTGCAGTCGTTCACCAAGGACCTGTCAGTCGCTAATCCGTGGGATGAGCGCCGCGACACTGTGCCTTGGACGGCACCCGAGCCCGGCACTTATGCTCTCATCATCACGGGCGAGGCCTCGGAAGCGGAACTGCTGAATGGCACTGCTCAGGAATATTCCACCTTCATCTGCACGCGCCTGCAGCCGCTCTATCAGAACGGACTCGGGCAGCAGCGTACCGTTGTCGTTGATGCCGAGAGCGGTCAGCCGATTGAGGGCGCAGTGGTGGAGTACTACGATTTTGTCAAAAACGAGAAGAGGACCATCGCCACTGTCGTGAGCGACCGCGAAGGTCGTGCGCCGCTGGACAACGAGGTAGTGGGAATCAGCCATATCTCCAAGATCTCCCGCAAGGTCACCTATGGCAACGATGTCTATCTCGATGCCGACGACGTCTATTTTGTTCGTTCAGGAGCTGCTCGTCAGGACCAGCCATTCCTGTCGGTGCGGCTGTATAGCGACCGCGCCATCTATCGCCCCGGACAGGATGTTCACGTTGGCGGCATTCTTTTCTGGCAGGAGCATTGGGATGCCACGGTTCTGGAAGGCGTCTCCGTAACACTCACCCTCCGCGATGCCAACGGCAAGGAGGTCTCCGTCCAGACCGTGAAAGCTGATGAATACGGAAAATTCAATGCCGACTTCCAGCTCCCGCAGGGCGGGCTCCCAGGAGACTATCGCGTTTCATCCGAAGTTAGCGTCAAGGGGCGTAATTATTACAACACGCTGACCTTCAGTGTCGAGGAGTACAAGCGTCCCACCTTCGAGGTGAAGATGGATCCGGCGCCCGACATGCAGTGGCCTGCCGATAGTATTACCCTCACCGGTAAGGCGATGGGTTACAATGGTGTTCCCGTCCGTGAAGGACGAGTCACGGGAACGTTCCAGTTTACCTATCCCTATTGGTGGTGGAGGCACAGCGATCGCGATTCTGAGCCTATGCCTATTGATACCGTTTCTACCGATGAAAACGGTTCATTTAGCATCCGTGTTCCTCTGAAGTCGCTCTCAGATGAAGCCCTTTGGGGTGGCCTCCGCATGGAACTGAACGTGGATGTCCTCAGCGTAGCAGGCGAGACGCACGAGGGTCACATGAGTGTTCCGATCAGCCGGAGGCCCTTGCGCATCATCCTTGAAGCTCCCGAACAGCAGGAGCGCGAGCACCTGCAACCCATCGGCATCGAACTGCTCTCTTCCACGGGGCAGAACACTGACGGTACCGTCACGTGGAGCATCTATCCGGCCAGCGAGAAGAAGCGCGTCAGCGACGAGGCTGTCAGTAGCGGTGTCATCACCTCCAAGGACAAGCACATCGACTTCGACATCGAGGCGCTGCGCACCCTCGAAGCCGGACAATATGAATTATATGTAGAAGCTACCTCGGGCGAGTACCGCGACAGCACCCAGGCATACTTCCTCATCTTCGGAATGGACGATACCAAACTGCCCAAGGTGACGTCCGACTGGATGTACTGTCCCGACGAGACCTTCGGTCCTGGCAAACCGGGGCGCATCCAAGTGGGCAGCAGCCTCACCGATATTGCCTTCTACTACACCATCGTGTCTGGGGAGGAGGTCATCGAGGAACGTCTCATATCCCTGTCCGATGAACTCCGCATCATCGAAATACCCTACGAGGAGCGCTTTGGCGATGGAGCTTCCTTCAACTACGTCTTCGTGAAGGGCGGTCGTGTGTATAAGGGCAATCAGACGTTGAGGCTCGTGGCCCCCGACCGCACCCTGAAGTGGGAGTGGAAGACCTTCCGCGACCGCCTGCATCCTGGTGACACCGAGACCTGGACGCTGCTTCTGCGGACACCCGACGGCAAGCCCGCATCAGCGCAGGCTATGGTGACTCTCTACGACGCGTCCCTCGACGCCCTCGCTCCCCACGCGTGGAACCTGTTCATCCGCCGTGCCTACAACATCACCGATCTGCCTTGGACCAACCTCAACTACTTCACTAATTACGGCACATCCAGCTATCTCTCCTTCAACATGAAGTCGTATGATGTCGGAGAGATGCTCTTCGACGAGTTCGATGCCGACCGCTACGACGGTCTGGGCTTCGGCTACCGACGTCGGCACTTCGATGGCGCAATACCTGAGCTGATGGGAGAGAGAGCTGAACCCACGCGAGCTCCTCGAGCTATGCCTCAGGTGATGTTGGCGAAGTCTAATGGGCCGGTGGATTCGGCCGAAATGGAAGAAGAGACTGTCGCCGATGGCGCGCAAGCCCCTACCGCTTCCGCTGCTCCCCAGGCGCTGCGCACCAATTTCAATGAGACGGCCGCCTTCCTGCCGCGCCTCCAGACCAATGCTAAGGGCGAAGTGAGCATCAAGTTCACCCTGCCCGAGAGCCTCACCACCTGGCGTCTGCTCGGACTTGCCCACACCAAGGATCTCATGAGCACCACGTTCCAGGCTGAGGCTGTGGCCCGCAAAGAGATGATGGCCCGTCTGTTCCTGCCCCGCTTCCTGAGAGCCGAGGACCACGCCAGCGTACGTGCTACCATTCAGAACCTCACCGATGCCCCCATTAGCGGTAATGCGCTGTTGGAAATCTTCGATCCCGAAACCGAGCGCATCCTCGTCAGCAAACGTCTGCCATTCACTGTGGCGGCCAACGGCGAGAGCCTGCTCACTTTCGACTATACCCCCACGGGCAATGAACCGATTGTGGCCGTGCGCCTGACCGCCGACAGCAAGACCTTCAGCGACGGCGAACAGCACTACCTCCCGATACTGCCCAGCAAGACCTATCTCACCGAGAGCGTGGAGATCCGCGCCGACAGCCTCGGCACCTTCACCACTGACCTCACCTCGCTCTTCAACCACAACAGTCCCACGGCTACCAACCGCCGTCTGACGGTGGAATACACCGCTCACCCCATCTGGTATGCCCTGCAGGCCCTGCCCTCGCTCATCGAGCCACAGCACGACGACATCCTCTCGCTCTGCACCTCCTTCCAGGCTCAGGCGCTCTCTACCTATATCGCCAACAACACCTCGCGCCTGAAGACGTTGGTGGAAATCTGGCAGCGCGAGCAGGCACAGGGACAGCCATCATTGGCCAGCAAGCTGGCTGAGGACGAGGAACTTAAGCAGATCATCCTCGACGAGACACCTTGGTTACGCGAGGCTGAAAACGAAGCCGACCGCAAGCAGCGTCTCATCCAGCTCTTTAACATCAGTCGTCAGGAGAATGTGCTGTCCTCCATTGCCGAGCGCATGGAGCAGCGCCTCCACCCCGATGGCGGATTCTCTTGGTTCCCGGGTATGCCCTGCAGCGAGATCATGACGCGCGTCATCGCTACCGAGTTGTCGCGCCTGCGGGAGATGACGAACGACTTCGAGACCCTTCCCTCCGACGTGAAGCGCATTGTCAACCACCTGTTGACGGAAAACATCGGTTTCATCGCTCAAAAGACTGCCAAGTATGTCCAGGAGATGAAGAAGGACGAGGAGGAAGGCCACACCGTCAGCACCGCCTCCATGATGTATCTCGAATACGTATATACCACGCAACACGCGGGCGTGAAGCTCAACGCGTCCCAACGCGCTGATGTGAAATACCTGCTCGACCACATGAAAGGCAGCGTCGCAGGTATGAACAACTGGGAGCGCGCCATTGCCGCCGTGGTGATGAAGGGGGATGGCCGCCTGAAAGACGCCCGCCAGTACTATGAGTCGCTCCTCGAACACACCACGTCAACCTCCGACCATGGCACCTTCTTCGACTATGCGGGCGGCAGCTTCAGCCCCACGAGCCACAAGATCATCCACCATGTGGCCGCCATGGAAGCCGTGCACGTGATGCAGCCCGACAACCAACAGCTGCTCCGAGGCCTGCGCCGCTGGCTCTTGCAGCAGAAGCGTACACAGATGTGGGAATCCAACATCTGCACGGTAGATGCCATCTATGCCCTGTTTCTAGGCAACAGCGCCGAGCTGAATGCCACAGAGCCCGACGACCTCCGGCTCAACTATGCCAGCCGGCAGGTAGAGGTCAGCCGTCAGACGGCAGACAAGTCCGTGGCCGGCTTAGGCTACATCAAGCAGCAGTTCGCCGACGGCGAAGCCCCAGAGAGCATCACCGTGCAACGCCGCACCGACAGCGAGGCATGGGGCGCGGTCTTTGCCACCTTCCTCACGCCGATGACCGATGCCGGCAGCTCTTCCACGGGGCTGGGTGTGCGTCACGAGGTGGTCACTTCCACGCCGAAAGTCGGCGACCGCTTCACCACTCGCTACATCATCACCGCTGACCGCGACTATGAATACGTCAACCTGCGTGCCGCGCGTCCTGCGTGCGCTGAGCCTGCCGTGCAGCTCTCCGGCTACCACTACCAGGGCGGCCTCGGATACTACCGTGCCGTGCGCGATGCCCACACCGACTATTTCTTCGATCATCTGCCCAAGGGTACCTACGTCCTCGAAGAGACCTCCTTTATAGATCGTGCCGGCCAGTACACCTCTGGACTTGCCACCATCCGCTGTCTCTATGCTCCCGAGTACGGCGGCAACACGCCTGCCATCACGCTCTCGGTACATGATTGAAGAGTGGCAAAAAACAAATCTTCATTATCCATCTTTCATTCTTCATCCTTCATTCTTCATTCTTCATCCTTCATTCTTCATTCTTCATTCTATATCGTGTCTCCTCTGATTCTCATAACCAATGACGACGGCTACCTGGCTGCGGGCATCCGGGCTTTGGCCACAGCTGTCGCCCCGTTTGCCGAGGTGTATGTCGTGGCCCCCGATGGCGCTCGCTCCGGCACTGCAGCATCCATCTCCAGCACAGCTCCCGTCAGCTATCGCCCCATAGCCCACTCTCAATCCTCGTCGCCCCAGACCGCACCTCTCACCAATGGCTTCGCTGTGACGCCCATGGCCACCCCCTCGGGTTATCCCTCCTCTATCCACCTCTTCACCTGCTCCGGCACCCCCGTGGATTGCGTGAAACTTGCGATGGAGCAGATACTCCCGCGCCGCCCAGACCTCATCCTCAGTGGCATCAACCATGGCGATAATGCCAGCATCAGCGTGCACTATAGCGGCACCATGGGCGCCGTGTTCGAAGGCTGCATGAAGAGCATACCCTCTATCGGCTTTTCGCTGTGGCTGCAGCGTGGACAACGTTATGAGGACGTCCCCGTCAGCGACGCTACCCTGGCAGCCATCTCCAGCCTCTGCCGCCGTGTTGCAGCCGAGGGGCTCCCACAGGACGTCTGCCTGAACATCAATCTCCCTGCGTCCCCTATCTTCCGCGGCTGGCAGGTATGCCGTCAGGCACGTGGCCAGTGGACGGCAGAGTGGGCCGACGCCACCAATCCCCACGGACTCCACGCCTATTGGCTCACAGGCACTTTCACCGACCTCGAACCCGAGGCCACCGACACCGATTTCTCAGCTCTCCGCGCCGGCTACTGTTCCGTCGTTCCCATCACAGTTGATATGACAGCCCATGCCGCCCGCAACACCGTTCAGCAGATGCTCTCTGAGCTAAGTTAGCGCCATTCTTCATTCTTCATTGTTCATTGTTCATTTTTCATTCCAAATGAAATACTACCTCATAGCCGGCGAGGCCAGCGGCGACCTCCATGCCTCCCGTCTCATAGCCGCCTTGAAACTTGAAGACCCGAGCGCCGAGTTCCGCGGCTTCGGGGGCGACCTTATGCAGGCTGAGGGCATGACGCTCGTGCGCCACTATCGCGACTTGGCTTTCATGGGGCTCATTGCCGTGGTGCTTCACGCTCGCACCATCCTTTCTGGCATGAGGCAGTGCAAGCAGGACATGGTGGCATGGAAGCCCGATGTGGTCATCCTCATCGACTATCCGGGCTTCAACATGAAGATGGCTCAATATGTCCACACCGTTGGTCTGTGCCCTGTGTACTACTATATAGCCCCTAAGATATGGGCATGGAAGGAGTGGCGCATCAAGTCCATCCGTCGCTATGTCGATGAGCTGTTCTCCATCCTTCCCTTCGAAGTCGAATTTTTCGAGCAGAGACATGGCTATCCCATCCACTATGTCGGTAATCCCACGGTTGATGAGATAGATGAATACAAGCACATGACCGTCGGTCGTCAATCGTTTCAGGGTGAATATATTGCCCTTCTGGCCGGTAGCCGCACCCATGAGATTCGCGACAATCTGCCACGCATGATCGAGGCTGCACAGCCTTTTATGGACAAGTACCGTCTCATCATTGCCGGAGCTCCCGGTATCGAGCCAGCCTATTATCAGAAATACATAGGCCACCACGCTGTGGAGATTGTCTATGGCCGCACCTATGACCTGTTGTCTTCAGCCACGGCAGCCCTCGTCACATCCGGCACTGCCACGTTAGAGACGGCTCTCTTCCGTGTGCCACAGGTGGTGTGTTATTTCATGCAGGTTCGTCAGCTTGCCACGTTCCTGCGCAAGATACTCATCAAGATTCCCTACATCTCTCTCGTCAATCTGGTGGCCGGGCGCGAGGTGGTGCCCGAGCTCGTGGCAGAGAAGATGACCGTGGAAGCTTGCCGTCGCCATCTCGCCGGCATTCTGCCGGGCGGCAGCGCCCGCGAGGCCCAACTCGCCGGCTACGAAGACGTGGCCGCCCGCCTCGGAGAACCCGGTGCTCCCAAGCGTGCCGCCCGCCTCATCGTGGAGAAGCTTCATAACCTGCAGGAAAAGATATAACAGTTAATAGATAAATTCAAAGGCGGATGTGATGTGACCCCCAAAAGTTGGACGTTAAATTAAACGTTAATTATTAATATCTCCATAGTAGTGAGCTCGGTATAATGCCGGGCTCATTCCTTTTAATCTCAGTTTTATTCTTTTATTATTGTACCACCAAATATATTTCTTCAGTTCTCGTTCAAACTCTTCGACAGATTCAAAGTGATTCACGTATAGTAACTCGTTCTTCATCAGCCCGAAGAAGTTTTCCATCATAGCATTGTCCAGACAATTGCCTTTCCTTGACATGCTTTGCACGATTCCGTAGTCTTTGAGCATCTTCTGATACATCATATGCTGATAATGCCATCCCTGATCAGAGTGTAATATCAGGCCATCTGTATCATGGTGCTTCATGAATGCCTTTTTGAGCATGGACATTACCATCAATAGGTTTGGACTTTTAGATATGCTGTAAGAGATAATCTCTCCATTGAACATATCCAATATAGGCGAGAGGTATAGTTTCCTGCCGTTGATACATACCTGTGTGACATCAGTAGTCCACTTCTGGTTTGGGCTTTCTGCAGCGAAGTCACGCTCCAGCACATTAGGTGCAATCCTTCCCACCTCGCCCTTATAGGAGTGATAGTGGCGTTCCTTGCATTTGGCTTTCAGGCCTAGTTGTTTCATCAGTTTATGTACTGTCTTGTGATTTACCGTCTTGCCTTCATTTCTCAATGCGAAACATATTCTCCTGTATCCATACCGGCCATTATTCCCGTCATATATGGCTTTTATCCTGTCTCGAAGATCGTCATGACCATCACTGTCATCCATATGTGAGAGGTGGTAATAGAACACGGAACGAGCCATCTTCATCCTCTCCAGCATAAACTGCAGTGGATGTCCTTCACGCCTTAGTCCTTCGATGGCCTTTGCCCAATCGCGCGTAGACGGGCGTTCCTTTCCTCGACTAAGGCTCTCACTTTTTTTAGCAGAGCTATCTCCGTCTTGAGTTCCTGATTCTCCTTCTGTAGCCGCTCCAGTTCCGTAAGCGGCTTGCTGTTTTTCTTTGGTCTACCCATACCTGGTGGTCTGCCGCGCCTCTTAACCGCCTCTAATGCAGCCCAGCCGGATTCTCTATACGCCTTTAACCAAAAACGTATCCTTTGGGGACTTGCACCATATTTTAGCGAAGCTGCGTGCAAAGTTAAGTGATTTTCTTCAATATCAAGCACGATTTTCTTCTTTAATGAAAAATCTGCCTTAATACTAGCACTCTTCTTTAGTCCTGATGGTCCAAATTT
Source organism: uncultured Bacteroidales bacterium (assembly GCA_902783885.1). Lineage (GTDB taxonomy): Bacteria > Bacteroidota > Bacteroidia > Bacteroidales > Bacteroidaceae > Physcousia. The sequence continues at coordinate 26,133 of CACZSQ010000004.1, forward strand.
CCGGTATTTCTCCCATAGAACATGGAGCTGGGCATCGTCTATACCATACTCTTTGTGGATGGAAATCAATGACCTTCCTGCTTCCAACAGACGCATATACTTTAGACGGTCTGCGTAATCATGTTTCTTTCTTTTTCTTCCTGACATAATAAACCCCGAAAGTTTTTTGTCCAACTTTCGGGGTTCACTTCAAATCATCATCCGCCTGCGAAATTATGCAATCCCGCACCGTTGCCGATTGTTACCTCACGAAACATCAGCGCAAATTTGCGCCCATGTTCCTTTTCCCATGCCGGCTCCATGTTTCGGATGCGTCACAAGCGCCGAGCGAAGAGTGAAAAAATGAATTAGGGATGAAAGATTAGGGATTAGGTATGAAAGAAGGGACCGCATCTGGAATGTGAGATGCGGCCCCTTTCATTGGGTAACACACTGAGTGTGTGTGGTGGGTCATTTCATTTCGGCTTCGTCCTTCATGTCGATTTCTTCGCCGTCGGGGGTGTAGAACTCATATTGAAGGAAAGCGAGGCGCTGGTTGGGCATGACGCGGACGCCAAGGCCATATTTCATTTGCCATTTCCGCTTGAGGGAAATAAACCCTTGATTGATGTAGGCTGCCACGTAGGGGTGAACGTGAAGCATGAATGAGCGGATACCGAGCTCGACGGTGAGTTTGCTGATTTTCTCTTCAAGAACGTCGGTGAAGAGGAAACTGGACTTGATGGTGCCCTTGCCCATACAGGTGGGGCAGGTCTCGTCCACGCGGACCTCCATGACGGGGCGCACACGCTGGCGGGTAATCTGCATCAGACCGAACTTACTCAGGGGGAGGATGTTGTGGCGGGCGCGGTCGCGTTTCATGTTCTCGACCATGCGCTCGTAGAGCTTCTGACGATCCTCGGCAAGATTCATGTCAATGAAATCCACCACGATGATGCCGCCCATATCGCGAAGGCGCAGCTGGCGAGCAAGTTCATCGGCAGCTCCGAGGTTCACTTCGAGTGCGTTAGCCTCTTGCCCGTCTGCATTCTTAGCGCGATTGCCGCTGTTGACATCGACCACGTGCAAGGCCTCGGTATGTTCAATGATGAGGTAAGCACCGTGCTTGTAGCTGACGGTTTTACCGAAGGAGGTCTTGATTTGGCGTGTCACATCGAAATTGTCGAAGATGGGCAACTTGCCCTTGTACAACTTGACAATCTCAATCATCTCCGGTGCAATAATCTGGACATAGTCGCGGACTTCGTCGTAGATACGTGCATCGTTGATGTAGATGTTCTGATAGGTTGGGTTGAAGAGGTCGCGCAGCAGAGCTACGGTTCGGCTTGTCTCCTCATAGCACAGGCAGGGCAGATCTTTGGCTTTCTGAACGCGTGTGATGGCATCTTCCCATCTCTTGAGTAGCACCATGAGCTCCGCATCGAGCTCGGCCACACGCTTGCCCTCGGCCACCGTGCGAACGATGACTCCAAAGTTCTTGGGCTTGATCTGCTGAATAATCTGCTTGAGGCGTGCCCGCTCAGCGCCCGACTTGATTTTGGAGCTCACGTGAACTTTGTCGGTGAATGGCACGAGAACGAGGAAGCGTCCAGGAAACGAGATTTCACAGGTCAGGCGTGGCCCCTTGGTGGAGATGGGCTCTTTGACAATCTGCACGAGCAGTTCCTGACCCACCTGCAAGGTGTTCTGCACGCTGCCTTCCTTGGGCAGTTCGGGCTGTATCGTTGCCTTTGAGATGGGGAAGAGGTTCTTCTTGTCGCTGCCTACTTGCTTGAGGTACTTGGCAAATGAATGGAATGTAGGGCCTAAGTCCAGATAATGGAGAAAGGCGTCGCGCTCATGGCCTACGTTGACGAAGCACGCGTTCAAGCCCGGCATGAGCTTGTGGACGCGAGCATAATAGATGTCTCCCACGTTGAAGCGTGCCTGCTGCACCTCCTCCTGGTATTCCACGAGGCGCTTGTCCTCGGTGAGGGCAATGGCAATCTTCTTGGGTTGCACATCTACAATAACTTCACAGGTCATGAGATTTACAATTATTCAAATTACGATTTACAAACTGAGGGCTGTTAACCAGCTCTTTCTTAAAAACAAGGAACAAATCGGCCCAGAGCTGGGGGCACGGTTTGTTCCTGTGTTGTGACTCACTAAGTCCGAGTGACGGAGAGCCAAACAGAGCATCTTGTTTATTTGCTCTTATGTCTGTTCTTTCTCAGTCTCTTCTTGCGCTTGTGAGTTGACATCTTGTGTCTTTTTTTCTTTTTTCCGCTTGGCATAGCTGTATGTTTTTAGTTGAATGTTAAACGTAAACGCTGTGCGTTGAACGTTGTGATGTTATGATTAATTTATTGTGAAAGCCTTATTTTACAGCATCGAAGAACACCTTGGCAGGCTTGAATGCTGGAATGTTGTGTTCGGGGATGATCAAGGTCGTGTTCTGAGTGATGTTGCGGGCTGTCTTCTGAGCGCGCTTCTTGAGGATGAAGCTACCAAAACCGCGGAGATAAACGTTCTCCTCGTTGCCCAGAGAGTCCTTAACCTGTTCCATGAATGCTTCAACAACAGTGAGTGTTGTAGTCTTGTCGATGCCAGTCTCTTTCGCTATCTGGCTTACGATTTCTGCTTTAGTCATTTTTTAGATGTTATAAGTTATAGTTATAATACTTTTGGAGTGCTGAAAACGGGGATTTTTCGTTTTCGGCCTGCAAATGTAGGAACTTTCAATGAGTTACGGAAATATTTAGAGACTTTTTTGTCAAAAAAAGATGTTTATGAGGACATTTCGTCTTTTTTATGTCTTTTTTTCATACCTTTGTCCTCATGAATCACCCTTTTACGCAATCCATACTTGATTGGTATTCCTGTTTCGGCCGTACTCTTCCATGGCGTGGGTTGAGTGACCCTTATGCCATTTGGTTGAGTGAGATTATCTTACAGCAGACGCGCATTCAGCAGGGCGAGGCTTATTGGCATCGTTTCATGAAGCAGTTCCCAACAGTGGAGGCGTTGGCAGCAGCGTCGGAGGACGAAGTGCTACGGTTATGGCAAGGATTAGGTTATTACAGTCGTGCTCGCAACCTCCATGCTGCAGCCAAGCAGATTGTTGCAGCCGGCTCTTTTCCCCAGTCGCTGGCGGGCATCAAGGCGCTCAAAGGGGTGGGGGATTACACGGCGGCGGCTGTCGGTTCCTTTGCTTTCGGACTGGATGTAGCAGCTGTCGATGGTAATGTCTTTCGTGTGCTTGCTCGCTATTTCGGCATTGACACGCCCATTAACACCACAGAGGGTAAACACGCTTTCACAGCTTTAGCAGAGGAACTGTTGCCCCTCGGACAAGCGGCTTCCTTCAACCAGGGTCTGATGGATTTCGGTGCCATTCAGTGCACACCGCAGTCGCCTCGCTGCACCGTTTGTCCGCTGGCTGAGTCGTGCTCGGCATTACGAACCGGTCGCGTAGAACATTTGCCCGTGAAGCTGAAGACCTTGCACATTCAGGAACGGCGGCTCGCATATATATATATAAGGTATAATGGCTATACTCCTTTTCGTCGTCGTACAGCTGGCGATATATGGCAGGGCTTGTGGGAACCTGTGGAATTGGAACGAATGACGGATGAATCCTTGAAAAACAGCCTGTTGAAAGACTCTGTTGTGTTGGCTAAGAATGTCCGCCATGTGCTGACTCATCGTGTGCTCCTGGCAGATTTCTATTTCCTTGAACCTGCAGTGCGTCCTCAGTTGCCCGATGAATTTATCTGGATTCCAGAGTCTTCGTTGGACGATTACGGCAAGCCCCGCCTCGTGGAACGTTTGCTGGAAAGGTTATAATTTTTGAAAAATCCTACGGACACTTGCACGCGGATTCACAAATTCTTCTTACCTTTGCCCCGAAAACAAATTAAAAACAACAATAAAGAATGTATAGAACACATACTTGTGGTGAGCTCCGTCTTGCCAATGTCGGCGAAAGCGTTACGCTCGCCGGTTGGGTTCAGCGTGCCCGTAAGATGGGTGGCATGACCTTTGTAGATGTGCGTGACCGTTATGGCATCACGCAGGTCGTATTTGAGGATGCTGCAGATGCAGCTCTCTGTGATAAGGCCAACAGACTGGGCCGTGAATATGTGATTCAGGTGACCGGTCGCGTCAACGAGCGTTCAAACA
>CACZSQ010000005.1 GCA_902783885.1 uncultured Bacteroidales bacterium
AAGTAGTTCATGTACATCAAGAACTCCGGTGTGGCGCAAGCGCCGGCCAGCATAGAACTGACCATGAAGACCATGTTGATGAAGCCGCCGGCGAACGATTTCAGGTTCGTTGGGGCCGTGCTGTTGCCGCCAATGTCGAGTGTGCCGCCGATGAGCCACGGATACATGGTGATGGAGGCGCAATAGTTGGCTAAAGAGGTCTCGTCGTTCTTATATATAAAGTGGTGGGTCAGTTTGTCGATATACTCATCTGCCAACTCCTTGCCATACATCTTTTTGATGCGCTCGGTGAGCAGGCGACGGTTCAGACGGATGAAGTTTGATTTGGGTAACTCGCCAATCAACGTTGCAATATTTTTGTGCTCCACGTTGGCGTTGGCGTCAAACTTTGATGCAGTCGCTGCGTTGGCAGATTCCATATAATCGGAAAGAAATTGTAACTTTGCCAGTGTCTCACGATCCTCACTATGCTCCTGACGATAGAGGATGAACGACTTGGCAACTTTGAAGTGGCCTTCGCTCATCAGAGCTTCCTCAACCTGGTTCTGAATATCCTCTACAGTGATGTCGTCATGAATATTCAATCTGCTGATAATCTTGGAAATAGAAGCAAGGTCAGAGGGCTCTTCCACACTCTCGAACGCCTTTACTATGGCGTGCATGATTTTGTCTAAAGAGAAGCTGTCCTTGGAGCCGTCGCGCTTAGTGATGGTAAAGTTTTTAATTTCCATTTTTGGTGTATTTTCTTTTTGGTTTAATCATCATTGATAATGGTAGAGTTGTCCGTTTTGGAAAACTTTTTTGAAATGATTCGTGAAAAAGTTTTCCGTTTTGGTGAAGTTCTCTTTTCATGAAATCGCTGCAAAGGTAAGTTTTTTATTTATTCGCTCCAACATTTTCTTAAAAAAAATATCTTCACTTTTTTAAGAAATAACATCTTTTTTCAATTCCTGATTTCTCCCTCTTCTGCCATTAGAAGCCTTATATTTTTCCCTTTTTTCTTTGCTATCAAGTATCTACCTTGAAGTCCTTAAACTTTCCCTTTGATGCTCCTGCGTAGTACGAGATTTTTATCTCTGCACGTTTTTTTCGCTTGTTTTTCTTTTCTGTTCATCTTATTATTCATACCTTTGTCGCGGAATCGTGTACGAAACACACTTTTTATGCAGCATATATTCACCTTTTTACGACAAGTGGCCGCGCACAATGACCGTGATTGGTTTCATGCCCATCAGCCTGAGTACAAGGCAGCCAGGGCTTCATTCGAGGCTTATGTGCAGGAGATGATTCTGCGTATTTCGTCTTTTGATTCCTCTGTGGCTTACCAGTCCCCCAAGACAAGTATATATAGGTTCGCGCGCGACACGCGTTTCTCTGAGGATAAGAGTCCCTACAAGCGACATTTTGGTGCTTTCGTATGTTCACATGGCCGTAAAAGCTATCGGGGCGGTTACTATCTGCATCTTGAACCAGGCAACTCAATGGTTGCAGGTGGATCTTGGTGTCCTCCAGCCCCGCTGCTGAAACACATTCGTGAGGCCATTGTAGATGACATAGACGGTTTCCGCAATATTGTGGAATCACCTGCATTCAAGGCTCTATATCCAGTGGTAGGTGAAGATCTTCTGAAGACTTTGCCCAAGGGCTTCCCCAAAGATTTCGCTTTCCCCGAATACTTGCGGCCACGCCTTTATACCGTTTGGCATCCGATTCCTGACGATCTCGTCAGCCTCCCTGACAGCCAGGAACGCATCGAAGAAATGTTTCATGTGATGTATCCCTTCAATCGGTTCCTCAATGAAGTATTCGACGACTATGAAGAATAAATAATAATTTTGATATAGTAACATGAAAAGATTTTTCTCTGTCCTGTTCCTTTCAACAATCCTTGGTTTACCGCTGATGGCAGACCAAGTAGAAGTCTGTTGGCCGCTGAACATACACACAAACACGGCAGAGGTCACTCTAAGCAAGGGTGGCTCTTCCGCTTTGACGCCTTCTCTTGTCATTGGCTCCCAATTGACTGCCACGGCAACGATGACAGGCTCCAACGCAGATGCCGGTTACACAGCCGTTACCTATGATCCCACTTTCACACAGTTCACGCCATCCACCCGTGTGTCGTCAAAGACAACCGGACATAGTGTCAGTTTCAGGATTACGTCGAACACGAACCATACATTTAAGCCTATTACCTTAGAATTTGATGCTGCAAAGTGCGGTACTGATGGCGGTAATTTTGATGTTTATTACATCAATGAGAGCGGTGCTGAGACAGCCTTGGAAACAGGCGTTTCACCGTTGCGTAACAAGATTTCAAGTGCCAATAGTACGGGCTATAGTCATCACAAATACCAGTTTTCCAATGTTCTGACGGGCTCGGGTAGGGTGTTCCAGGTTGTAATCTATATTTATAATCTCAATGGTCAGGACAACGATAATCCCAAAAGCATAGCGCTGCGCAATGTGACTATCAGCGGTGCAGCAGATGAGCCCATCTACGACGCATCCCACTATTTCACGGCTGCATACTGCTCAGCAGGTGATTTGCTGTCAGCCATCAGTAGCATGAAGAATGGCGAGACTCTGGCGTGGGCAGAAAAGCTTTATGGCGATCCTACAGACCTTTCCGTCACGGCAGCCGATGGCTATACGGCCACGATTTCATACCAGGACAAAATCCTCACCTTGAAAGCGTTCAAGAATGGCAAGGAGGAGTTCTCTGTGAACATCCGTTTTGTTGTCAGCTATCGTCCTCTCAAACCGGCGGCAGCGCCTCTGAATCGTGGTTTGATGGCCGTGAAGACCAGTAAAGGTGTGCTCGTGAGCTGGCGCTATCGCGCTTCGGATGCGGCTTTGCAGCCTCGCTTCCGTCTCTGGCGTGACAAGGTGCTTCTCAACAGACAGCCCTTTACGGATCGAACCAATTTTCTCGACACTGCAGGAAAACTCACCAGCATTTATCGTCTTGAGGTTGTCAACCCAGAAGGCGAAATCATAGAGACTCAGGAAACTAATTCTTGGGAAAACCAGTTGAAGTACATAACCCTGCAAGGAGGCGCTCCAACAGATCCTACCTCAGCAGGAGCAACCTACACCCCCAACGATGCCTCGTTCTGCGACATGGATGGTGACGGAGAGTATGACATCATCCTGAAATGGGCTCCTTCCAACGAGAAGGACGCTGCCAGCAGCGGCACTACCTCGCCCGCTTTCTACGCCTGCTACAAGCTCGATGGCACCCGCCTTTGGATGCTCCACACTGGCCATAATATGTTCAACTCCGCTCACACCACTCACTTCGTGGCCTGGGACTTTGATGGCGACGGCTATGGTGAGCTCATGCTGAAGACCGCCCCTGGCGCTGTTGACGGACAGGGCAACTATGTGCTCCTGCCCGGCGACGACCCCAAAGCCAACTATAAGGGCGGCAAGGGCAAGCAGACATCGGGCGGTGAGTATCTCACCGTATTCGACGGCATGACAGGTGCTGAGTTGAAGACCATCAAGTACCACACTGCGTTTGCTGATGAGACCAGTGGTTTCTGGGGCGATGACAAGCAAAACCGTTCCGAACGCTACCTTGGTGCTATTGCCTGGCTCGATGGTGAGCAAGGAAATCCCTCTGGCATCTTCGCACGCGGCTACTACAACGGTTGCAAGATAGGAGCATACGACTGGGATGGTGATAACCTCACCCTGCGCTGGCTCCACCGAGGCGAGAGTGCCAACAAAGGCACCGTCACCTATGCCAACGGCACTGTCAAGAACCTTTCCACGACCGTTTATGCTGAAGGTTGCCACTGGATCTGCGTGGGCGATGTCACTGGTGACGGCAAGCAGGAGATACACTACGGCTCTGGTGCCCTCAAGCCCGATGGCACCACACTCTATCGCACCGGCCTCGGCCATGGCGACGCCATGCACCTCAGTGACTTCATACCCTCACGCCCCGGTCTTGAACTCTTCATGGTGCATGAGGAAAAGCCATTTGGTATGGATCTGCGAGATGCCAAGACGGGTCAACTCCTGTTGCATCAGACTGCAGGCGATGACACCGGCCGTGGCATCATGGCACACTTCAATCCTGAAGCTGAGAATGCCTATTGGCAGTTTAGCGCTAATGAGTCATGCATCTATGATGCCGACGGATCGCTGGTTGCCGATAATGTCAGCCACGGCGGCGGTGCCGGTCTCAGCTTCCGCATATTCTGGAATGACAACCTCGCAGACGACTTCTACGGCAAGAATGTGCTGGAGTACTGGAACGCCAGTGGTAATGGTTTCTGGCGTATGCAGGTCAATGGCGATAATTATGTCGTTGGCAACTACAATAACTATTCCAAGCAGAACCCCTGCGTCTCCGGCGATCTGCTTGGCGACTGGCGCGAGGAGATTGTCACCTGGGATCAGTCAGGCAGCGACTACCGCCTCATCATCAACGCCACCGACTACCCGACCGACTACTGTCTGCCTCATCTCATGGACGACTTCGCCTACCGCGCACAGCTCATCGGCCAGAACGACTGCTACAACCAGCCGCCTCACTTGAGCTATGACCCCATCACGCGTTACACCATCGAGCGAACAGTTCCTGCCAGTGGCGTGGATGTCCTTTATACTTCTTATCCTGTCAGCATACCTGCAGGCGTGGTGGCCTATAGCATTTTAGGCGTTGATGCCAAGAACGACACCGTGAGGTACAAACGTCTTCCGTCCAACATCACAATACCAGCCCGTTCGGCTGTCGTCTATCAGGCTCCTGCTGGCACCAAGGTGCGTTTCCGCCCCAGTACAAAGTCTGCCACAACTGTATCGACGTCTTATTTGAAAGGGGCTGCTGTAGATAGCTTACTTGTTAATAACGAGGCATCTGGGGAATCTCTCTACACCTTGCAGTCAAATCCTGAAACAGGAGCTATCGGTTTCTTCAAAATTGAAGACTCCACCCTCATGCCTGCCGGCCAGCCATGGCTGTTTGTCAGGGGAACTTCATCGAACCCTCCATTGCCACAATATTTCTGGACCAAGGAAGGCATACCTACCGGCATTCGTTCCCAGGCTGTACATCCAGCTTTAAAGAGCGCTGAGGTCTATGACCTTGAGGGGCGTCCCGTACCTGCGTCGGCACTGAAGAAAGGCCACCTCTACATCGTCGATGGCGAAAAGATAGTTTATCCATTTACCAAATAAACCAACAACACAATGAGAACAAAACACTTATTTGCGAGTCTGATTCTCGCTTCGGCCACGCTCACGGCGATGGCTGATCAGGTCATCACCGTCAACGCCAAGAAGGTGGGGGCACCAATTCAGCCCACCATGTACGGTATCTTCTTCGAGGATATCAACTACGCAGCTGATGGCGGTCTCTATGGAGAACTCGTCATGAACCGTTCCTTCGAGTTCCCCGATGCCTATGCCGGATGGGACATCTCCGGCAAGGTGACGCTCATGGCCGATGGCCCCTTCGAGCGCAATCCCCATTATGTGCGTATGGCTCCTTCCGGTCACCGCGACAAGCACACGATGATTGAGAACCACGGTTTCTTCGGCATCGGCATCAAGGGCGGAGAAGAATACCGTTTCTCTGTGTGGGCTCGTGTGCCCGATGGCAAGAGTTCCAAGTTGTATATCGACCTCGTCGATAATGCCACCATGGAGGAAGACCAGAAAGTCGGCAGTGCCAGTGTCGAGGTTAGTGGCAGCGAGTGGAAGAAATATACAGCTGTCATCAAGTCAGGCAAGACAATCGAAAAAGCGCACTTGCGTGTGTGGGGTGACAGACGCGTAACCACAGACGTAGAGCACGTCAGCCTCTTCCCTGTCAACACCTATAAGGGACATGAGAATGGTATGCGTGCCGATGTGGCTCAAGCTCTCGAAGACCTCAAGCCTGGCGTGTTCCGTTTCCCTGGCGGCTGTATTGTGGAGGGCACAGACCTGGCTACCCGCTACCAGTGGAAGAACTCGGTAGGCCCTGTGGAGAACCGCCCGCTCAACGAAAACCGTTGGCATTACACCTTCACCCATCGCTATTTCCCCAATTACTTCCAGAGCTACGGTCTCGGCTTCTTCGAGTACTTCCAGCTCTCCGAAGAGATTGGCGCAGAACCGCTTCCCGTACTTAATGTTGGTATGGCCTGCCAGTACCAGAATGGCGACGATGCCCATGCTCCTTGCACCAAGGAAGGTCTGCAGGAGTTTATTGACGACTGTATAGACCTCATCGACTTTGCCAACGGAGACCCCGCAACAAACAAATGGGCCAAGCTGCGCGCAGACATGGGACACCCCGCACCCTTCAACCTCAAGTTCCTGGGCATTGGTAACGAACAGTGGGAAGCTCCTTATTTCGACCGCCTTGCCATCATTGCCCCCGAAGTGCGCAAGGCTCACCCTGAGATAAAAATTATCGGCACCAGTGGTCCCAATGCTGAGGATGATCATTTCTTCAATGGTTGGAAGGCCATGCGCGAGCTCAAGGCAGACCTCGTGGATGAGCACTACTATCGCAGCATCGACTGGTACAAGAAAAGCATGAACCGCTATAGCGACCGCACCTTCTACACCAAGGATGGTCCCCGCGTCTTCGCCGGCGAATGGGCCTGTCACGACAAGGGCAAGAAATACAACCATGCAGGTGCCAGCATCTACGAAGCAGCCTTCATGACCAACATCGAGCGCAATGCAGACCTCGTGCACATGGCCACTTACGCACCTCTCTTCTCTCATGTCGAGGGATGGCAGTGGCGTCCCGACCTCATCTGGTATGACAATCTCCATACAGCACGCACTGCTTCCTACTATGTTCAGCAATTGTATATGTTGAACCGTGGAACAAATGTCCTGCCTACAACCATCAGCATCAATGGTGGCGCTCCCGCAGCTAATCCTGTTCCCGAGGGCGAGGACGGTCTCTTTGCAAGTGCTGTCATTGACAAACAGAAGAACGAGATCATCGTGAAGGTTATCAACACCAAGACGACACCCGAGACAGCGAAGATTCAGCTCACTGGCCTTCCCAAGAAGCAGCTGGCAGCCATTTCTGCCGCCGAGGTGACGACTCTTGACTGCTCAGACTATGATGCTGAGAATATGCCCAGTCGTCCGGAGGTTGTCTGCCCTTCTGTAGGCGAAATCACAGTCGCTGACGGAAGCATCACAGCCCATGTCCCCGGTAAGACTTTCCAGCTCTTCAGAATCCACCTCTAATAGGTTTCTATGAGTGGAAAAGGTTCTTAGCTTGTTCTTGGCCGTAGTGCTGTGTGTGTCCTGTGCCTCCAAGGATGGGCAGGTGCAGCAGAAGCCGCAGTCGCGCGGCCTGCCGTATGAGCTGGTGCTAATCGTCCCGGAACCCATCTATCGGGGTGAACTGAAAGATACGCTGGAGGCAGTGCTGCAGGGATCCACACCTGTGTTGCCGCAGCACGAGCCTCTGTTCCGTTTGGACATTGTCTATGCCGACGGCAATCTCACACCTTGGCGCACGTTCCGCAACCGCCTGATTGTAGAGGTTGACCGCAAGGCGGCAGCGCCCACAATGGGAGTGGCTAAGGATCCCGTGGCCCGTCCGCAGCTGGAAGTTAAGATAGCTGCGCGCTCGGCACATGACCTTGCTGTCTTCATCGGTGAGCAGCGGCAACGCCTCACCGATCTCTTCGTGGATGCAGAACTCAACGTCGAGGCAGCACGCCTGCGCGCTAAGTATAGCCGTATGACCGCCGACTCGCTGCGCCGCTTCGGGCACCGCATCTGTGTGCCCGAGGGGCTTCGCGCCTCCAAGGTCGCCACAGACTTCTTGTGGACAGGAACCAACCTCAATGACAAGGACCAGAATTTCGTATTCTATAGCTATCCCTGGAACGGTCATCCGCTCACCGCAGAGCAGTTCGTGCAGAAACGCGACAGCGTCATGCGGGTCAACATTCCTGGTGCGCAGGTCGGGCAATATATGCAGACCGCGACAGCGCCATCAGCCGCTGACAGCACAGTCCGCCAGCCCCTCATCGTTGTCCGTTCTCGCATGATTGGTGGTTATGGTGTCCAGGAAGTTCATGGCTTGTGGGAGATGCGGGGTGGGGCGCTGGGCGGCGCCTTCGTGTCTCTGGAGCGTGTTGACACCGCAGCCCGCTGCGTGCTGGTCACCGAAGGCTTCATCTATTCCCCCCATTCCCCCAAACGAAACCTTATGCGCCAGATGGAAGCTGCCCTCAGGACATTCGAATAATCCCTGATTGGTGTTGATTCACATCACGCCTTATGCACAAAACTAATATTTTTGTGCAATTTGTTTGTCTATTTCGCGATTCTGTTGTACCTTTGCCCCCGTTTTAAGGAACAAACAGAGAAAGAGCACACATTATTTATATTATATTATGAATACAATGAAAGAGAAAAGAGTTCTTGGGTTCGTAGCTTCATTGCTCGTTTCAGGTCACATGTTCGCAGGTGGTTACCTGACCAACACCAATCAGAACGCGGCTTTTGTGCGTAACTTTGCGCAGGAAGGTACGATTACGCTGACAAGTATTTACGCTAACCCCGCCGGTGGCGGCTTCCTCTCGAACGGGTGGCACCTGAGTCTCAATAGCCAGACTGCCATACAGGAACGTAACATCGAGACCACCTTCCCCCTCTTCCAACAGAATGCCAATGACCGTGACCAGACCCACAAGTTCAAGGGTAAGGCTTTTGCTCCGGTTATTCCTTCCATTACGCTCTCATATAATCAGGACAAGTGGAGTGTATCTGCCCACTTTGCAGTTGTCGGCGGTGGTGGCAAATGCGAGTTCAAGGACGGCTTAGGCTCCTTCGAAACCATTGGTGCGTCCATTGCTCCTCAGGTGGTGCAGGGCATTGCGCAGAGTCTGATAGACGCAGGATACCCCGCAGCTACAGCTGCCACAATGGCTGCTAATGCAGGTCCTAACAGCTACACCATGAACAGCAGCATGAAGGGCAATTCCTATTATTTCGGCCTGCAGGTGGGCGGCACCTATAAGTTCCTTGACAATCTGATTGGTTATCTCGGTGTTCGTGGCGTGTATGCTCAGTGCAGCTACAGCGGTTTTGTGGGCGACCTGACGCTCTCCAACTCACAGACTGGCGCAACGGCATTGCCCCCCGCCTTGGGTGGAACGCCTTACATCGACCTTGTACGTGGTAAATATGGCAATATCGATCCTACCATCACCCTCAACTGTGACCAGACAGGTTTTGGCGTAACTCCCATTATCGGTATCGACTGGGAAATCAACCAGCATTGGAACGTGGCTGCAAAGTATGAGTTCCGCACAGTAATTGACCTCAAGAATAGCTCTCAGATGTCTGATATGGCAAAACTCTTGTCTGCTTCCGACCAGGGCAAGGCTCTTGGACAATTTGCTGACGGCGAGAAAGTGCGCGAAGACATCCCTGCTCTTTTTGCCTGTGGCGTGCAGTATTCGCCCATCCAGACCGTGCGCTTGTGCGCTGCTTACCATCAGTTCTTCGACAAGAACTCCAAGAAGTACGATAACAAGCAGGAGCTCATCGATCACAACACTCATGAAATCATCTTAGGTGCAGAATACGACCTCAACGAACTGGTCACCATCTCAGGCTCTTGGGAGAAGACGTTCTATGGTCAGAGCGACGCGTTCATGAATGACCTCTCATACAACCTGACCAACAGCATGATTGGTTGTGGTGTGCGTCTCCACCCCTCGAAGTACTTCAATGTTGACCTCGGCTATATGTGCACCTTCTACAAGGACCGTGAGGTGGTGACACCAAAAACGGAAGATAGTCCGGCGAAGACCGACCTCTACAAGCGCACGAACCACACCATCGGTGTAGGCTTCAACCTGTATCTTAGTAGATAATTAAACAGCTCAAAGCTTCTTACAGCTCATCATACTGCGGCACCTGTGCAAGAAAAGCATAGGTGCCGCTTTCTTTGTCCAGGTGGCAGACGAGGTGCTGCAGGCCGTTGCTGACGATGAGCCACTCCACGCGCAGCACCATGTTATAGCGCCACACCTGGTCGAACACCTTCTGCGTCAGCGCCACCGTCGGTGCCTTGTATTCCACAATCATGCGAGGTTGGCGGTCGAGGCCGTAGAGCACGCTGTCGCAGCGGCGTGTCATCCCGTTCAGCGTCAGCGCCACCTCATTGCCCAGCAAGCCGGCGGGATAGCCCATGTGATTCACCAGAAACGACGTGAAATGCTGTCTGACCCATTCCTCTGGCGTCAGCCGCACGCGCCGACGGCGTAAGGGATCCATCACCGTGACCGCGTCGCCGGTGTGCTCAATGCTTAAGTCTGCGGGAGGCAGATTCAGCGTCGGGTAGGAGAGAGCCGTATCGTTGTTCATGGCTGCAAAAGTACAGAAAAAAACTCTTATGAAGAGATTCTACGGCATTTTTTACCCTTCTTTTTTTCTTTTTCTATCCTCTTTGAGCCTATTCTTGCTAACTATACTATTTAGTCTGGATAATCCGTCACTGCGTCACTAATAGTGTGTTATTGTGTTGACTATTCGATCGTTAAACAAGTGATGTATTTGTAAATAATGCATCACTCCTAATATCATGATAGTCATTGCCGAGTGACGGAGTGACGTTTTTTTTGGACCTATAGCTCAAATTGCAGGATAGAACACCCTTCAAATATTGATTGTTACTGGTGTTTTAAGTGATTCGAACGTTTCAAAGCATAATTCGACGTTTGAAAATGCTCAATAGCTCATTTTGCAGGATATGACTCCCTTTAAAGTCCTATAAATGCTAACTTTGCAGGCATTTCAAAAGCCAAAAGCAGAGTTAGCCTATAGTTCTATCAAATGAGGCGAAAAGAACATAAAAGGACTTGCACATTTCGTCCGTTCGCCTTAATTTTGCTGCCAAGTGTAAAAAAACAGCTCAAAATGTTGCAACTTTCAGAAAAAAATAACTATCTTTGCCCCGTCAGTTGAGAAAGACTGGCTACATCGAGAAGAGCTATTAAGCTTTGACCCGCTAGAGAATCTGCAAAATTCAACGTGTACGGGTGAGAAGTCTGAAAGCTGCTTCTCCTGCAGTAG
>CACZSQ010000006.1 GCA_902783885.1 uncultured Bacteroidales bacterium
CATCTGAGTGCGCTTCAGATTATATTAAGCCCATCGAAAAACAGGATGATGAGGCTTTACCCTTTTCAGACGATAAACAGTAATGAATAAACAGAGTATCACCTAACACCCCAAGATCAAATCAGGCATATGAATATTCGATTCTACAAGATGGGGATCGAAGGAAATTATCAGGAAATAAAGGTCCCGGGTACGCAAACAAAGAATTATCATAAGTTCCTCGATTTTAAATATTAAATTATGCGTAATAACGAAGATGAAGAGATTGTAGAATATTTAATAGATGACCTTCACACAGTAAACTTATTAATATGTATTCTAAATCAGTTACCCAAAGGATGTATTCTTCGGGTAGGTGACTATGTCGATTCTGCTTTTGAAGATGGCTGGCTCCTAAAGTTGAAAGATTATATGTCGAGAGATGGTCTATTTTACCTCTTTGAACTTACATCAGAGTGTATATGCTATTTAGAAAATGAATTGTTGACCTCCCCAGAATTGATTCACTATTTTTGTCATTATTGTATCAATTTGGAAGATCAGAAGCTTTTAAGGGTTCTTGATGAGACCATTTTCGTCATTGACCCTAGATTAAACATTCCTATTTCCTTGGTCGAAAAATGTGAAGAGCACCAAATATATGTTTATCGTGAAATCGTCCATGATTAGCCTGACCTTTGAGGTGGGTTTATAATTATGAGTAGACAAATACGGATAATTATCACAAATTCTTGAATTTCAAATATTAGTGCAACGAGTTTATGGATTCATCAATTATCAAGTCAAACCTTATAATCTGTGTGTTAAGTCAGTTACCAAAAGGCTGTACTCTTTGGATAGGTGATTATATTTATAGTGCATTTGAGGATGGCTGGTTGCTGAAGTTGAATGATTTCTTTGTCAAAAAGGAAGATGGTTGGTATTATTTTGACCTGTCTATGGATTGTATAAATTATCTGGAAAATCAGCTTCTGGAATCTCCCCTATTAATAAACTATTTCTGCCATTATGGAATCATTCATCCCGAGCAAAAACTGCTTCAGGTTCTTGATGGGTGTCACTTTGTGATAGACCCCGGTTTCAATATACCAGATTGGTTAGTTCAAGATAGTATCAAACATGAGATAGATATTTTCCGGGAAGAAGTGACACAGATTGGACTATAACAGAAGAATTTCTATGAAACAATATTTTTCCTTTCCCATACAGGCCCTAATGGCGGCAATGTGTGCGGTCTTATCTGCAGCTGTTCACCGCAGGTGGTGACGGAGCTACATGGCAATTTCCCCGCACAATCAGCTGATTCGGTGATGATCTTCGGGCCAAGTGAAACGCCTCCCGATCATGCAGATACGGTCGGCAACATTCGGGTTACAGATGCCGGTCTGACCACACAATGTCATTATGCACAGGTGCTACGGATAGCTGTGGAGCGGACTGCCGCCAGCGGTGGAAATGCCCTTTGCATCAATCAACATTTGAAACCTGATGTATGGTCTTCATGTCATCGCATCAAAGGTACTATGTTACTGCTGCCAAAAGGAAGCGTGAAGGTGAGCTCGCAGGACGAGATATGGAGAGTGGATAGCCTGCGGGATGAGGACGTGGCAGGCACGGTTCAGAACGCGTCGAAGACAGCCGACAACCTGCACAATAGGCTCAGCGTGTCCGCCGGACTCACATGGATAACGTCAAAAATCTATGTAACATCTACTGACTACTACTCGAATCGTAGGTGCTGGGATTTCTGTGCCGACTACGAGTATCTATGGAACAGCGGCTTTGGCGTGGGACTCAATTATGCTATGAATCATGCCTCGTTCAATCACTACGGCAGTTTCACACAGCATTATATCGGCCCTAGCTTTGTGTATGTCTATCGCATCACCAGACGCTTCAGCACAGAAGTTGGTTTAGGACTGGGGTACAGCTATTATTCTGAGAGTGGAGGCTATACGGATAGCGCTATGGGCGTCATGTTCAAAGTTGGCATGGAGTATTTGTTCACAAGGAACTTCGGCCTTGGCCTACAATATAGAGCATGCGGCTGTTCCTACACCCAACCCGATGGCTTCGAATTGCCCAAGAATGAGCAATATCGCCTGAATAGAGCCAGTATCCAATTAGGACTGCACTATTATTTCTAAACACTAACAGCGATATGAGTCCTTAAAAAAACGACGAAAAATATGGAAATGTGCAGAATTAGGATTAACTTTGCACCCACATATTGAGCATGGACAGCTTTCTTTGCAGCCCTATCGAAGTCGCAATTCACCAGGCTATACTCGCAGGAAAGGATGTCTGCCAGCTCACGCATACCATACGGAAGCGTGGGCTTTTTGGCATAACATCTGCGAGTAGGGATGCGACCCCGATAGGGCTTATGTTATTTCCAAAAATTGAGAGTCCACGCTCTCCGCTTTTCTTTAATCATCTTTTTTCAACAACTAATTTTTTCGCATCAAAAAGAAAATGAAGAACATAAGCGACGAGGAGCCCGACGAGCTGAGCGGGCTCTGCGACCTGCTGCCCGCAGAAATCCTGATGAAACTGAATGAACTGCTGGAGCTGATGCACCGGTCAGCGAATGAACGACAGGACGCATCAAGAAATGGGAACGTCATAGAGATCAACATCTATAAGTCTGGCAGCCAACGCGTGGACTGCATCCAGAACCAGTATGTAAACGGCACTGACCAGCCTCTCCCCGGAAAGGGAGGGGAGCCGCGTGCGGATTATTCAGACGCGCAGATAGCACAAGCGATAGCTGCCATCTGCGGTGATGGCAAGCCGCTGGACTCGAAACAGAAATGGGCGGGCGTGCATTGGCTGCTGCGCTGGGAGTGTAACTACCCTGCACGGGCGAAGGAGTTCTGCGAGCGCATCGCCAAACTGCCGCTTCCGGAGGACCTGGCTTATAAATGTGACTACAGGAATATCCGCGAACTATCCACGCTGTCGTTCATGAATGCGGATCCGCGCGAACTGGAGAAAGTGAAATATAGCAAACACGATGAGTCTATCTTCTTCCAACTCTGCGAGGTCGTGAAGGCGCTGGAGAGGGAACTAAGAGTTAAGAGTTAAGAGTTCTTCGCAGAGCGAAGCGTCGCAAGCGCCGAGCGAATAGTTTATAGTTAGGAGTTAAGAGTTAAGGGTTAAGGGTTGAAGAATGAGAGACGGAAAATTTGGTGATTCTAAATAATATCATTATTTTTGCAGCATATTAAGTTACTAAGGACATGAACAATGCAGATTTTTGGAAATCCGTAAGTGATATTATTGCTGAAGGATTCACGCCTGAAGGTCTGCACATTTTGGACTACTATGCAGAACTATTTATCAGCGGAAGGATTGTATATCAACGATTTTCACCGCTCGAGCAGCGTGGCTGCGCAGCGGGAGGTGAGACACATGTCATTGCATCCTTACTCGCGGGAGCAGAAGATTCGACAGATTCAGTCCATTCGACATCTCTCAACGACTTCCAAAGAGATTGCCAACGCGGAGCGCAGCAAGAAAAATATATAGAGAGCTGGGCGCACGCGGTTGGCTGTTGGACTGACAATGTGGACGGGTTGTTATCCGCTTCCCTTGGCGAGAAGATAGCCGAAGGAGGGGAAGCGATTGTTTATGACCATGGCGTCAATATTGTAAAGTCTATTGGATTGGACTATTTCATCAAGCCAATTTTAGCTTTAGACCGTATCTCGCTTCACAATGCTTATTTTCCCGAGACACATATGACAGTCATTGGATTTGGGAGAGATGCCGGAGGCGCTTTCAAGGTGATTGTTGAACAACCCTTTATCGAGGGTAGTCATGTTTCTGATGAAGAGATTGGAGCGTATGTGAAGAAAATGGGCTTTGAACTCCGCAATCCAAAGAACTGGACTTACGCCTCACCAAGCATATACCTAAGTGATATGCACGATGAGAACGTGATACGTTCTAAGGAAGGAAACTTCTTTGTGGTTGATTGCGACATAAGAATTAATACTCCAGAATTACGCGCGGGTGGTAACAGACAACTCACAACAGCTATTCGTATGATCTGATTCCATTGGCATAACGTTGGCAAAATGATGGCATTCCGTTGCAGGGCAATGGGATGCCTTTTCTTTTGTGTTCCTTTGCAGCGGTTTAACAAAAAAAGAAAGATAGAAATGAAAGAAAGTAGCAAAGAAAGTAAAGAAAGAAAGAATGCCCCCGCCGCCGTGGCGGTTAGTGCGGGCGCAGGCGCGTACGCGCAAGGCGGCGATGCCGACGTGGAGAGATTCATCAATCTGTTCAATGGTGAGATGGTGGAGCACAATGCCTCTATCCCCACCCTCTATCGCCTCACACCGGGCTACGCGAGGATGCTGCGGGCGCTGGTGCGCGACCACTCGTGGGAGAAGGTGGAGGAGATGGTGCACCACGCCGCACAGAGTGATTTCCTCAACAACCACGGACGCAAGCCGTTCCTGGCATCGGCGGAATGGCTGCTGCGCGAGGAGAACTTCATCAAGGTCATCAACGGGAACTATGATAATACGGCGGACGGCTGGAAGCCTCGTGACCCCATAGCAGAACGGCGTGAACGGGAGGAGGCGCAGCGGCGCTATGCCCGTGAGGTGGAACGCGAGGAACATGAACGGCGGATGCGCGAACGCGAGGAGTGGGCACGCGGGGCTGTGACATACGAGGAATATCAGAGGATGCTCAAGAATGGAGAAGTATGAGGAACTGGAGGCCCCCAAGCCCCCTAAAGGGGAGTGTAAGGAAGAAAGGGAAATAACAATGATTCGACCACGGATTGAACGGGTTCTTGGTATGAAAACGAATTCGCATAATTGGCATAATTCGCCGATAGAGTAAACTGCTAAGCAGATAATTATTATAACGGCTCATTAATCTCTCGCATAGCAGCTTCTCCAGTTCCGTGATATCTGCGCGATCCGTGTTTGAAATTTCAATGCGAGAGGGGCCCAACTCTTAACTCTTAACTCTCAACTATTAACTATTAACTAATACTGAATGGAGAAGTATGAGGAACTGGCGCCGGTGAAGGCGTATGGGAAAGGGGAACTGGCACGGATGTATTACCCGGACTGCACGGAGTCGTGGGCGCGGCGCCTGCTGAACAGTGACCTGCGACGCTATCCGGGGCTGATCCCAGAGCTGCGGCGACGCGGATGGCAGCCCACGGCACGCCTGCTGCGCAAGGACTGGGTGCGGCTGATCTTCGAGGCCATAGGGCCGCCATGAGTGGAGGCGAATCGGATGTTTGTCGGAGGCATGTCGGAGGTTTGTCGGAGGCTAAACGGATGTTTATCGGACGTTATCGCACGGCTCGTGACGTGAGCGTGTGGTGTCGAGAAGATGCCGACGTACCTTTGCACCGTCGCAAGCGTTAGAAGACGAAGATGCGGGTCTTATCGGCCGAAGGCCCACGTCTTATGCTCGGAAGATGCTGCGTCTTATCCGCACAAGATGCTGCATCTTAAGCGCTGAAGATGCTACATCTTATGGCACTAACATCTTAATCTTAAACATTTAACCCAAGACAATTATGAAGAACTCACTCAAGTATTCGCTTCACATGATGAAGAACCTGTTCCGCCCAGAAGATTCGGACAAGGCTTATGCCACCCTGCAGCTCAACAGCGTCCTGAGTCTGGATGACCTGGCTGCACACATCCATGATCACGACAGCGTGTTCTCCAAGGGCACCATCGTAGGTGTGCTCACCGACATGGTGCACTGCATCAAGGAGTGCATCAAGGAGGGGTCTGCGGTAGAGCTGGGCGACCTGGGGCGCTTCACCCCGAGCCTGCAGTGTGAGGGCGCCGAGGCCAAGCCTGCTACTGAGACGGAACCTGCCAAGACGGCCATGGAGGCGTTCACGACCGACAATATCAAGAAGGTGAACGTGAACTATGAGCTGGGGCCCGGCCTGGACTTCAAGCGCGAGGACTTCACTTTCGAGTTCGTAACCACCCGTAAGGTGCAGGCTGCAGCCAAGAAGGCGCAGAAGGCTGGACAACAGAGTGCCGACTGGAGCACGCCTGAAGGCAACGACGAGCCGTAATGTGTCAGGCCATGGCTTTCGAGAGATTTATTCGACCACGGATTGAACGGATGAACCGGATAAAAACGCTGCTGCGCAGTTCTTTTTGGTACAGCCTTCGGCTGGAAATCCCACAAAATCGATTCAAAATCTCGCAAAAATCTAACATCAATGGTATTTGGCTTTCAGCCTTTAGCCTTTAGCTACTACTTAGCACAAGGATTATTTTGAAAGATTTTGTGAGGTTTCCCGCGAAGCGGCTCCGCAAGAAAAATTTAATATCAAAGAAACATGAAAAAAGAAACTTTCAAGACCATCATTCAGGTTATTGTCTCCATCCTGACGGCGGCGCTCACCGCCCTGACGACCACCAGCTGCATGACACTATGAGAGCCATCACGATGATTATCCTGCACTGCTCGGCCACGAGGGCCGGGCAGTGCTACACCCTGGAGCAGTGCCGGCGGGATCACATGCGAAGAGGGATGCAGGACATCGGCTACCACTACTACGTGACGCGCGACGGCACCGTACACACGGGGCGTGCACTCAGCCAGGCGGGGGCGCACTGCAGGGGGCACAACAAGTACTCGATAGGTGTCTGCTTCGAGGGCGGGTTGGATGCGATGGGCGAGGCTGCCGACACGCGCACGGGGGCACAGCGCAAGAGTCTGCGCACGCTGCTGACACGCCTGCACGAGCAGTTCCCCGACGCCATCATCCTGGGGCATCGCGACCTGTCGCCCGACACGGACGGCAACGGGCGCATCACGCCCAACGAATGGCTGAAGCAGTGCCCCTGTTTCGATGCCCTTCTCGACTACGAGGACCTGGAGCCCGTCGGTCTGTTCGGGTAAACATGATGCCATCGAGGGGAGTCCTCGATGGCATCGTGTGATGAACGGTTATCGTGTGATGAACGGTTATCGTGTGATGAACGGTTATCGGCGGTGAACTGTTATTGCAGGTCCGATGAGGTCAGGATCTCGTTGATGAGGTTGTCAGCCTGACCCCATCTGTCCATGAGCCAGAGGACATAGCGGATATCCACGCCGATGCAGCGTGTGAGGGCGCTGTCGAAGCTGATGTCAGAGCTGAGGGCATCCCAGTTGCCGTCGAAGGCTAAACCGATCAGTTCTCCCTTTCCGTTGAACATGGGGCTTCCGCTGTTGCCGCCGGTGATGTCGTTGGTGGTGAGGAAGCAGAGGGGCAGCTGACCGGTTTTCAGATCCTTGTAGCGCCCGTAGTCACCGGACTTCAGCAGCTTCAGGATGTCAGCTTGCATGGCATAGTCGGGGTTGTCGCCTCCCTTCTCGATTTTCTCGATGAGCGAGGGCATGGTGGTGAGGAAGTCATGATGTGTGCCTGCGTTGGTGTAGTCGCTGACGATGCCGTAGCTCATGCGCTGTGTGAAGTTGGCATCGCTGTAGTGCGGCTGCTCCTGCTCCATCTCCAGGACAGCCTGTGTGAGCAGGTCCTCGTTGTAGGCGATGATGGATGCCGTCTCGCTCATGGGTTTGGCGATGACGCTCTTGACCATGTCGTCCACGTCCTTGTAGAAGTGCATGGCGGGGTCGCTGTTGAGATAGGTTTGATAGGCTTTCTTGTCGGCCACGGCCTGCTCCAGGGAGTCCTCGTAGTGCACACCGGCACGCACCTTGGCGTGTGTCAGGGCATAGAATCCGTTGTAGCTGGTGAGCTTGCTGCCGGCAAAGATCTCGCGGACATAGGCACGGTAGTCATTGTTGTATTTCTTGCGTATGTCGCCGTAGAAGCGGGGCAGATATTTGCTGCTGACCTGTGCGGCGTAGTTCTCAAGCAGTGCGGCCATGGTCTCCTCGTCCACGCGCGCGTCGTAGTCTTTATAGCTGTCGCGGACGTAGTCGTCGAGGGTCTGCCGTGCGTCGCCGACAGCGTTGTTGTAGCGGCCGGCCATGCGTGCGAAGTTGATGATCTCGATGCCGCGATAGAAGGTCTCGTTCACGAAGCCAACGGCATGGCGGGCATCGCGGCGGGCGATGTAGCTCTGCTTCAGGGTGGGGAACATCGTGTTGAAGCGCGCCTTCAGCTCCGGCTTTGCGCTGTACCAGCGGCGGATGTCCTGCTCGCGCTGCTGCTTCTGCTCGATGATGCCGAGGCGCTTGACAGCCTCGTTCATGCCCTGCGAGTTCTTCCAATAGTTCGATGAACTGGCGAATTTCGACGCATATTTAATGCCCACCGAGCGGTCGGCTTGCATCCAGCGGCGCCACACGTCCTGCTTCACGCCGCGCACCTGAATGACGGGGATGTTGGAGATGTTCACGCGCTCATCGATGCCGTAGCTGCTCAGGTAGCGGTTGGTGGAGCCCGGGTAGCCGATGGTCATGCAGTAGTCGCCCTGTCCGAAGCCGTCGAGGTTCACTTTTGCCCAGCGCTTGGGGCGCAGGGGCACGTTCGTCTCGCTGTACTCGGCGGGCTGCCCCAGTGAGTCGGCATAGACGCGGAAGACGCTGAAGTCGGCAGTCTGGCGCGGCCACATCCAGTTGTCGGTGTCGCCGCCGAACTTGCCCAATGACTGCGGAACGGTGAAGACCAGACGGATGTCGGAGTAGCGCTTGTACTCGTTCAGGTAAAATACCTTGCCACCGTAGAAGGCCTTGCAGTCGCACACGATACTCTTGCGCCCTTCATCCGCGGCACGGCTCTCGGCCTTGGCAGCGATGCTGCTCAGGATTCCTCCGATGTAATCGGCATAAATCTCGGCTTTCTGCTGTGCCTTCAGGTTCTTGCCCTTGCTGGCATAGATGCTGTCCAGCTCGTGGGTGACCTGCTCGGTGACATCCACTGTGCGCTGCCAAATCTTGACGAAGATGTCCTTGGCGGGACGCTCCTCAGCGTAGGAACGGGCCACGAAGCCGTTGCCCAGGATGTCATCCTCGGGCGTGGAGAGCTGCTGGATGGCGCGGTAGCCGCAGTGGTGGTTGGTGAAGAGGAGTCCGTCGGCACTGACGATGACGCCGGAACAGTAGTCGGAGAAATCGACGACGCAGTCCTTCAGGCTGGTGCCGTCTTCGCCATAGAGTTGTTCGTCGGTGAGCTGCAGACCCAGGTTGCGCGCCACGGCCATGGCCTTGGGGTCGGTCTTGCCCAGGAGCCACATGCCCTCGTCGGCGCGGACGGACATGCAGACATGAAATAATAAATAATAGATAAATGATAAATAATAAATACGACGCATAAGTGTGTTATTTAGTTTAGAGTTGAGAGTTGAGAGTTGAGAGTTTAGAGTTGATAGTTAATAGTTGAGAGTTGAGAGTTGAGAGTTTAGAGTTGATAGTTAATAGTTGAGAGTTTAGAGTTTAGAGTTTAAGGGTTTCCTTCCCTCGCCCCCACGGGGAGAGCCGGAGAGGGACCGAAATATTTTCCGATGACGGGGAGGCTGCGCAGCGGGAGGTCCTTCTTGATGATATAAGCCACGAAGATTAGGATCAGAGCGGTGTTGATGAGCAGCTCTGCCCACACGGGCCAGCCCTCGGGAATGCTCACCATCACGAAATAGCAGGCAGCAGCGAGGAGGACATACTGTGCAATCTCTTTCATCGGGTAGTCGATGGGGTTCTTATGCTGTCCGACGAAGTAGCTGAGCACCATCGCCGTGCCGTAGCCGGCGACGCCGCCCCAGGCACAGGCCCAGTAGCTGAAGTGGGGGATGAAGATGATGTTCACGCCTATCAGCACCGTACATCCGATGATGGAGAACAGGGCACCGTAGATGGTTTTGTCGATGAGCTTGTACCAGAACGAGAGGTTGAAATAGACGCCCATCATGATTTCTGCCACCATGACGATGGGCACGACGCCCAATCCCTCGCGGTAGCCGGCACCGAGGATATACTGCAACACCGGCATATATCCCACCACGCCGAGGAAGGCCAGCAGCGTGAAGATGAGGAAGAACTTCATGGCTGCGGCATAGTACTCGCGGCTGTCAGCATCCTTGCTCTTGGCAAAGACAATAGGCTCGTAGGCATAGCGGAAGGCCTGCGTAATCATGGCCATGATCATGGCTATCTTCACACAGCTGCCATAGATGCCCAGCTGCACGTTGGCTTCGGCTTCGTCGGGATAGACGAGGGGGAACAGGATCTTGTCGGCCACCTGGTTCAGGATGCCTGCGATGGCGAGCACCAGGATGGGCCACGAGTAGCTGAGCATCCGGCGCAGGAGGGCTCCGTCGAAGTGCCAGCGAATCTTGCACAGGTCGGGGATGAACAGCAGGGAGATGAAGCCTGTGCACATCAGGTTGATCAGGAAGACATAGAACACCGACGTCTTGCCCAGCACCACGAAGTAGAGCAGGTTCAGCCCGATGCTCAGGGCTATGAACAACAGCTTGAGCGAAGCAAAGCGCACAGCCCGCTTCTGGAACCGGAGGAAGCAGAAGGGAATGGCCTGCAGGGCATCCATCGCCACCACTACGCTCATCATTAATAGGTAGTCATGGTGTTCGCTGTAGCCCAATGCAGTGGCAACAGGATTGATGAAACCGAACATCAGGGCCAGGAAGAGCGCCGTCAGCGCCCCCACGGTGGCGAAGGCGGTGGTGAACACCGTGTCCGGTCCGCCTTTGCCCTGACGGGCATCGGATGCAGGAGTCTCGTTGGCAAAGCGGAAGAGCGTCGTCTCCATGCCGAACGTCAGCAGCGCCATGATGAGCGCCACGTAGGCATAGATGTTCGTGCTCACGCCGTAGTCGCCCGACTCACGGGGCATATAGTGCGTGTAAAGCGGAACAAGGAGATAGTTGAGGAACCGTCCTACGATGCTGCTGAGGCCGTAGATGGCGGTGTCCTTCATCAAAGCATTCAGTTTGGCCATGTCACATTTCACTTTTAGACCTGCAAAGGTACTGCTTTTTTGGCGAAGCACAAGGCAAAACAATAAAAAAGCATGAAAATATTTGGGTGGCTCACTAAAAGTGATTACCTTTGCGCAGTCAAAGGGCGGTCAAAGCCTTCGCGACAACGTATTGAGAACACATTAATCTCTTAAACTCTAAAACACTACAACTATGGCTTATGTAATTGGCGAAGACTGCGTAGCTTGCGGCACTTGCATCGATGAATGTCCCGTAGGCGCTATCTCCGAGGGCGACATCTATAGCATCAACCCCGACGAGTGCACCGAGTGCGGCACTTGCGCAGACGTTTGCCCCTCTGGTGCTATCAGCCTCTAAGGAGCATCGCAGACAAGAAACAGACAGGGGATGGATCCACAGCGGGTCCGTCCCCTTGTTCTTTTCTTCGGTTAAGAGTTCTTTTCTTCGGTTGAGAGCCCTTTTTTTAGGGCGTGAATTATTCTTTTTCTGCAAAACGTTTGGCAGTTCGCAAAAATTGACCTACCTTTGCACCCGCAAATCCGAAAGGACGCGTCTGTTGGCGGGATAGCTCAGCTGGTTAGAGCGCATGATTCATAATCATGAGGTCATCGGTTCAATCCCGATTCCCGCTACTGCTCGTGAGA
>CACZSQ010000007.1 GCA_902783885.1 uncultured Bacteroidales bacterium
AAGCATTCGCTGACCCACCTTAGGTGTGGTGAAGTAGCCGCCATGACCCATGATGCGATCCACCTGCACATGCTCCTCGTTGAACAGAATGTCGTTACCAATCTTCAGCACGCCGATGGCTCCATAGAGCTGAGCACGCATGAAATTGGCGAGAGAGAACTTGTCGTTGGCGGAGCGGACGAAGAGGGGACGGCCATCCATCAGGCCTGTGACGGGTTCGCCACTGACATAGTTATAAGCCATCAGACCACCGCAGTCAGCATCGCCGTTGAGAGCCACATTGAAGAGTGTGGTGTAGAGATCCATAGTGCTCTGCTTGACACCGAGAAGTTCCTGATATTCCTTGAACATCTTCACCCATGCGTTGATCTCGCTGGTGCAGTTGTTGCAGTGAACCATAGCTACGAGCGAGCCGTCAGGAGTCGTCACCATGTCAAGAACCTCATAAGGTTTAGTAAGGGGTTTCTCCAGAACAATCATGGAGAAGCTGCTGGTGCCGGCGCTGACATTACCCGTGCGCTGACGCACGGCGTTCGTGGCTGCCATGCCTGTTCCGGCGTCGCCTTCGGGAGGACATACGGGGATGCCGGCCTTCAGATGGCCGCTGACATCGAGCTTCAAGGCTCCTTCGGGGGTCAGGTAGCCAGCGTTCTCACCAGCTACAAGCACCTTAGGCAGGATGTCCAGCAACTTCCAGGAGAAACCGCGAGGCTCGATGAGTTTGTCGAACTTGGCAACCATCGTGGCGTCGTAGGTCTTCGTGAAGGGGTCAACAGGAATCATGCCGCTGGCATCGCCCACGCCGAGCACCTTCTGACCCGTCACCTGCCAGTGGACATAGCCGGCCAACGTGGTGAGGAAAGTGATGTCTTTCACATGCTCCTCATTGTCGAGGATGGCCTCATAGAGGTGGCTGATGCTCCAGCGCAAGGGGATGTTGTAGTTGAAGAGTTCCGAGAGTTCGGCTGCTGCCTTGCCTGTGTTGGTGTTGCGCCAAGTGCGGAAGGGCACCATGATCTCGCCCTTCTCGCTGAAAGGCATATAACCGTGCATCATCGCCGAGAAACCGATGGCAGCGAGGGTCTCAATCTCACAGTCGTACTGCTCAAGCACATTCTTGCGCAGGTCGGCATAGCAGTCCTGCAAGCCGTACCAGATAGCCTCGGTGGAGTAGGTCCAAAGACCATCCACGAGTTGGTTTTCCCAGGTGTGGCTACCCTGAGCAATAGGTTTGTTTTCGGGGTCGATGAGGACGGCCTTGATGCGTGTAGAACCGAACTCAATACCGAGAACGGCTTTACCGGATTCAATTGTTTGTTTTGCAGTCATTGTTGTATATTAGTTAATAAGGATTTGCCCGCAAAAGTAACTTATATTCTGCATATAGCCAAACTTTCAGGGCTAATTTTCACTTTCGTTGTTACTTATTAGCTGCCAGTCATCATCCCAAACATTGTAACTGTGATTCTCTTTGACACGCGCTGATCCACTGGCACCACCTCCATAATTAAGATTGGCGTTGCTGCTAATCCTATTGATGCTTTGAGAAACCATGATTGTGCTCTCGACCTGCACGAATGTCATTTCTGGATTTAAATATTTCTTTTTCATTGCTTATAAGAATCCATTATTTATGTTTCATTCTCCAAGAATTAATCACGAAATCACTTAACGACCATCTTCTTGCCATTTACAATGTAGATGCCTGGCTGTGAAGGCTTGCCAGAGAGACTGCGACCATTGAGATCATACCAAGCCTCACCCACGACCCCTCTTCCAGTGGCAAGGGGAGTGGTTACAGCTGTGGTCTCGTCGCCGAAGTTGAGGACGAAGCCCTTGATGAGCGTGCTGATGTCAGTCGGGGTGCCGCCTGTGATATCTTCGAGAGTGAAGTAAGCGCGCTGGGCAGCAATCGTGGCACCAACCTCTGGATAGTATATGGTGTTACCAGTACCGAGGAACAGGACGCTCTTGTCCGCTTCGGAGAACTCTCGGTAGCCGTAGGTGCCGCGGAACGTGATGGACTTGCCATCGCCGAGGTCACAGGTTTTGTTGCGGACTTCAATGTTGATGGTGACACCTGAGAAGGTGGGGTTCACGATGTTCTCGGTGCCGTCGCCGTCCCACCTAATTATATAAGGTGTACCGGCAGTGATGGCCGTGACCGCATCATCACCCGTCTCCGGCGTGAAGTTTAGCGTCAGCGTACCGGCACTGAAGTCTGCGGAGGTGAGAGCACGGATGTCAGCACCCGCCAAGTCGCTGGCTGCAATCTGTTCGGCGCTCATATCGAACGGCAGGCAGAGGGTGTTCCAGTCGCCATCCTTCCAGAGGGTGCGGTCGGCGAGGGTGACGTTAACCCATTCGCCATTGTTCTCCTCGATGACGTCGGTGTTGTCGGAGGCGTTGGCAAGGGTGATGGAAGGAATAGGTACTTCGCGATAGATTTGCGGGGCTGAACCTGTACTAGTTCCTGAATAGCAGGAGAAGATAGGACTATTGTTATTCGGGTTGTAGCGTATGATATTGCGCGTATTCGACCCTTGGAATGTAATGGTAGCATTGCCATTGTTACTGATGCTGATAGTTGCCTTAGCATTGTTGTCAGCTGTGGTTTCTGTCCTCAAATAATTCTTCTCGCTACTTGCCGCATAAAGATATCCATTGCTGACATTGAAGTAGTAGTAGTTACCAACCTTCTCCAAGGTAATCACCTGTGAGGCCTCTCCAGGTGTCAGCGTACCATCATTGTTAATCGTCACGTCATCTGTGGCTGCGCGGTTATTACTGTTCTGCGTTGTGCTGAGTACATACTTGGTGTTGCCATAGACGTATGCTATCATGATCTTATCGCCGTCGGCGAGCGTGCTGGCATCGGTGACCAAGGCATAATTACTGCTGCCAACAACGGGAGTCGGTGTCTGTGCTTCTGAGACGGTCAGCGTGTATGAAGCAGAGCCTCCATTGTAGCTGTTGTCGCCAGCAAATGTGGCGGTGATAATGGCCGTTCCGGCAGCCACAAGCGTCACCTCGCCAGTGGTCGTGTTGACTGTAGCTACGGCATCGTCGCTGCTGCTATAGGAGACACTCAAATTGGCTGGAGTGGTGGTTAGTGTTGGTTCTGTGAAGTCCTCACCGATGGTGGCTGTAGCCTCAGTAGGATTGAATGCCATCGTTACATCCTGCTTATAGACAGGCTGCACGTAGTCGTCGTAGTCGAACGTTTCATTGGTGCAGATGCCCCAGATGTATTCCTGCAAACCCGGATAATCGATGAAGGGGTTGCGGTTGTTCTGGATGGCATAGACGGCATTGTTGCGGTTGATCTCTTTCTCGCTGACGGGGTCGTTCTTTGCCCACTCCATCAGCATATTCAGCTGCCAAGGCTGGAAGGCGGGATAGGTGCTGCCATCGATGGTAGCACGAATGCCGTCGGCATTGCCATTGTACCAGTCGGCCAACTTCTCCTCGTAGCAAGTCACCATATAGAAATAGGTACGCGCGAAGTCGCCCTTGTACTCGTCGGCGGGTTCGAAGACTACGCCGGTGTAGCCGGGATAGGTGCAAGTGCCGAGCTTGCTGAAGTTGTTGGCCGACTTGTAGGTTTCACCATTGGTTTCGCCGAAGGGGTAGTTGGAACGCTTGCCATTGACGAATCCATCGGTGGGATAGATGTGGTGCAGGTCAGTGTACATCGGAGCATTGCTGCTGAACCAGCTCTGCGGCCATGAGTGCTCACGGTTGTAGCTGTCGCCTTCCACACTATACGAAGAACCACTGGTCACTGGTGTGTAATTGGTGATATTGGAGTACATATCCCAAATCTTCCCGTCGCTGCGCACATCGGTCGTTTGGAAAGCCGTCCACAGGTCGTCGTAGTTCTTCTCCGTGCGGTTGTAGATGATTCCGCACATCGCTGTCTTCAGCGTAGAATTCTGTTTGCCGTCAGCAGGAGCATAGTAAGCAAGGACGGGGTCGGGGGTATCTCCACCGCCAGAGCCGCTACCACTGATCAAGGTAATCTCATCGACGTAAGCACGTTTGCTGCTTGTTGCCAAGGTGATGGTTACCGCGCCTGTGGCATTGGTGATGTTGACGGTGCAGAGTGTCCAATCGGTAGCTGGTGTGAACTCTGTTACATCAGCAGTAGCTCCTGTGACGGTAACATTCAGTTTGCCTGAGTCGGTGTTATACTTCTTCAAGTAGAAAGTCAGAGTACCGCTGCCGGTCAGCGAGATATTACCTGATGTCAAAGAACCAATAGCGCTACTTGTACCAAACTTCAGGCAACCACTGTTGCCTTGGTCATGACTATCACCACCCGCATAGACCTTCGAAAGGGAAGCCCAGTTTTTATAATCGAGATATTGATATGTATTACTTATCTCATTGGTTCCGTCATTACCGCTATAACCGCTCAAACTTTCATAAAGCATAGTCGTTCCGCTAGGAGTCGGGTCAACAGGAGTCGTGCTCTCCGTGGCCGTAGCAGAGAGACTCACGGTAACAGGCTCTGCCCCTGCACTAGTGAGGGTGACAGTACCCGTAAAGGAGCCTGCTGTGGTTGGAGTGAAGGTGACGCTGACGGTAGCTCCTTCCTCGGCATCGGCTTTGCTGATAGTTGTCGGGGTGATAGAGAATACCTGATTGGCGTCGGTCAGCGAAACGGTTACATTTCCTGTGAGGTCGGCACCGAGGACGCCAAAAGTCTTAACCTGAGAAGCATTTGCTTCGGCTTCGAATGTCAGGCTTTCGGGGTCAGTGATGAGTTCGGGTGTGGCATCAACTGGAGTAGAAGCTGCACTCAACGTAATCTCATCGACGTAGGCACGTTTACTACTTGTGGCTAGAGTGATAGTTACGTTGCCTGTGGCATTGGTAAGGTTCACAGTGCAGAGTGTCCAACTGGCTGAGGGCGTGAACTGATTTACATCGGCAGTGGCACCTGTTACGGTCACATTCAGCTTGCCTGTGTCGCTGCCATACTTTTTCAGATAGAAGGTCAGGATGCCAGAACCAGTCAACGCGATGCTGCCAGAGGTCATAGAGCCTGCGTTATTATTGGAACCGAATTTTAAGCAACCGCCGTTGGAATAAGCAGAACTGGTGCCACCAGCGTACACCTTTTCAATCGTCCAACCGTTGTAATCAAGATTAGCATTAGACGTCGTCAAAGCAGCCGACGCGTCGTTTTCACTATTATACCCACTCAACCCTTCATAAAGCAAAGCGTCTCCAGTTGGGGTAGGTGTTGGGTCAACTTGGTCGTTAGCACCCACGAAGTCGAACGAGATGGTGCCGTTGCTGTTCTGGGTGATGTTCTCTACAGAGGAATCCAGAAAATAGGTGTTGTCGCTGTTCTTGTTGTAGAGCGTAGCTGCAGGCGTGGTGTTCTTGCCAAAGGCATTGATCGTACCGTAGGGGAACGGGTCGTTCTTCATGCCAGCGGTTGTATAATATTTCGAGCCGTTGGACATTTTGTACTGATACTCATTATCAGCCGGAATCCAAGTCATGCGCTGGTGACTTGGAACATCGTTGGGCTGGTTGTTGCTCCATACCGTGGCGTCGTAGTCCACGTGCAGGATGAGCAGGCCCTCGCCGGGGAGGCTGGCATCCCAACCTGTCTTCTGGCGGTTCTCCAAGAGGAAATACTCGTTGCGGTTGCCTTTGTTATAGATGACATAGGTATCGCTCTCCGTGTCCTGCAGCGCTTTCATGTTGGTGATGCTCTGGGTATTGACCAGCTCGGTGGGTGTCTTCCAACCAGCCACCCAGCGCTCATAGCTGGTGTAGCCTGCGGGCTGGTAGCCGCCGCCGTTATATGAGCCGCCGCACATCAGGTCCCAGTCACCCATGCCCTGGCCGCCGCTGTAGTCGGTGTCGTAGAAGTCGGGATAGCCGAGGCAGTGGCTGAACTCATGGCACATGGTGCCGATGCCCGCCGTGGCTCCTGTGCTTCCATCTTGTTCACCGCCGCAGGCGTAAGTGTCAATATATACTCCATCTAAACGTTGTCTGCTGCCTCCGTAAGAAGAAGCTGATGAAAGTTCCCATTCATGGGGCCAGATGGTATCTTCTGAACCTCCGTCAGCCTCGCCCTTGCCGGCATAGACAACATAGACCTGATCGACATAACCGTCATCATCCCAGTCATAGTCGGCAAAGTTAACCATATTATCGACTAACTTAACCGCCTCAACGACCATTGCAGCTGGCTTCACGTCTTCGTCGTTGCTGTTGTTGGCACCGTAATAGGCACGGTTTTGACTCACCGTGACAGGCCCCACCACATCGAATGTCAGTCTGAACTGACCATCGCTCTGGGCATAGAAGTAGTCGTACATCGACCCCTTGTAGTTGCCAGAACTATAATTTGGCGTGTTGGCGAGGTTGTTGAAGTCTGCTTGCGTAGCGGTAAACGAGACATCCTTAAAGTTGACCAAGATGATAATACCTTTCTTGTCGCCCGTGATGCTTCCCACTTCGCCCACCTTACGCGGAGCCAGGCGACGTGTACGGCGCTGGTTGGCAGCAGCACGGCGCTGGACACCATGCTGTTTGACCGCTTGCAGGTCAACGCTTTGGTAAACGTCGTTGCCTGCGGACTGGTAGGCTTTGCCATCTGCACCGAGCCAGTAGTGGGCATGTTCGTCACCGACGAGGGTGGCGCTGACGGTGGTGCCGTCGGTGAGGGTCAACTGACGTTTGAGACCAGGTTTGGCGGGTACGGCGAAGGTTGCCATAGCCAACATAAGAACAGAGACAAGCATCATCGCACGCTTGCCGCTTTTCGCGAGTAAATGGTTGAGCATTTCTTTATAGATAAAGTGATTATTCTTTCAGTCTGATTAGCGCTTTCACAAGCACCACCCATTCGGCGACAAAGGTACGCAAAAGGTAAGAGATATTCAATTAATAACGCAATATTTTTTTAATGAACTAGTGAAATTTGAGTGCCCACAGCGCGCGGGATTGTGCGCGGAATCCTTCTTCTTGCGTGGCAAATATAAATATTGTTTGGGAGGTAACGGTCTTATGGTCTGAAGATATAGGTCTTCAGTGCGTAAGACCTGTATCTTCGGCCCTTAAGACCTAGGTCTTTCGACGATAAGACCTGCATCTTCGGACGATACGCATCAGACGATGTTCTGGTGTGAACCATACACTAATAAAGAATGATAATGATGGCTCAACAGATTTTTCCCTGAAAAATGAATGGGTTATGGAAAAGAAGTGATAATTTTGCAAAAAGATTTACCAACTTAAAACGAATGATTATGAGAAAAAGTACTAAGAAACGCTTATTCATGATGCTCGCGCTGCTGCTGACGGCGGCAACGGGAGCGTGGGCCGACGACAGCCATCTCACTTCATCGGCTGATGTCGGCAAAGTGGTGTGTACCGACCACACTGTGTATGCCACGGTTGCCGAGGCGAAGGCTGCGGACAAGACTCCCGTGGCGATGGTCGCCTACGTGAACGAGGAACTTGGCACGCCTCAGTACGGCAAGGCGCTGGCCATCAGTCTGGAGGATGCTCCCATCACGGATACGGGTAATGGCGGTAAGCACGATGATGCCCTGTCGATAGCCGAGGCATATAATACGAGCCATCCGGTGACGTTTGGGACATGGCGCCTGCCTTCGGTTCAAGACTGGGAGCACATGCTCATTGGCTGCGGAAGTACCTCGACTTATGTTAGCAGCCTGCCCAATCCTTCATGGTCTAGCGATCCTTACGCTGATGACTACCTGTTCGAACCAGGCAATATCCGCACAATGATGGTTGCCGCTGGAGGTACGGACTTCACCGTCAATCCCTATCAGTACAAGGGCTATTGGTCAAGCACCGGAAGCTCAACAACAGGCGGTATGTGGTGGTCATACTGGTTTGACTTTGGCAATGGCTCCGGGCCCGCATACGGCTTTGCTTTGGAAGTCGGCGGCCTTGTACGCCCGTGCGTCGAAATCCTTGCCGGAACGCCCCACACCCTGACCCTTCAGGAGGGCACGGAGGATGCCGAGCATTGGACTATTAACAACCCGTTCTTGAGCGGAAGGTACGCTAGCCTGAAATATTCGGGTAACAGGATAGTAAAGAGCGTCAAGTTGCTCAATTCAGGGACAGAAGCCTATTCCCCGTATTCAACAATGATGCGTAGGCCAGATTGGTCTGTCAACATGCCAGACTACGATGACGTGGTTGTGGTAGAGTATGACGATTCCTACACCGTCCTCTCCTACAACGAGGAAAACTACGCCAAGCTTATCGGCCTGAACGGCCAGACAACAAACGTCGTCATCAACACCGAACTGCCTCAGGGTTGGAGCGTGCTGACGCTTCCGTTCGACCTGCCGGACGGCTTCAAACCGACCCTGGGCCTGAGCGCGAAGGAGTTCGTCGGCTCATCGTTCACCAAAGGTAGCGATGCGGCCAATCCTCCGAGGTTGAAGCTCTTCTTCGAGGATGTCACCAACCTCAAGGCTGGTGTGCCGTACCTCGTGAAGGCTATGATTAAAAGAGACCTTTTCAACTCTCCGTTCGAGAATGTCACGGTGAGCCAATTCGAAAACGAAGTGATGTCGAAATACGCTGACTTCGTCCCCACCTATGACCAGAAGATTGCCCGCGGCGACGTGCGCTTCGTCCGTGGCTCCTACACCGTCATCCAAACCTACCCGTACGTAGAGTTCGAGCACCCCTACGCCTACTATCCCGGTCCAGACCCCGTGATCGACGCCTTGAGCGGCTACTTCTATTTGAAGAATATTCCAGCGATTGCGACGGAAGAGGGTATGTCAATTGATATTGTCTTCGGCCCCTACGTGCCGGAACCAGATGAGGCAATCAAGGAGGAAACCACCGAGAAACCCGGCGATATCGCTAAGTCGGGTGAGGTAATCACTTCGGAGAGCGGCATCACCACCGCTTTGGGCGAGGACGATACCGTTGACGAGGTGGAGGGTAGCGTGACGATGCACACCACCCTGAGCGGCAGCGATGTGGAGAACCTCTTCGACATCTATGCTCCCGGCACGCCCGACCTCTACGACCAGCTCAAGGGTATCTACTTCCTGCTGGCTGCCGGCGAGGGCAAGGTGGAGATTGAGATGGAGACGTTGGGCAACGTCGTGCTCGGTGTGTTCCAGGGTATCACCCCCGACTACTTCACGGCGAGCGAGAAGGGTAAAATCACCATCGAGTACAACGTGGAGACGGACACCTGGTTTGTTGCCTATCCTGTTGTCATGACTTCGGCGGAAGC
Source organism: uncultured Bacteroidales bacterium (assembly GCA_902783885.1). Lineage (GTDB taxonomy): Bacteria > Bacteroidota > Bacteroidia > Bacteroidales > Bacteroidaceae > Physcousia. Next base: position 9,269 of record CACZSQ010000007.1, read on the forward strand.
TCCTGCATTCGGGAAGCGTGCTCCTGATGCAGAAAATGCCCTGAAGATCTACAGCGTGAAGATTATCCCCAAGGACGAAACAGGCGTAGCACAGATTCGCGCCGACAAGCCCGCTCCCGGCTCCATCTACAACCTGCAGGGCCAGCGCGTCAGCACGTTGCACAAGGGTCTCTACATCATCGACGGCCGCAAGGTCATCATCCCCTAAGCCCTTGCGCCATACCCCACAAAACAACGAGCGCTCCTTCTCGATGGAAGGAGCGCTCCTTTAATTGTCAATTTGTCTACTTACTTCAGCGCCTTGTTCAGCATGAAATAGACCTCGTTGTTGCGGAGGGTCTGCTTGAAGTCTGCGATGTTGGTCTGCTTGTTGATCTTCACATACTCGATGCCGACCATCTCTGCGAAATCCTCCCAATACTCCTCGTTGATGTCATAGGAGAAGGCGCTGTGGTGGGTACCACCAGCGAGAATCCAAGCAGCTGCACCAATCTCGAAGGTAGGCTGAGGAATCCACAGAGCGCTGGCAACGGGCAGGTTAGGCATGGGCTTGGGCTCGATGCACTCAACCTCCTGAGAGATGAGGCGGAAGCGGTTGCCGAGATCGACAACAGTGGCCTTGATGCCAGCACCAGTCTTGGAGGTGAACACAAGGCGAGCGGTCTGCTGCTTTCGGATACCGATGCCGAGGAAGTGTACTTCGAGCTTGGGCTTGTCGGTAGCGATGAGCGGGCAAACTTCGAGCATGTGGCTCTGGAGGCAGGAACTGCGGGCGCCGGCTAAGTTGAGGGTGTAGTCCTCGAGGAAGGAGCAGCCGGTGGGCATGCCCTGCTGGATGTACCAGAGTGTGCGATAGAGGCAAGCTGTCTTCCAGTCGCCCTCGGCACCGAAGCCGATACCCTTTTCCATGAGACGCTGGGAAGCAAGTCCTGGAATCTGGTCGAAGCCAACGAAGTTCGGATCGTCGATGTCGGCATCGCCGAGGTCGTCGAAGTTGGTGGTGAATGCGGTGGCACCT
>CACZSQ010000008.1 GCA_902783885.1 uncultured Bacteroidales bacterium
AAATACAGCCCCTGAAAACAGGGGTGTCCCTCTCTCGTTTGCGGGTGCAAAGGTACGACGACTTTTCCGATTCTGCAAACGTTTCTGCGAAAAAATGAGAAACTTTTTTGTTTTTTACAGACTATGCCGACGGCCTCGCGCGCGTACCTATATTTATAATATTTATACGGGGAAGCAAATAATAATGTGCACAAGGTGACGCTAATCCATAAATTCTTTGTACCTTTGCAGCCGTAAAAAGCAAAGCACAGTCTATCTATCATGATGATTCACCTACTCCAAGCCACGGCTGTCACCGACTCTGTTGCCGTGGCGCCCGTGAAAGCGCTGACGAAAGAGATTGCGTCGGGGAACGTTCGCTGGGACCAAATCATAGCCCAGCTCATCAGCTGGTCCTTAGACGCTGGCAAGCACATCCTGATTGCCATCATCGTCTATGTCATCGGTCACTATCTCATCAAACTGCTGAACTATCTTCTGGCGCGCTTCCTGGAACGCCGGAAGGTGGAGATCAGCGTGCAAACGTTCCTGCGGAGTTTCGTGGGCATCCTGTTGCAGGTGCTGCTGATTGTGACGGTGGTGGGTGCGCTGGGCGTGAACACGACGAGCTTCGCGGCTCTGCTGGCCTCGTTTGGCGTGGCTGTGGGCATGGCGCTGAGCGGCAACCTGCAGAACTTCGCGGGCGGCATCATCATCCTGTTTCTGAAGCCTTACAAGATCGGGGACTGGGTGGAAGCGCAGAACACGGCGGGGACGGTGCAGAGCATTCAGATTTTCCACACGGTGCTGCTCACGGCCGACGGCAAGCTGATCTATGTGCCGAACGGGGCTATGAGCAGCGGCACCATCACGAACTACACGCTGACGCCTACTCGCCGCGCGGAATGGACCATAGGCATTGAATACGGTGAGAATGTTGAGAAAGCACGCCAGATCGTGCTGGATATCCTGAAGGCTGACGCCCGGGTGAAGGAGGACCCAGCGCCTGTGGTGTGGCTGAATGAGCTGGGCAGCAGCTCGGTGGATATGGTGGTTCGCTGCTGGACGGACAACAGTGACTACTGGGATGTGATGTTCCAGACGCGCGAGAAGATTTACAATGCGTTCAACGAGAACGGCATCAGCTTCCCGTTCACACAGATAACGGTGCATCAGGGCTAATAGTTAATAGTTAAGAGTTGAGAGTTAAGAGTTGAGAGACAGTTAAGAGTTGAGAGTTAAGAGTTAATAGTTAATAGTTGAAAGTTTAGAGTTGAGAGGCAGTTGAGAGTTTAGAGTGGAGAGTGGAGAGTTAAGAGTTAAGTAGGAATAGTGCCACATGGAACCGATGATTATTGATTTGGCGCTGATGCTGATCTGCGCCGGCGTGATGACCCTCATCTTCAAGAAGCTGAAGCAGCCTCTTGTGCTGGGTTATATTGTGGCGGGCTTCCTGGCTTCGCCCAACATGACTTATATGCCGAGCGTGACAGACCTGGAGGGCATTCATCTGTGGAGCGACATCGGCGTGATCTTCCTGCTGTTCGCGTTGGGACTGGAGTTCTCCTTCAAGAAGATCATGAAGATGGGGGCGGCTCCCATCATCGCAGCGTGCACGATTATCCTGTGTATGATGGCTGTGGGATTCGTCACGGGGAGTCTGTTCGGCTGGGGCCAGATGGACTGCCTCTTCCTGGGGGGTATGCTGGCGATGTCCTCGACGACCATCATCTTCAAGGCTTTCGACGACATGGGCTTGCGCCATCAGCGTTTTGCGAGTATGGTGCTCAGCGTGCTGATCATCGAGGATATCCTGGCCATCGTGCTCATGGTGCTGCTCTCCACGCTTGCTGCGACACACCAGTTCGAAGGGTCGCAGCTGGTGATGAGCATCGCCAAACTGGTGTTCTTCCTGATCCTGTGGTTTGTGGTGGGGATCTATCTGATTCCGCTGTTCCTGCGCAGGGTGAGGCCGCTGATGAGCGACGAGACAATGCTGATCGTGTCCCTCGGGTTCTGCTTCGGCATGGTTGTTCTGGCGTCTTCGGTGGGCTTCTCGCCTGCCTTCGGCGCGTTTATCATGGGCAGCATCCTGGCCGAGACGATGGATGCGGAGCGCATCGAGCATCTGGTGAGCCCCGTCAAGGACCTGTTCGGGGCTATCTTCTTCGTGTCTGTGGGCATGATGGTTGACATAGCGCTCATCGGGCAGTATATCGTGCCCATCCTCTGCATCATCGTGGCGATCATGCTGGGGCAGACGATATTCAGCACCGGCGGCTTCCTGCTGGCCGGTCAGCCGCTGAAGACAGCCATGCAATGCAGTTTCTCGCTGACGCAGATCGGCGAGTTTGCGTTCATCCTCGCCACGCTGGGCACGTCGCTGGGCGTGACGAGCGACTTCCTCTACCCTATCGTGGTTGCCGTTTCGGTGTTCACCACCTTCACCACTCCCTATATGATTCGCCTGTCGGCACCCGCCTATCAGGTGGTCAACCGGCATCTTCCCGACCGCTGGCGCTCGTTCCTTGAGCGCTACACGAGCGGCGCGCCGGGCATGACGGGTCAGGAGAACTACTGGCGCCTCCACCTGCTGAAAGTGGGCTACGTCATGCTCATCTACGGCGTGCTCTGCATTTCCGTGGTTACGCTGATGTTCGAGTTCCTGGAGCCCATCATCAACGCGCACCTGCCTGAGATATGGGCAAAAGTCGTTGTGACAGTGCTCACGCTCCTCTTCCTGTCGCCTTTCCTGCGCGCTTTCATGATGAAGAAGAACCACAGCAAGGAATTCAAAGCGCTCTGGAATCAAAGCCATTTCAACCGCGTGCCGCTCATTGCGGTGCAGCTCTTTCGCATTTGGCTGGGCATCGTGGCCGTGGGTTATGTGATTGCGCACACGCTGCACTGGAGCGGCACCTTCGGCGTCATCGGCATCATCGGCATCGTGGTGTTCATGATCTTCAGCCGCTCGCTGAAGAACCAGAGCATCCGCATCGAGCAGACGTTCACCGACAACCTGAACCGCCGCGAAATTGAGGCTGCACGCAAGGCACACCAGCCGCAGTTTGCCGGGCGTCTGGTGGAGCACGACGTGCACCTGTCGGACATCCTCATCCCCATAGGCATCCCCTGGGCGGGACAGACGCTGTCGAAGCTGAATCTCGGTCGCCGTTTCGGGGTACACGTGGTTTCGGTCCTGCGCGGCAACCAGCGCTTGAATATCCCCTCGGGCAACACCGCCATCCTGCCTGGCGACCATCTTCAGGTCATCGGTACGGATGAGCAGCTGTCGCAACTTGCAAGTAATATGGAGAGCGAAGTGGCGAAGATACAGAAGACGCCCTCCTCGAGCGAGGAGATGCAACTTCAACGCCTGGTCATCGTTGACGGTTCGCGCTTCGTGGGCCAGAACATCCAGCAGAGCGGCATCCGCCAGGACTTCCGCTGCCTCGTCGTAGGCCTGGAACAAGAGGGGCAGAACAGGCTCTTATCGCTCAACCCACAGACTCCCTTCCAGGCGGGTGACATCATCTGGGTTGTGGGCGAAGAGGCTGACCTGATGGCACTTGACAAGGCGAGTAAGTTAATAGTTAAGAGTTAAGAGTTAAGAGTTGAGAGTTGAGAGTGGAGAGTGGAGAGTTAATAGATAAGAGTTAAGAGTTAAAAGATAAAAGTTAAGAGTTGAGAGTTAATAGTTAATAGTGAAGAGTCTGTTTGATCCACATACGCATACGATAGCATCAGGGCATGCTTACTCCACGCTTCAGGAGATGGCGCAGGCTGCATCGCAGAAAGGCTTGCAGATACTCGGCATCACTGAGCACGCGCCCGGCATCCCCGGGACTTGTGACCCGATCTATTTCCGGAATATGCACGTGATTCCGCGCGAGTTGTACGGCGTGCGCCTGCTCATGGGCGTGGAACTGAACATCCTCGACACGACAGGTCGTCTGGACCTGGACGAGCGGCACTATCGCTGTTGCGACATCCGCATTGCCGGCATCCATCTGCTGTGCTGGGAAGGCGGAACACGCGCCCAGAACACTGAGGCGATGCTGGCCGCGATACACAATCCATGGACGCATATCATCAGCCACCCGGGCGACGGAACGGCAGAACTGGACTTTGAGCCCATCGTGCGCGCGGCACGCGACACGCAGACGCTTCTGGAAATCAATTCCAGCAGCATGATACCCTCGCGCCACAAGGAAGTGGCGCGACCGAACAACATTGAGATTCTGAGACTGTGCCGGCAGATGGACGTGCCCGTCATCCTCGGCTCCGACGCCCATATCTCCTACTCCATCGCCGACTACCGCTATGCCCTGCCCCTGCTGCAGGAGACCGGTTTCCCGGATGAGCTGGTGATGAACTACTGGCCGTCGCAAGCCCTGGAGTATATGCGTATATAAGCTATTGGCTTTTGGTTATTGGCTTTTGGCGGCTAAGGGCTAACAGCCAACGGCCAACAGCTAACGGCTTTATGGCTCCGTTTCTCCTTCAATATAATTTTCCATCCACAACCGCTCCCCGTCGAAGACGGCATAGGTGAACTGCGTAATCCAGTCGCCCAAGATCATGAGGCGGGCGGTGTGGGAGAGCTTCAGGTCGAGCTCAATATGCCTGTGCCCGAAGAGGAAGTAGTTGACATTGGGATGGGTGCGCAGGTAGTCCTTGGCAAAGAGCACCAGATGCTCCTTGGCTTCGCCCATATAGGGTTGTGGATCGTTCTTGACCTCGTGCTTCAGGCGGCTGTGCTTGGCCCATGCCAAGCCGAACTCCATGCCCCACCGCGGATGGAGCGCCGAGAACAGGATCTGGCATACGCGGTTGTGGAAGATGGAGCGCAAAACCTTGAACGAGGGATTCGGGTCGCCGAGCCCGTCGCCGTGGGCCAGGAAGAACACCTTGTCGCCCAGCTCCACCGTCAGCGGCTCGCGGTGAAGGATGACGCCGCACTCCTGATGGAGATAGCCGAAAGCCCAGATGTCGTGGTTACCCGTGAAGAAGTGAACCTCCACGCCGGCATCGGTGAGCTCGCTGATCTTGCCGAGCAGGCGGGTGTAGCCTTTCGGCACCACATATTTGTACTCGAACCAGAAATCAAACATATCTCCAAGGAGATAAACAGCACCGGCCTTCTCCTTGATGCTGTCAAGGAAGCGCACGAGGCGGCGTTCCTGCGTGCGTCCGTGTGCGATGGCGCGGCTGCCCAAGTGGGCATCGGAGAGAAAGTAGATTGGTTTCATAACATTCCTAACTCTAGTTTTGCTTCTTCAGTCATCATGTCCTGCGACCATTCCGGCTCAAAGACCAGGTTCACGTTCACAGTCTTCAGCCCCTCGATGGTCTCCAGCTTCTGGCGCACGTCCTCGACGATGAAGTCGGCCATCGGGCACGAAGGCGCGGTCATCGTCATATCCACGTCCAGCTGCGTGAGGTCGTCGCTCAGTTCAATCCTGTAGATGAGCCCCAGGTCATAGACGTTCACGGGAATCTCGGGGTCAAAGACCGTCTTGAGCAACTCAACCACTTGATCTTCTAATTGAATTCTTTCCATTATCTTGTTTCTATTTTTTATCTATAACTTCCCCTCTTCCCGATAGCTATAATAAGCGCCATCTGTGACAATTATATGGTCGAGGAATCTGATGTTCAACAATCTGCAGGCATTCTTGAGTTGCTCCGTGAGGCGGTCGTCCTCGCGTGAGGGCTTCGTGCTGCCCGAGGGATGGTTGTGTGCGAAGGCGATGATGGGCGTCTGGCGTATCAGTGCCTCGCGCAGCACCAGCCGCACGTCAACCATCGTTTCCGTGATGCCTCCCTTGCTGATGAGCTGGGGACGCCCTTCGAGGCTGTTGTCAGCCCGGAGGTAGAGGGCATAGCTCTCCTCGTGACCGATGTCGCGCACGAGTGGCAGCAGTGTCTGGTAGAAATCCATGGAGCTCTTGATATAGCGTTTCGCCTCAGCAGCTTCCATCATGCGGCGCCTGCCCAACTCGCAGGCCGCGAGGATGCTCACCGCCTTGGCGGGACCAAGTCCCTTGTAGCGCTTCGTCAGGTCGCTGACCGACAGTCGGCTGAGCGCCTTCAGGCTGCCCCCGCAGTCGGAGAGGATGCGCTGGCACAGCTGCACGGCCGTTTCCTCGGTGTTGCCGCTGCCTATCAAGATAGCCAACAGCTCGGCAGGCGACAGGGCCGCAGCGCCCTGCGCCATCATCCGCTCTCGCGGACGCTCGTCAGAGGGCAGGTCCTTGAGCGTCAGTGTCCCGGACTCCACCCCTACCCCCTCTATGCCCTGGGAGGAGGCAGCGTTTCTTGCCAGTTGGTTATCTTTCATGAATGATTCTTCATTATCAACTATTTATACAACTGTTCGTTGCTGTCGAAGCCCTCATCGTTGCGCTTCAGCACGAGGCGTTTCCAGGCCGCACCGAGGAAGCCGGAGCCGTAGCCGAGGAGCTGAATGAAGGCTGCGGGCACAGAGAGGATTCCAACCCAAAGACTGCGGTTACGTATTGAGGAGTCAATGACAATCAGCACGGCATAGAGCAGCAACGGCAGCAGGGCCGCCAGCATCAGCGCCCCACCGAAGAAGACTACCACCATGCTCAGATTGCAACCCGGCTGCATGGAGGCATAAGCCCCAATGAGCCCCATGACGGCCATCACCAATCCCACCACAAAAGGAATCGCCAACAGCGCACAGCCCACGGTGAACAGCGCCGGCAGGGCGTGCACCAGTTTCAAAGATCCGGGATGCAACAGCTGCAGGTTGATACGCGCTACGCCCGAGTTGCGCACCTGCCGGAAGAACTTGCCGAAATCCGTGCGGCGCTTGTGCCACACCCACGCCTCGGGAAACAGACGGCAACGCGCCCCCGACTCACAGATGCGGTAGCTGAAATCGATGTCCTCGCCGAAGCGCATCCGGCGGAAACCGCCCAGGCGCTGCCACAGGTAGCGCCTCACACCCATATTGAATGAGCGCGGGTAGAACTTGTCCAGTTTCTTACGCCCGCCACGGATGCCGCCCGTGGTGAAGAACGAGGTCATCGAGTAGCTGATGGCTTTCTGCACAGGTGTGAAATCGGGGTGTGAACGATCAGGTCCCCCGAAAGCATCACAGGATCCGCCGCAGGAATGGGGCTCATGGGACTCATTGGGAGCATGGGAGGTTGCCCCCGCCAACTCTCGGTCTATGGCAGCGAGATAGCCCTCGGGCAGCACCACATCAGAGTCGAGGACAATGAGCCAGTCGCCCTGTGCACGCTCGGCAGCATAGTTGCGGGCAGCGCCCGGGCCGCCGTTCTCTTTCACATAGTAGTGGATATCGAGGCGGTCGGCATAGCGCTCGCAGACCGCTTGGCACGGCACACTGCTACCGTCCTCCACCACGTGAACATCGAACGTCCGCACGCTCTGCCTGCACAGACTCGCCAGCAGCTCATCCACCTCATCGGGGCGGTTAAAGACCGGCACAATTATGCTATAGACAACAGATTCCATCGCTACGGGTAACACACTTTACACCCTAAGAATTATTCATAAGGAGGTGCAGTTGCAAAGGTAAAGCGAATGTTTTGATTTAGCAAATAATCCAATCCTTTTTTTATAAGAACTTGAATCTTGAAGAGATGTGATGGCGGAAGCAATGCGGCGCAATCAGGAACGTAATGCCTTACGAACGGAAAGTTTTTCGCTTTTCTCTGCTTCACTTTTAATTATTATCACTATCTTTGCGCCCGAAATGTGAAACACAAACAGATTATCAGTTTTTTAATCTATGCCCAACAGCAACAACTTAGTGGGGTCCAAAATCAAGGGACTTCGTGAATCCAAGAACATCTCCGTTGAGGAGATGAGCGAGCGTAGCGGCCTCTCAGCCGAACAAATCACCTCTATTGAAAACGACCAACAGTTGCCCTCTCTGGGCCCGCTGATCAAGGTAGCACGAGCCTTAGGCGTCCGACTGGGCACATTTCTTGACGACAACGATGCGCTTGGTCCTGTGGTGTCGCGTGCTGCCGACCGCGAGGATGACAGCATCAGTTTCTCCAACGATTCAGCAGATGCCCGCAAGAACATGGAGTACCACGCGCTGGCCAAGCAGAAGGCCGGCCGGCACATGGAACCGTTCATCATTGATGTGCAACCCAATAAGGACAAGGAATTCAAGCTCTCTGCCCACGAGGGCGAGGAGTTCATCTATGTGATGAGCGGTGAGTTGGAGATTGCCTATGGCAAAGACAAATATATCCTGCACGAGGGCGACAGCATCTACTACGACTCCATCGTGAAGCACCATGTTCACGGCTCTGCCAACACGGGTGCCAAGATTCTGGCGGTTGTGTATATCCCCTTCTAAAGGCTGAAGAAGAATGAGTAATGCGAAATTAGATATGGCAGGCCGCCCCCTGCCTAATAGAACCTATCCGGCAGAGACCGGCTCTGCCGGCTACACGCTGTCTGAGCGCACGCTTGGGCAGTGGCTGGAGCACTGGGCCGCAACGACCCCTGACAAAGAATATATTGTCTATTCCGACCGCGACCTGCGCTTCACGTGGAAGCAGTTTAATGAGCGCGTGGACAACCTGTCCAAGGGACTCCTTGCCATCGGCGTGAAGAAGGGCAGCCACGTAGGCATCTGGGCTACCAATGTTCCCGACTGGCTGACATTCCTCTATGCCACCGCCAAGATTGGAGCCGTGCTGGTGACCGTGAACACAAACTATAAGCAGAACGAGCTGGAATACCTGTGCGAGGACTCGGATATGCACACGCTGTGCATCACCGACGGCACCTGGGAGTGCGACTACGTAGATATGACCTACAAAATGCTTCCCGAGCTGAAGTCCTGCGAGCGCGGACACCTGAACAGCGAGCGCTTCCCGCACATGAAAAACGTGGTGTACATCGGAATGGAGAAATACCGCGGAATGTACAATACGGCTGAGCTGCTGCTGCTGGGACAGAACATCGAGGACGAAGAACTCGAAGAGATCAAGAAGAGCGTCACCTGCCACGATGTTTGCAATATGCAATATACCTCGGGTACCACAGGTTTCCCCAAGGGCGTGATGCTCACCCACTATAACATCGCCAACGACGGCTACTTCACAGGCGAAAACATGGGGTTCACACAGGACGACAAGCTGTGCGTATGCGTGCCACTGTTCCACTGCTTCGGCGTGGTGCTGGCGACCATGAACTGCCTCACCCACGGCTGCACGGAGGTGATGGTCGAGAAATTCGACCCCCTGGTGGTGCTGGCCTCTATCCACAAAGAGCGCTGCACGGCGGTGTATGGTGTGCCAACGATGTTCATCGCCGAACTGAACCACCCGATGTTCCCGATGTTCGATATGTCGAGCCTGCGAACGGGAATCATGGCCGGGTCTCTCTGCCCCGTAGAGCTCATGAAACAGGTGAGCGAGAAGATGTTTATGACCATCACCTCTGTGTATGGTCTAACCGAGAGCTCACCCGGCATGACGCAGACGTGCCTGAACGACACCTTCGAACAGCGCTGCACCACGGTGGGTCGCGACTTCCCCTTCGTGGAAGTGAAAGTCCTCGATCCCGAGACGGGCAAAGAATGTCCCGTGGGCGTACAGGGCGAGATGTGCTGCCGAGGCTTCAATGTGATGAAGGGCTACTACAAGAACCCGAAAGCCACCGCCGAGGTTATCGACGAGAACGGCTTCCTTCACTCAGGTGATTTGGGTGTAAAGGACGAAGACGGTTTTTACAAGATTACAGGCCGCATCAAAGACATGATTATCCGCGGCGGCGAAAACATCTATCCCCGCGAGATTGAAGAATTCCTCTACCACATGCCCGGCATTAAGGACGTGCAAGTTGCAGCCGTGCCCTCCAAGAAATACGGTGAAGAGGTAGGCGCCTTCATTATCCTGTACGATGGAGTGAAGATGGAGCCCGAAGATGTGCGCGAGTTCTGCCGTGGCAAGATTGCTCGCTACAAGATCCCGAAGTATGTGTTCTTCGTTGACGGGTTCCCCTTGACAGGTTCCGGCAAGATTCAGAAATTCAAGCTCAAGGAACTGAGCCTTCAGCTGTGCGAGAAAATGGGCATCGAAGTCATCTGACCGGCCTGCAGCCCTCACCGGCTCATAGCAACATACACACCCGCCCCTCGGACATCAGCTCCCATGGGCGGGTTTTCTTTGAGGATTTCCAGACGGATGGCCGTGGCAGCAGGAAAGCGGTTGAGGACGGCACGGCAGATGCGCCCCGCCACGTGCTCCAACAGCTTCGACGGTACGGCCATCTCGGCCTTCACAACTTCATAGACCCCGGCATAAGACAGGGTGTCCTCCAGCGCATCGGACTCCAGGGCGCGGGAGAAGTCGGCCGCGACACCTATATTTATGATATAATAAGCCCCCACGACGCGCTCCTGCGGGAGTACGCCGTGGTAGGCGAAGAGTTTAAGATTCGCTATCCGCACCTGCTGGCTCCGCAATTCGTACATATTAAACAACCTTCCTGATAGACAAGAGTTTCCTGACCGCAGTTGGGGCAGACCTGGCCGCGGGCAGCGGTGCCGTCGCTGATATACTTCTTGAGGGCTCGTTCAACACCGTTTTTCCATGTGTTGATGCTCTCACTGTTGAGCTGAAGCTGATCAACAAGGCGGATGACATGATCCAGCGGCATACGATAACGCAACACGCTGGAGAGCAGCTTGGCGTAGTTCCAGTACTCGGGGTTGAACTTCTCGCTCAGTCCCTCAACGGTAGTCTTGTAGCCGCGCTTGTTCTCGAACTGGAAATCATAGCGCTTTGTGCCATCGGGGTTCATCTGTTTGATAATACGTCCCTTGGTCACACTCTTTGGCAGGAGGATACCCTCCTCATCGTCCTGAAGGCCCGTGAATATTTCATAAGGACGGCCATCAAGAAGCCCCACAAAAGCCACCCATTTCTCCTTGTTGTTCTGGAAACGAACGACGTCACACTCCAAGACATCGGGGCGCTTCTCCACGACCTCAGGCGGACGGCATTCGGGCACAAAATGCTCTTGGGTAGTCTCCAGAGCGGGTGTCTCCTGCTGCTCATCCTCGGGGGTCTCTTTCTTTTTGCTGACACTGATCATGACGCCGCTGCGGGAACCATCGCGATAGATGGTACAGCCCTTGCAGCCACTGCGCCAAGCCTCCATATAGAGGTCGTTGACCAGCTGCTCATCCACATTGTTCGGCAGATTCACCGTGACACTGATGCTGTGATCGACCCATTTCTGGATTGCGCCTTGCATCATCACTTTCATCAGCCAATCGACATCGTTGGCAGTAGCCTTGTAATAAGGTGACTGCTCCACCAGTTCATCAATCTCCTCCTGTGTGTAGCGGCGCTCTGTGTCAAGACCGCACGTCTTCATCCAAGTGAGGAACTTATGATGATATACGATATATTCTTCGAAGGAATCGCCCGTCTCATCCGTAAAATCAACTCGCGCCTCAGGATCGTTGGGATTCACCTTGCGACGACGCTTATAGACCGGCATGAAAACAGGTTCAATACCACTCGTGGTCTGCGTCATGAGACTGGTGGTGCCGGTGGGGGCTATCGTGAGGCAGGCCACGTTGCGACGGCCATACTTGCACATATCGGCATAGAGCTGAGGATCAGCGTCCTTGATGCGAAGAATGAAGGGATTAGCAGCTTCGCGCTTGGCATCGAACATCTCAAAGGCACCACGCTCGCGAGCCATCTCGACGCTGGAGGCATAGGCGTTCAAACAGACGGTCTTCTGCACCTCAACAGCAAAGTCGGTAGCTTCCTGGGTGCCATAGCGCAGGCCCAAAGCAGCCAGCATATCGCCCTCCGCCGTGATGCCCACACCCGTGCGGCGGCCCATGCTACTCTTGCGCTGAATCTTCAGCCAGAGGTTACGCTCGGCAGACTTCACATCATCGCTCTGAGGATCTGACTCAATCTTGTTAAGAATCAGTTCTATCTTCTCCAGTTCCAAATCAATGATATCGTCCATGATACGCTGTGCCTTGCGCACGTGGTCACGGAAGAGGTCGAAATTGAACTTGGCATCGCGCGTGAAGGGATTCTCCACATACTCATAGAGATTGATTGCCAGCAGACGACAGCTATCATAGGGGCAGAGAGGTATCTCGCCGCAGGGATTGGTGGAGACTGTGCGGAAGCCCAAATCGGCATAGCAGTCGGGGACGCTTTCGCGCAGAATCGTATCCCAGAAGAGCACCCCAGGCTCAGCACTCCGCCAAGCGTTGTGCACAATCTTCTTCCAGAGCGCGCTGGCATCGATTTCCTTGGTAACAATGGGGTCATCGCTGTCAATGGGGAACTGCTGAACATAAGGTTTACCCTCAGCAGCAGCCTTCATAAAAGCATCGTCAATCTTCACGCTCACATTGGCTCCTGTGACCTTGCCCTCGGTCATCTTAGCATCGATGAAGGCCTCGGCATCGGGGTGCTTAATGCTAACGCTGAGCATCAAAGCTCCGCGACGGCCATCCTGTGCCACCTCACGGGTGCTGTTGCTGTAGCGTTCCATAAATGGCACGAGACCAGTGCTCGTGAGGGCCGAGTTCTTCACCGGCGTGCCCGCGGGACGCAAGTGAGAGAGGTCGTGCCCCACTCCACCGCGACGCTTCATCAGTTGCACCTGCTCCTCATCGATACGGATGATGGCGCCATAGGAGTCGGCATCGCCTTCGAGGCCCACCACGAAACAGTTGGACAGCGAGGCCACCTGATAGTGGTTGCCGATACCTGTCATGGGAGAACCTGCAGGGATGATATATCGGAAATGATCCAGAAGGTCGAAGACCTGCTGTGCGGACATGGGATTCTTGTATTTCTGCTCGATGCGAGCCACTTCATTGGCGATTCGCCAATGCATATCAGTCGGACTCTTTTCGTAGATATTCCCGAAAGAGTCTTTCATCGCATACTTGTTTACCCACACGCGAGCAGCAAGCTCATCGCCGTCAAAATATGCCAATGAGGCCTCGAAGGCCTCGTCGTATGTATATGTTTGTTGTTCCACAGTAGGTTTATAGGATAAAGATATTAGAAAAAAGAAAGTGGTCGGGGGTTACCCTAAGGAAAGCTGGCTGAGAAACTCCTGGCGCACCTCGGCTTTTTCAAAGACGCCGACATAGTGCATAGTCATAGTCTCAGCTCCTTGCTTGGAGACACCTCGCATCTGTACACAGAGATGTCGCGCCTCCACTACCACCATCACGCCAAGGGGGGACAATGCTTCTTCAATAGCGTGGACTATTTCCCGAGTCATACGCTCCTGCACCTGCAGGCGGTGGCTGAAGGTATCCACAATACGGGATAGCTTGCTGAGTCCCGTTATCTCGCCGTTCGGTACGTAAGCAATGTGAACCTTCCCGAAGAAGGGAAGCAGATGATGTTCACAAAGTGAATAGAATTCGATGTTCTTGACAACTACCATATTGTGGTAGTTTTCCTTGAACAGCGCAGAACGCAGAATGGCAATAGGGTCCTCGTGATAGCCACGCGTGAGTTCCAGCCATGCACGGGCCACCCGACGTGGAGTCTTCACCAACCCTTCGCGTTGAGGGTCCTCCCCCAGCAATGGCAGAATAGCGGCATAATGAGCCGCGAGGGCTTCCTCTTGCTCCTTCATGGTCAATAATAAACGACGATTTTGCTCTTCACAATACTGGCCTCGCCAAACTGGTTTGTCTCACGAAGCTTGCGAAGCTGTTCCACAGCCTCCTCGCGTGTCTTGAAATCGCCCACGCGGCATACCCATCGCGGCGATGCAAAGATTGTATAGACTGGGACATGGGAAAAATAAGAACGAACAAGCCCGGCTATACGATAGGCCTCAGCCTTAGACTGGCGATTATTGCCTCCAGCATACACCTGAATACGATAGCCGACGGCATGAGCACGATGGCCGGTGATTTCCCTTGCCGTATGTGACTCACCTTGCAAAGTTGTCGTATCTGGAGTATGGACGACATGGGGCTGGCGCACGGCAGGAGCGGGAACCTTCGTTCCGTTGACCAAAGCTTCAATCTCAGCATCCTGGTGCAATGTCACAGTGCCCGATCCAGGGACTGTTTGAGTAAGATGTTCTGTAAAGGTCTGTCCCTGAGCAGATGCGTTGAAGGGGAACAAAAAAGAAATGATAAATAACAAATGACAGATTACGGAGTCGAGTCCAAATCCTATTCTCTTCGCATTCATATCACTGATTGTATAGTTCATCTGCCACTTATTATTTATCATTTCCAAAAGATTCGATTGATTACTTCCAAGCATCGATGATGCCCTTGAAGTCGGCACACTTGAGGGCAGCACCGCCAATGAGGCCGCCGTCAACATCGGGCTTCGAGAAGATTTCCTTAGCATTGCTGGGCTTGCAGCTGCCGCCGTAGAGGATGCTGATGTTCTCAGCTGCGGCATCGCCAAAACGACCGGCTATGCAACCACGGATAAAGGCGTGCATATCCTCAGCCTGCTCGGCGGTAGCGGTCTTGCCTGTGCCGATGGCCCACACGGGTTCGTAAGCCAAGATGATGTTAGAGAGCTGCTCCTCGGTCAGATCAAAGAGACTGTCAGCCAGCTGAGCACCTACGACCTCGTTCTGCTTGCCGGCCTCGCGCTCTTCGAGCACCTCGCCGATACAGAAGATCACCTTCAAGCCATTGGCCAGAGCCAGGTTCACTTTCTCCTTCAGGATTTCAGCAGTTTCGCCGTAGTAAGCACGACGTTCGCTGTGGCCGAGGATGACATACTGAGCACCGGTGCTCTTGACCTGTGCTGCGCTCACCTCACCTGTGTAAGCACCTTTCTCCTTGTCTGCGCAGTTCTCAGCGCCGAGTCCAATCACAGTGCCAGCCACCACGTCAGCAACCTTGGCAAGGTGAATGAACGGAGTGCAGATGACGACATCACAATTGGGCTTATCTGCTGCGAGA
The DNA here is from genome assembly GCA_902783885.1 of uncultured Bacteroidales bacterium. GTDB lineage: Bacteria > Bacteroidota > Bacteroidia > Bacteroidales > Bacteroidaceae > Physcousia. The sequence goes on from CACZSQ010000008.1 coordinate 14,948, forward strand.
GCGCCCTTGAGTTCGTTGGCAAGTGCGAGGCCTTCCTGCAGGTTCAGGTTCATTTTCCAGTTGCCTGCTACAATCTTTTTTCTCATAATTTCTTATTATTATAATTAATGTAATATGTTTTGCTTTTCGGCTGCAAAGATAGCACTTTTTAAAGTGCTAAGAGCATAACAGGAAAAGTTTTTATCGTATTTAGCGTATTTTTAGGATTCGGGGCCTTTGAGCGACTCTATTTCCTCAATGGAAGGCAGGTTATGATGGCTCCATTTTCCCATGATTGTGCCCCGATGGATATACACCAATGCCGGGTTACTGCGGGCGATGGTCTTCAAGGGCAGCTCGTCCATGAAAGCGAAATCATACTCAGCGCCTGTCATATCGCGCCAACGCAGGATGGCAGCCTCATCGGAGGAGGTCAAGGCCAGGAAACGATAGCCTTTCATGTGAGCATAGTCATACAGCGAATTGATGACATCCAGATTCGTATCGTCAGCTGATTCCACACGGGGCATCGTCAACAAGAGCACATCGTCGTTTTCCGCCAACAGTTCCTCAACGTCAGGAACGGGGCGTGTGGCTGCACCTTCGAAACCAAACGGTTCAATGACAAAATCGACAATCTCCGGCTGGGCTTCCGGGTCTTCCGGCCATTGCATCGCCGTGGGAATATGTTGCCCGACATGGAACGGACGGAAATCAATGACAGGCTCATCATAAATACATTTGAGAGCCAAGAACAGGCCTGCACAGAACGCCAGCAGCGACACGATCCACTGAGCCGACTCCGGGAAGAAGCGCACGATACGCCTTCGATGCCACCAGAGGAGAGCACATGAAACCAACAGAAGCACATTTTTCATGAAGGTTTGCCAGTTGGTCAGTTTGATGGCGTCCCCAAAACACCCGCAATCCGCCACGGCCCCTGTGAGCGCAAGCCACAAAGTCAGCGGCGTGTAGAACAGCAAAAAGACTATCATCGCCGTCAGCGTAAAGCGGCGCCGTATGCCAAACAGCAGATACACACCAAGGCAGAACTCCACCAATGACAACAACACCGAAAGGACTAATGGAAGGAAGCCATTGCTCATGACGCCCTCCAAGTTCATGGCCATCAAGTAATCATGAATCTTATATTCAGTGCCACGAGGGTCTATTAACTTGACGAGGCCGGATATAAGAAAAGTGGCAGCAACGGCCATACGGCACACGTTTACTGCCATCCAAATCAATTTCTTTTTCATTCGAAAGTCAGCTTAATCAAGCCGAAAACCGCATAGTTCATCATATCCATATAGTTGGCATCGATGCCCTCGCTGACCAGCGTTGCCCCATCCAACTCCTCGATCTGTTTCGTGCGGAATATCTTCTGAAGAATAATATCGGTGTAGCTGCTTACGCGCATTCCGCGCCAAGCTTCATCGTAATCATGATTCTTGCGAAGCATCAGCTGCAGGGAATCTTCGGCTAAGCGGTCGTACTCGCTGATGGCTTCTTCATTAGTCATATCATCGGGCTTCTCGGCGATACCATGTTCTAACTGAATCAGACCGATGATGGAATAGTTGACGATGGCTACAAACTCTGGCCGGATGCCTTCGTCCACCATTGCCTCCTTCTTCATCTCCAAGGAGCGGATGCGATTGGCTTTGATATACAGCTGATCTGTCAGCGAAGGAATCCTGAGGATACGCCATGCGGCTCCATAATCGTGGAGTTTCTTGACGAAGACCTCACGACAGTCCTTCATTACAGCCCTGAACTGTTCTTCTGTTGTCATGTCATGTAAGCAGACCGGCTAAGTCCTTTTTATGAATACTTCAGGATTTGGCCGATACGCAACTTGGTTCCCTTGCTTATGCCATTGGCGCGGCAGAGTTTAGCCACTGTCGTTCCGTGTTTGCGGGCGATCGTAGAAAGAGTCTCGCCTCTACGGACTTTATGGATACGAGTATTGCGAGAAGCACGGGAAGCACGTTTCTCAGATGATGTCTCAGAGGACTGGTAGGTAACCTCCTCTGTTGTTTCAGAAGCGTCGGACATTGCCAGATCTGAAGCGCCTGTGCCACGGTTGTCGTGCTTACCTAACAGAGTACCCCGGCCACGTCCACGGAAGACATAGAAATCACCCGTCACGTCCTGATTAGCAAAGTCAAAAAGCTTTGCCGGATCAATATATTCGCCCAGGAAACGAGTCTCGAAATGAAGATGGACGCCAAAACTGCGCCCTGTATTGCCTGCCAAACCGATGGGATCGCCAGCCTTCACGTTTTGCAGTTCCTTCACCAACTGACGGGACATGTGACCATAGACGGTCTCCAAGCCATTGGGATGACGGATTACGACCACATTGCCATAGCCGCCGCGCTGGAAAGTGACCACACGGACCTTGCCATCGAAAGCTGCGCGAATCGTATCGCCATAATAAGCGTTAACGTCAATGCCCTTATGCTGACGACGGAATTTGCGACGATAGCCGTAATTTGATGTGACAACACGGTTGTTTATGGGCATACAAAAATCACGAAGGTCTATCTTGTACTCACTGGGCAACTGGATGTGGCCGTATGCGTTGATATACTTGTTCTCCCAGTTCGGGTACAAATCTCCCGCAGGATTCTCAAGATTCTCCTGCTGGAAGAGTTTCTGAATCTCTACACTATCAACGGCTCGCATCTTTCTGTCAATGGGAGCCTGACGAGCTATCACGTCCTGTGCGAACACCGGCGTGACAGACATGGTCAGTAAAAAAGCTGCAGTGGCGTGTTTGATGAATTGGACAATCATTACTTTCTCAATTATATTGTACTCTCTTTTCTTTCTGTTTTCGTTATCGATGGAGCTTGTATTACAGCTCGTTCGGAGCATAAAGGAAATCCATCGTTGCACATCGGTATTCGAAAATCTCCTCAGGACGGAAGAAACGCGCCAACTCAATAGCGGCGTTCTCCACAGAGTCCGATGCGTGAACAATATTTTGTTGATTACTCATGGCATAGTCGCCACGAATCGTACCCGGATCTGCCGCACGGCCATTTGTAAAGCCCGTCATTGCACGTACTACCTGTACAGCTTCCACACCGCTAATGGCCATGGCAACGATGGGCGATGCCATCATCGACGCAGCCAGCGAGGGAAAGAAGGGACGATCTACAAGATGTGAATAATGCTCGCGGAGAATAGCTTCGTCCAGCTGCATCATTTTCATGCCAGCAATGCGGAGGCCTCGACGCTCAAAACGGTGAACTATTTCGCCTATCAGCTGACGTTGAACGCAACTGGGTTTGAGCAGGACGAGTGTTGTTTCCATATATGACTGTTGTACTATTTTCTGGTTAAGGTAAACGCCTACTATACGTTTCGGGTGCAAAAGTATAGAAAAAATACCGAACCGCCATATTAATTAACGTTTTTTCTCATTAAAAAAGTGTAAAACAGACATTTTATATGTATAAAGAGCGTTTCAGCACTAAAAACGGCGAGTATTGAATCGCACACCGGCATTATGAATCACAACAGTCGCCTATTCACGTCAGGCTGCCGCCTAGCTACGGGATGAGAAGCGAACTGTCGCCATAGCTAAGGAACCGGAAATCATGGCCAAGCGCATAGCGATAAATATCCTTCCATCGATCGTCCCCCACAAACGCCGAGACTAGCAGCAGAAGCGTGGACTGCGGCTGATGAAAATTGGTAATCATGCGCTTGACAATGTGGTACTGGTAGCCGGGCGCAATGATAATTTGCGTAGAGGTATGGAGGGCTTCTACATGGTTGTTATCCATCCAACCGAGGAGCGCGCGGAGAGCCTCAACGGTCGTTGGCAGATGGGCTGAAGATATTTCATAGGGCTCCCATTGCTTCACTTTCAAATCATCCTCGGCAGCGTTCGGATTGTCAAGTATTTTCTTTCCTATATAGAAAAGCGACTCGAGTGTCCTGACGCTGGTTGTTCCGACAGCCGTGCACTCGCCATTGTGACGCAAGAGCGAATCCACCACACGTCGAGGAACATATATCCACTCGCTATGCATCTCATGCCCCTCTATGCGCTCGCTCTTCACAGGTTTGAAAGTACCTGCCCCAACATGCAGCGTCAGTTCTTGCCGTTCAATGCCTCGACTCTCGACAGATTCTATTACGCGAGGGGTAAAATGCAAACCTGCGGTCGGCGCAGCCACGCTGCCCTTCACCTTGGAATAGACCGTCTGATAGGTCTGAAGATCGCTGGCCTCGGTCTGCCGGTTCAGATATGGCGGAATTGGGAGTTCGCCACAAGCATCTAAGACTTGAGCCCAGGTCACAGCCTCATCGCCCCATGCGAAGTGAATGACATCACCGTCTTCCCTCTCAACTGTAAGCGTCAGTTTTTTTCCGTCAACAAGAATCTCACGAAAGAGTTTCCCATCCTTCCACTTCTTGCTGTTTCCCACAAGGCAATGCCACGTGCACGAAACAGGCTGCTGGAACATCAGGACATAGTCGTGCGGCCAAGCAGGTTCGAGACAAAAGACTTCAATGAGAGCTCCTGTTTCCTTGCGGAAATGAAGACGAGCCTGAATCACCCGTGTGTTGTTCATCACCATCAAAGAGCCTTCAGGCAGCAACCGGGGCAAATCACGGAAATGGTGTTCGCTGATGGTTCCATGGTTATAGACCAGCAACTTCGATGCATCGCGCTCAGCCAATGGATATTTGGCTATTCGCTCGTCAGGAAGCTCATAGGAGAAATCTGCTATCTTGATATTCTTTGGATCCAGTACAGCGTCCATCTCTGTCATTCTTCTTTTTTACCTCAGCCTAAATATCTTATCACCTTTATCGAATCGTCACCATCGTAGCTCCGAATCCGTACTTTTGAAATGAAGCGTCCTCATATGTACAAGAACGGTAACGATGCTGCAATTCTTTGATGATTTCTGCGCGAAGGACGCCATCGCCTTTCCCGTGGATAAAGACTATTCTCTGCCCTTTCTTCTTGATGTTCCGATCCATCATGATACGGAACTCTGTCAACTGGGTGTTCAGGAGCACACCGGCAGAAAGGCCTTCGGTATGATCCAGAAGCGCATGAATATGAAGGTCAACTTCGATGATTTCTTCCTTGGCCGGTATATGGTTCGGCTTTGAAAAATGAGGGTTGCGCTCAGCTTTTTCTTTTTCGCGTTGAGCGCGCATCTCCTCTTTCAGGGCGCGCTTGGCTGCCTTCAGAGCCGCACGCTCTTCCTCGCGTGTCATCTGTGGAGCAGGCGCTTGCTGGGGGACCTCCTCATCTTCCGAGTCCTCCCCTACGCTCTGACTATCTACGATAGACAGATTCTCTGTAATGGCATCATCTTCCTCCTGCTGATCTTCATGGGCAAGGTTATAAACCAGCGCAGGCTCATGGAAGAAGGGCGACGGACGGAAAGCATGGAACTTGACGAACTTCACCAAATCCAAACGAACCTCAGTATTGGTTGCCGGCAGCAGCGAATAAGCATAATCGCGCTTCCACGTCATCACCTGAGCCGACAGACGCTCCCAATCATTCAGGTCTGACAACTCAAGCGTCTCAATCAACTGTTTTGTGTTGGGTTCTACAACACCCTGCCAGCGTAGGCGCCACTGCTCGCCCTCTGCACAAGCCAGCACAGCAGAAGCGTAGTAATTTGAGTCATTCACAAGATATACTTCGAAACTGGTATGACTGAACTCGCGAGGGTTCACCGGCACGAAAGCCAGAAAGACATTGAGTTCATCGCCTCCTTTGCGCTCCTTGGCTTTGGGCTGATAACTCATTGGACGGCTGCTGGGATCATCATCCACATCGTCCTCAAGGTAGCGGACACGTGGAGCCGGAGCCTCAGGTTTCTTTTTCACAACAAAATTGTTGGCATTCGTTTCCACAACAACCACTTGAGAGCGAAGCATCGGGATATCGAAGCCGTCAGCATCCTCTACCAACACGATGTTCTTTCCCTGAAAGCCTGTAATCTTGCCACCGCCAACTTCATTCAAAAAACGTACTTGATCACCTATTTGCATGGCTTACTATTTTTTATTTTGGGCGCAAAGGTAGTAAAAAAATCACATTTATGCATATCTTTATATGTGAAAGAGAATTAATATGAATATTTTGTGCAAATATTCGCACAATTTCCACTTTTATTCGAAAGAATATTCATATCTTTGCGCCCAGTTTTATAGAGAGGCATGAGACAAGACAAAGCAACACGACTGGAAGTGATTAAGATGATTATCTCCAGTCAGGAGTTGGAGACACAGGAGGAGCTGCTGCGAGCACTGGAGATTGCCGGTTTTGCTTCAACACAGGCGACACTATCACGCGACTTGCGACAGCTGAATATCAGCAAAGGGCAAACAGAGCAGGGCAACTATATTTATATGTTGCCTGAGCGGAAGCGATACCAACGGGTCAGCGACACCAGAGCCACCGTTCAGCAAATCAACAAACTGGGGATTCTCTCCATCAAGTTCAGTGGCAATCTGGCTGTCGTCAACACACCTCCCGGCCACGCTCCACATGTGGCTTACGACATTGACCAAGCCCAGCTTTCCGATGTTTTAGGCACCATTGCGGGTGACGACACCGTCCTCATCGTGCTGGACGAAAAGGCCGACCGGCAGAAGACGCTGAACACCATTGCCGAACTTCAACAACACTAAACCCCACACAACAATCTATCAGCAGGTATGGAAAACAATCCAAACAATCCGACTATTCAAGTTCTTGTTGCAGACGAATCGCACGAGAAATACGTCGATACAATCCTAAAGACCATTGAAGAGGCTGCCAAAGTGCGCGGAACGGGCATCGCCAAACGTACGCACGAGTACGTTGCCACAAAGATGCGCGAGGCCAAAGCCGTCATCGCCCTGGCAACGCAAGCTGATGGCTCAGAACCCCGTTTTGCTGGTTTCAGCTATATCGAGACTTGGGGCAACAAACAATATGTCACCACCTCCGGTCTGATTGTCCACCCGGATTTCCGCGGACTTGGCATCGCCAAGCAAATCAAGGACATGACATTCACGCTGGCTCGAATCCGATGGCCGCACGCCAAGATATTCTCCCTCACAAGCGGCAAAGCGGTGATGAAAATGAACACCCAGTTGGGATACCTTCCCGTCACCTTCGACGACCTGACGGACGACGAAGCATTCTGGAAGGGTTGCGAAGGATGCGTCAATGTGGGCGTGCTGCGCGAACGCAACCGCAAGTTCTGCATCTGCACTGCGATGCTTTTCGACCCAGAGGAGCATCTGCCGGCCAAGATTCCACAGGATGTCATTGAGCGCATTGATCGTCTCGACGGGAAAATCCTAAGCAGTCAGGAGCTGCGCGACTAAAGCATTACCATTATAAGAAAATACAATAAGATGAAGAAGAAAGTAGTTGTCGCCTTCAGTGGCGGCTTGGACACGAGCTACACCGTGATGTATCTCGCCAAAGAATTAGGATATGAAGTGCACGCCGCTTGCGCCAACACAGGCGGCTTCAGCGCTGAACAGCTGAAGGCCAACGAGGAGAATGCGTATAAGCTGGGGGCAACGCAATATGTGACGCTCGATGTGACACAGGAGTACTACGAGAAGTCGCTGAAGTACATGATCTTCGGAAATGTCCTGCGTAACAACTGTTACCCTATCAGCGTCAGTTCTGAACGCATCTTCCAGGCTATCGCCATCGCACGCTATGCCAAGCAGATTGGTGCAGAAGCCATCGCTCACGGCAGCACAGGCGCCGGCAACGACCAGATTCGCTTCGACATGACGTTCCTGGTCATGGCTCCCGGCGTGGAAATCATCACCCTCACGCGCGACAAGAAGCTGACTCGCAAGGAAGAGGTGGACTACCTCAACGCTCACGGCTTCGCTGCCGACTTCGCCAAGCTGAAGTACAGGTACAATCTGGGCATCTGGGGCACCAGCATCTGCGGTGGTGAACTGCTCGACGCCACACAGGGTCTGCCCGAGGAGGCCTACCTGAAGCACGTGACAGCCAAAGAACCTGAGAGCCTGCTGAAAATTCAGTTCGAGAAGGGCGAGATTGTAGGCGTTAATGACGAAAGGTTCGATGACCGCGTGAAAGCCATTCAGGAGATTGAGGAAATCGGCGCATCCTATGCCATCGGTCGCGATGCTAACGTGGGCGACACGATTATCGGCATCAAAGGCCGCGTAGGCTTCGAGGCCGCAGCGCCGAAGCTCATCATCGAGGCACACCGCCTGCTGGAGAAATCAACGCTCTCCAAGTGGCAGCAGTACTGGAAGGATCAACTGGGGAACTGGTATGGCATGTTCCTGCACGAGAGCCAGTATCTGGAGCCCGTGATGCCCGATCTGGAGGCATTCCTGACATCCAGCCAGCGCAACGTCACCGGCACAGCAATCCTGAAGCTTCGCCCCTTTGGTTTCGAGACCGTGGGCGTTGATTCTGCCAATGACCTTACCCGCAGCAAACTCGGCGAATACGGCGAGACACAGACGGGTTGGACAGCAGACGAGGCCAAGGGCTTCATCAAAGTGCTCTCCACGCCGCTACGCGTGTATTATGGAATTCACAAGGACGAAGAACGGTAACACTCAACCAACATGACCCAAAAACGTTTCTACCTCTCAACTACCGACAAGAAAATTGGAGGTGTGTGTGGAGGTTTAGCAGAATACTTTGACATCGATCCGCTCCTTGTACGTATCGCTTTCCTTTTCTTAATCTTTTGTGTCGGTGGAGGCTTGATGCTATATCTCATCCTTTGGTTGCTGGCTCCTAAACAGTCACAAATATGATTAAAGTAGGTATCATCGGTGGCGCAGGCTACACGGCGGGCGAGCTTATCCGCCTGCTGCTGCATCACCCTGAAGCGGAAATCGCCTTTGTCCACAGCACGTCCAATGCCAAGGCTCTTCTCACTGATGTGCACGAAGGCCTTTTGGGCGAGACAGACATGAAGTTCACCAACCGCATGGCTCTCAAGAGCATCGATGTGCTGTTCCTCTGTATGGGGCATGGCAAGAGTGCAGAGTTTCTCAAAGAGCATCCCGTGCCGCGGGATCTGAGAATCATCGACCTGGCGCAGGACTTCCGGCTGGCCTCTCCCGACCACGACTACGTCTATGGCCTTCCGGAAATCAACAAGGCTGAGATAACCAAGGCTCTCCACATTGCGAACCCCGGCTGCTTTGCCACCGCAATACAGCTCGGCTTGCTGCCTTTGGCTGCCAACTGGCTGCTGCATAGCGACATCAGCGTCAACGCCATCACAGGTTCCACAGGTGCAGGAGTGAAGCCCGGCGCTACGACACACTTCTCCTGGCGCTCAGGCAACATGAGCATTTATAAGGCTTTCCGCCATCAGCACGTTCCTGAAATCCGCCAGTCATTGGCTCAGCTACAGCCAGGCTTTGACGCTTCCGTCGATTTCATTCCCTATCGCGGTGACTTCGCACGCGGCATCTTCTGCACGGAAGTGGTGCGAATCGACCCGTCGCTCAGCGAGGATGATATCGTCAAACTCTATAAGCAGTTCTATGCCCCTGCCGCCTTCACCCACTACGTGGACCGCGACCTCGACCTCAAGCAGGTTGTGAACACAAACAAGGCTCTCGTTCATGTACAGAAGTTCGACGATAAGCTGCTCATCACCAGTGTCATTGACAACCTGCTCAAAGGAGCCAGCGGCCAAGCTGTGCAGAACATGAATATCATGTTCGGCCTCGATGAGCAGGCTGGCCTCAACCTCAAGCCCAGCGCTTTTTAACCATAAGATATGTATGTTATGTGCGAAACATGCATATCTTTCTGCCATAACATCCATACGTAACCATTGCACAATCATGATGAAGCAATTGCTTGATCGTGATTGTGCAATTGCTTCATCATGATTGTGCAATGCGAACACCTGAATGTTTGCAGCAAGAGTCTTCATTCTTCTTGCCTGTTCACCTGAATCTTTCGTTTCAAAGGACTATCAGTTGTCGCGTTAAGAGCTACATGAACGCTCCGGCATAGTCGGTTGAGCTTCGTTTGAGCTCGGCTGTCATGCTCTTTCAGAGAGTGTAGAATCGCAAATCGCAAACAAGGCTTTTATCATTTTGTACCGAGAAGAGCAAAATGTGAGAAATATGGGGATTTGATGAACGTTTTTCAAATAAAATGCGTACCTTTGCAGAAAATTATCAGAAAGAAGAAAGCGTATGCAACTTTTTGACGTTTATCCGTTGTTCCCAATTCATATCGTTCGCGGCAAGGGTTGCCGTGTGTGGGATGAGAATGGGACAGAATTTCTTGATCTTTATGGCGGTCACGCTGTAATCTCCATAGGCCACGCTCACCCCCATTATGTGGAATCGGTGAGCAGGCAGGTAGGACAACTTGGTTTTTACTCAAACTCTGTTGTCAACAAATTGCAGCTGCAACTGGCAGAGCGCCTGGGCAAGGCCTGCGGCTACGAGGACTACCGGCTGTTCCTCATCAACAGCGGTGCGGAAGCTAACGAGAACGCTCTGAAGCTGGCCTCGTTCCATACCGGCCGTACGCGTGTGCTGTCTGCACAGAAGGCTTTCCACGGTCGCACGAGTCTGGCTGTTGAAGTCACGAACAACCCCAAGATTATAGCCCCCATCAACGCCAACGGGCATACGACGTTCCTGCCACTGAACGACTTGGAGGCTTGGAAGCAGGAATTAGCGAAGGGCGACGTGGCAGCCTGCATCATTGAGTGCATTCAAGGTGTCGGTGGCATCCAGCTGGCTACTGCCGAGTTCCTGCAGGGGTTGCGTCAGGCCTGCGATGAGACGGGCACCGTGCTTATCTGCGATGAGATTCAATGCGGCTATGGCCGCAGCGGCAAGTTCTTCGCTCATCAGTGGTTGACGGACTCTTCCTCTGATGGAGGAAAACCGTTCGGGGCTCCCGACATCATCACCGTGGCCAAGGGCATCGCCAACGGTTTCCCCATGGGAGCCGTGCTCATCTCTCCCAAGTTCGAGGCCGTCTATGGCCAGCTCGGCACAACTTTCGGCGGCAATCATCTGGCCTGCGCGGCAGCTCTGGCCGTATTGGATGTCATCGAGGGCGAAGGCCTCATTGAGAATGCTCATCGCGTGGGCGAATACCTGATGGCAGAAATCAAGAAACTGAAGAGCGGCAAGATTCTGGAGGTGCGAGGCCGTGGCCTCATGATTGGCATAGAACTGACCGAACCCTACAAGGAGATTCGCCAACAGCTGCTCTTCAATGAGCATATTTTCACAGGCTGTGCCGGCACACATGTCCTGCGCCTGCTGCCGCCCCTCTGCCTGAGTATGTCCGAGGCAGATGAGTTCCTTGAGAAATTCACCAAACACATATAATCATGAACGATCAACTTCATCAAATCGGCGAGCGCCTGCGTGGTTTACGCGATGCGCTGGATATTCCCGCACAAGAGGTGGCAGACCTCTGCGGACTTCATCTTGAGACTTATGAACAAGTGGAGCGTGGCGAGGCTGACATCACCATCTCCAAGCTGATGACGATAGCCAATCATTATGGCGTTTCCACAGAAGCTCTCATCTTCGACGAAGAGCCTCACATGCACGGCTACTTAGTAGTTCGCAAGGGACAGGGCATGAGTATCGAGCGCACGAAGGCCTACAAGTACCAAAGCCTGACGGGCGGCTTTGCAGGGAACAAGGCAGAGGTGTTCATCGTCACGGTGGAACCGAAGCCCGATGCGCACACCATTTACAAGAACTCGCACCCCGGCCAGGAGTTCAACATGATTCTGGAGGGAGCGATGGAGCTCTACCTGGGCGGTAAAACCATCGTGCTGGAAGAAGGCGACAGCATCTATTTCGACAGTACAAAGCCCCATGGAATGCGCGCCATCGGCGAACGTCCCGTACGCTTCCTGGCGTTCACAGTAGAATAGCATCACAAATCAGAACACAAACATTCTTATGGTAGAAAGATTTTTGAAACAGACGCATTTCACGTCTGTTGAGGATTACAACGAGCATCTGGAGTTCATCATTCCCGAGCATTTCAACTTTGCCTATGATGTGATGGACGCCTGGGCTGCGGAAGCGCCTGAGAAGCTGGCGCTGCTCTGGACCAACGACCAGGGTGAGGAGATACGCTCAACCTTCAAGCAACTGAAGGAGCAGAGTGATCAGGCTGCATCCTATTTGCAGTCGCTGGGCATCGGCAAGGGCGACCCCGTGATGCTGATTCTCAAACGGCGCTATGAATGGTGGATAGTGATGCTGGCGCTCTGCAAGATTGGCGCTATCGTCATCCCCGCTACACACATGCTCACAAAGCACGATATTATATATAGGAACACGCGCGCGAGCGTCAAAGCAATTATCTGCGTAGATGACTCCTATGTAGTCAGCCAGATTCAAGCGGCCAAGGACGAGAGTCCCACAGTGGAACAATACATCACCATCACCGACCACGGCAAGCCCATACCCGCCGGTTTCAGGGATTATCAGGCTGAGGTCGGTCTGGCTCCCGCCTTCGTGCGCCCAGCCTTTGTGAACAACAACGAGGACACGATGATTATGTACTTCACCAGCGGCACCAGCGGTGAGCCCAAGATGGTAGCCCACGACTTTCTCTACGCGATGGGACACCTGACGACGGGCGTCTTCTGGCACAACCTCCATGAGCATTCGCTGCACCTGACGGTAGCCGACACAGGCTGGGGCAAAGCCGTATGGGGGAAATTCTATGGCCAGTGGTTCGCTGGTGCAACGGTCTTTGTCTTCGACCACGAGAAGTTCGATGCTGACAGCCTCCTGCGCCAGATGGAGAAGTACCGCGTGACCAGCTTCTGCGCGCCGCCCACCATCTACCGTTTCATGATTCGCGAGGACCTCTCGAAGTACGACCTCTCGTCGCTTGAGTACTGCACCACGGCCGGCGAGGCACTGAATCCTGCTGTCTATGACAAGTTCTTCGAGAAGACGGGCATCAGGATGATGGAGGGTTTCGGACAGACCGAGACGACGATGACGCTTGGCACATTCCCCTGGATGCAGCCGAAACCTGGTTCCATGGGCATCCCGAATGCCCAATACGACATAGACCTCATTCGTGCCGATGGCACCTCCTGCGAGGATGGTGAGAAGGGCGAGATTGTGGTTCGCGTAGGCGACAAGAAGCCTATCGGACTCTTCAAGGAGTACTACCGCGATGAGGAGAAGACTCGCGAAGCTTGGCACGACGGGCTCTACCACACAGGCGACATGGCTTGGCGCGACGAGGACGGCTACTACTGGTTCGAGGGCCGTATCGATGACGTCATCAAATCCAGTGGCTACCGCATCGGTCCTTTCGAGGTGGAGAGCGCACTGATGACGCACCCTGCTGTCGTGGAATGCGCCATCACAGGTGTCCCCGACGACATTCGGGGCATGGTCGTGAAAGCCACCATCGTGCTTGGCAAAGAGTGGAAGGACAGAGCAGGCGATGCGCTCATCAAAGAATTGCAGGAGCACGTGAAACGCGAGACAGCTCCTTACAAATACCCCCGTATCATTGAATTTGTGGACGAACTGCCCAAGACCATTAGCGGAAAAATCAGAAGAGTGGAAATCCGGGAAAAGGATAAGGGGACTCTCCCCCCGCCCTCCCTAAAGGGAGGGAGCAATCACCTTTCAAGAACAGAAAAAGATAATTGTCAATAAAAAGATGAATCTCAATAGTCAGACACATACTGCTCCCTCCCTTATAGGGAGGGCGGGGGGAGAGTCTTCCATCACCATCATCGGTGCCGGCAACATGGGCGGCGCCATTGCTGAGGCATTGCTGACCATCGGCGGTCATGACATCACCGTCAGCAATCGCACGGCACCCAAGCTGGAGCGCTTTGCACAAGCCGGAGCCAGCGTGACGACAGACAACTGCGTGGCAGCCAAGGATGCCGCACTCATCATTCTGGCCGTGAAGCCTTGGCTGGTGGAAAACGTGCTGTGCGAATTGAAGTCCACTATCCGACTTGCAGACAAGATTATTGTTTCCGTGGCTGCCGCCACGCGCGGCGAGCAGCTCTGTTCATGGGCAGGCGAGGGACCTCAGATTCTCACCGCCATCCCCAACACAGCCATCGCCAACTTCGCTTCCATGACCTTCCTCGTGCCCGTACGCGCATCTGAGGCTACGACTCAGGAGGTAAAAAAGCTCTTCGACACGATGGGACAGACGCTCGTCACCGACGAAGCCCACCTACCCTCTGCCACGGCCCTCGCCTCCTGCGGCATCGCCTATGCCCTGCGCTATGTGCGCGCTGCCACTGAAGGCGGTGTACAACTGGGCTTCCGCGCTGCTGAGGCACAGAACATCGTAGCCCAAACATTGCGCGGAGCCGTCAGTCTCTTGGAGAAGGAAGGCGCTCACGCTGAAACGGAAATCGACAAGGTCACCACTCCCGGCGGCCTCACGATTCGCGGCCTCAACGCCATGGAAGAAGCCGGCTTCACCAATGCTGTAATACAGGGATTATGCGCATCGTTATCAAAATAGGTTCCAATGTCCTGACACGCGCAGACGGGAAACTCGACGTCACGCGAATGTCCGCCATCGTGGATCAGGTGGCTTGGTTGCGTCAGCAAGGTCATGAAGTGGTGCTCGTCTCCTCTGGCGCCGTTGCCTGCGGACGCAGCGAACTGAAGGTGGAGCACGCCCTCGACTCCGTGGAGCAGCGCCAGCTGTTCTCTGCCCTGGGACAGGTGAAGCTCATAGGGCTCTACTATGATCTCTTCCGCGAATTCCATATCCCTGTTGGCCAGGTGCTGACGATGAAAGAAAACTTCGAGCCCGGCGAACAGTTCGACAACCAGCGCGCCTGCATGAAAGTAATGCTGGAGAACGGTGTCCTGCCCATTGTCAACGAAAACGACACGGTGAGCGTCACGGAGCTGATGTTCACGGATAACGATGAACTCAGCGGACTCGTTGCACAGATGGTGGAAGCTGATACACTCATCCTGCTCTCAAACATCGACGGCATCTTCACCGGACACCCTGACAATCCCCAGTCAAAACTCATACCAACAGTTGCTCCGGGTTCCGACCTATCGGCTTATATTAAAGCAGAGAAGAGTGCTTTCGGACGGGGCGGAATGCATTCAAAATACACCACTGCCACTCGCGTGCAAGCTGCTGGGATTCAGGTCATCATTGCGAATGGTGAACGCGAGGGCATTCTCATCAATCTCCTACAACACCCCGAGACGACACCGCACACAACCTTCCCGCCTCTTACTTGTTGATGCTATTGATGGCGATTGATTTATAGCCGGACACCTACACTGGCAATGAACCAACGCCCCTGTTGGGGTATCACATTCGTGTTCATTCCACTACGATAGTATCGAGTGCCTAAGAGATTGTGAACATTCAGGCCGAAGGTCACAGCACCGAGAGTGTATTCGCCGCCTATATTCAGGATGGCACGGGCAGGTATTTCCTTGTGCATAATAATGTCACGAGCGGTTGTCTGGGCTGCTTGTATAGCGGCCGCAGCAGCATCCGGCATTCCCATCGAGGAGTATTTCGAGGCGCTTACAAGGGCACCATAAGTTTGGACGAATCTGACGAGGTTCGTGTTATAGGATGTCTGACGTCCCTCGAAGAGGATGTGAGTATGGAGCTTCAAATGCGAAGTGGCCTGCCAGCTGAGCACGAGGTTCGACATGATGGAGGGCGTGGAGTTGTTCGCATCGATATCTGTGGAATAGAGAGAGGAAACAACGTCGGGCAATCCAAGTTCCATGAGGTTCGACTTAAAGGTATGAATCCATGTGAAATTCCAGTCAGCAGTTAACTTCGGCAGTTTATAACTCACCAGAAGTTCCACGCCACAGGTCTGGTTCTTACTAGCGTTCTTATAGTCAAGGATACTAGTCTGAATGAGGTTGTCAGCCCGGTTGTAAAAGCCGTTAACCTCGAAGTTCAAGCCCCTCGCCCAGTTAGTTCCGGCAAAAGAAAGTTGGAAAGAGTGGACGCGCTCAGGCGAGAGATTGATTGCCTCGCTGTCATCCCCCGTCTCACTATTCGACATGAGAGCTGACATCACATTGGCCTTGCGGTAGATATAGGGCGCATCAACGAATGACTTGGAGTAGCTGAGTTTGACATTCCACTTTGGTCGCAACAGAATGAGGGCTACGCGGGGTGAGAGCTCGCGCACCGTCGTGTTATCGTACCGTGTCTTATAGTCATAGCGCAGGCCAGCATTGAAGATTATTGAACGCCACTGGTGCTTCAGCTGCAAATAGACATCGCCACTGTTCTCGCGTCCCGTTCCGGCATTACGCAACAAGGGTTCTTCCCTGAAAGCCCATTCGAAGTCATAACCAATCTGGTAGCGGAAGTCGTCGAGCTGGAAGTGATTGTAGTCTGCACCGAAACCGATGTTTCCCTTATGATTATCGCCAAAAGCATAAGCATAATTTCCCTTCAACTGGAAGCCATAGTCCTGCTCCTGGCCATTGACATAACGCGAAATGCCGCCACTCTTATCAAAGATGGCCTTCATGTCATCAGGCATCGGAATCGCCATACTCAAACCGGGCATCGGCTCATCATTGATGGCCTGATAGCGCGTGATGTCGGACTTGTCGTATGTAGCGGCAATCTTGAAATCGAGAGTCGAATGTTGAAAGTTGATGGTCGGGAATTCATAGCTGAGATCAGCATGGCGCGAGTAAGTACTGAAGCTGGGCTTCAGGCCGTTGAATGTGCGGTAGCGCTCGTGGTCGTAAGAGAGCGCCAGCGATGCGATGGTGAAGGGCGATATGACCTGCGAGAAATGAGCGTCGTACATAAATTGCACTCCTCCGTAGCCGATTTGCAAGCCGAAGTCGTAGGAAGGCCGGTTGCCAATATGCCCGATGCGGATATGATCCACAGGCATACCATAAGAGCTCTCGTCTATGCGCTCGTTGGACACGTCGTACCGTTCGCCACGATTGTGATAAGCACTGCCCCAGACAAGTAAGTCAATATCAAAATACCGCTTGCCGAAAAGAGCATCAACTTTTATCTGTTCATAGTTGCCTGCACCGACCTTGGCCTGAATTCCATCCACATCCCCGCCTTGTTTGGTGATGATGTTGACAACGGCAGTCAGGGCCACACCACCGTAGAGCGACGAGGCTGGACCGCGCAGCACCTCAATCTGCTTTACCTTCTCCAGAGAGATGCTGAAGTCTGGTGCGGCGGTATTCGTGGCATAGCTGTTCAGACGATGCCCATTGAGCATGACAAGGATTTTCTCCTGCGTATTACTGTATATGCCGCGCATAGCGATGTTAATATCATCGTTGCAGTCAATGATATACATTCCCGGAACGTAGGTTGCCAGCACCTCCTGCAGGTTGCGTGCTCCGCAGGCCTGAATCATCTCCGCTGTGATGAGCGTAGTGGGCACCGGAACCTCGGCCAGACTCTCTGCCTGACTGGAGGCCGTGGTGATGGTGGCCGTCATTCCAGCTTTGATGTTCTTCACGATGTCTGCGAACTCCGCCGGGTCAGCTGTCGAAGGGCTGTAGTAGGGGTTTTCCTGCAACATCAGCGAAGTGTATTTCTCGGTGTTTCCTATGTCGAAGCGAGCCAGATAGCTAAGGGCTATCAGGTGGAGCGCGTTCTGCCGTAGATTGCCATGGAAAGAGCTGAGGTTCTGCAACAGCACATCGCGAGCCTGCTCGATGCGGCCTATCTGATAGTCACTCTCAGCCTGAGAATACAACTGGCGCATCTTAGAGTCGTCCTGGGCATAGAGAGTGGATAATGAAAATTGAGCAATGAAGAACGCTGCACACAACAATAGTCGCAACCATCTTCTCTTACACCTATTTATAATCATTCTTCTCATTATTCTTCAATTCTCAGTTATCAATAGTCCAATTCAAAACTTCCGAATGGGTATCGCGAAGGTAAACGTAGTCCCCTGCCCCTCCGTCGAGGTGAAGGATATCTTGCCTCCGTGCTTATTCTCGATAATGTCGCGCGTGATACTCATGCCAAGACCCGTTCCTAAGCCGACAGGTTTGGTGGTGAAGAAGTTCTCATAGAGCCGTTTTTTCACTTCGTCTGTCATGCCCTCGCCATTGTCGGCTATGGCAATGGTGAGTTCATCGGAGGAAGCGGACACGTTGATGCTGATTTCGGGGGAATAATCTTCCTCTTTGATTCTTTTTGCTTCGCTTTTAATCCACACAGCATAGCACGCATTGTTCATCACGTTCAGCACCGCGCGGCTCAGATCCTGTGGTATAACCATTATGTGCGGAACACCTTCCTGATACTGCTCGCGGATGGTGACATTGAAGCCCTGATGATTGGCCCGCATAGCATGATAAGACAGGCGGACATACTCTTTCACGATGTGACACACGTCGGAGGGCACGAACTCGTTTTCTTTGCCTCGTGACACAAGCAGGATGCCCTGTATAATGCTGACAGCCCGCTCGCCATTCTCCATAATCTGCTTCATGTTCTCCCTCAGATCAGCCACGATGTCGCTGAGGTCATCGCGGTCTGCCTCCGGTAGTTTCTCAGCGTTGTCCTCCACAACGTCGGTTAGGTCATCCAGGAGCTTGTTCGACATCTTCGAGAAATTGATGACGAAGTTCAACGGGTTCTGAATTTCATGAGCTATACCGGCGCTCAGCAGGCCAAGCGATGCCAGCTTCTCCTGTCTCTGCAGTTGCTGCTTTAATTGGTCAATCTCACCCATATAACACTCTATTTTTCAATTGACAATGTACAATTTTGATTCATCATTCTTCATTCTTCACTTTTCATTCTTCATTAATCTTACACTCCCCTTTAGGGGGCTTGGGGGCCTTTCCCCCCCCTTCTTTTTAGGGGGCTTGGGGGCCTTCATTCTTCATTTCCCCAACGCCAGCCGGCAACGTGATGGTGAACTCTGTATATTCGTCCTTCACAGACGCCACACTGATGTCGCCGCCATGGTTCTGTAGAATCTCACGGCTCAGATAGAGGCCCACGCCTGCAGCCTCATCAGTGGTCTTAGTGGTGAAGAAGGGATCGAATATCTTATTGATGATTTTCTCTTCTATACCGATGCCGTTGTCGCGAATCTTCAGGGTGTATCGGCCGTCTGCGACGGTGACCGTCAGCGATACCTCGGGATTAAAGGAGACACGTTGCGCTTTCTTGACCACGGCATAGACGGCATTGCCCAAGAGACTCATGAATGTCTTACTGAGCATATCGGGATTGCCGTGCAAAGGCATAGACTGATCCGGTGAAGTGAACGTCGCTCGGATATGATACTGCTCCTTCTCTTGAGCATAATAGTTGTTAAACATATCTTCATTTTGACGAAGCACAGGCAGCAGATCCATATCCACATAGCCTCCGGTTCGGTCTTTCAACATCTCTTCCATGGCCTTGAGCGTACGGGTGGTATTCTGTCCGTACTGGTTTACCGACTCCAGATTCTGGGTCAACATACCGAGCACATCCAACGTATCTTCATAATCATCCTCGTCAATCTTGTCCTTGTTGTGGTCGATGTTGTCCTTGAGATCGTTAAGGAGGTCATTGGACATCTTCGAGAAGTTGATGATATAGTTCATCGGGTTCAGAATGCGGTCGATGAGTCCTTCGGTCAGTTTACCAACTGTCGCCATCTTCTCCTGGCGTATCAGTTCGTGCTGTGCGTTACGAAGGTCGGAAGTACGTTCTTCGACAATGCGCTCCAGCTTGATTTTGTCCTTCTGCAAACGTTTCAGGCGGTAGCGGAACAGCTGATAGACAATGTACGCCAGGATAATGAGATACAGGACGAGCATATACCAGCGCATCAGCAACGGATAGGAGATTCTGAAATCGACGGAAGCCTCCTCGGAGAGCTCGCCGTTGGCCAACAGCGCCTGTACGCTGAACGTGAACTGGCCGTAGGGCAGGTTCAGGAACTCTACATCCTGCTTCTCTGTCCACGAGCTCCAATGCTCTTTCCGGTCAAACAGGTTCAACAAGCTATGTTCTACCAGCTTGTAGCGATAAAGTGTTTTGCCCGAGAGCGGTGTGTAGTCAAGGGCATAGGAGAAGCGCAGATGCCCCTCGTCGCTGCCCAACGCCTGCAGCTTTTGGGGTAAGTCGCCGAAGCCGCCCCACAGCACGCTGTCGCGTCCCATGATGATTGAGCGGAACCGTACGGTGCGATAGTCTGTGAGCTCAGCGAGGTCCTGCTCGTCGGTGTCAATGACGGCAAGAATCTCGTCACCGCCAATCCAGATCTGACTTCCATGGCGGTATTGTGCTGTTACTTCAATGTCCTTGACAGGCTTGAGCAGGTGGCCAGGCAGTTTGTCGATAGGCTCCTTATGGCGGCCAGGATCAGTGCCGAGAGTCTCGCCGTGAACATTCTTGAACCATAGATGTCCGTGGCCGTCGTGGCGGATTTCCGTCACCAGCTGGATATCAGCCACTTTCGTCCGTTGGCCCGACTGATAGAGCCATACGCCATCAGATTCAGCTGCATAAACTTTGTCTGAATCTACGAACATGGCCGTCGTGGAGTTGAAGGTCAGCCGACTGACAGCCCCGCCTGGTGCGATCCTATAAATGCCGCTGGAAGTGGCTACCAGCAGCCCATCGCGGCACTCACTGATCGTCCAACAGATATTAGTGACCTCAGGCACACGCTTACACTGCCGCGCAGAGACTGCGAAAAGGCCATTTGTACTGCCAACATAGATTTTTCCATCGAAGGCGATGATGGCGTGAACCTCACCCGAGAGACCGTCTTTGGGCAACAGGTAGCTGTAAACTGAAGGCAGTTCAACAGCGAAAATGCCATGCAACGTCACTCCCCACAACACGCCATGACCGTCGTAAGCCACATAGGCCACCTGATTTGAGCACAAACCGTTGTCTTCGGTGATGGTATAGAGGTCGCGCCCGTGTTCGTCGGCGATGATCAGACCTGCGTTTTTCTTCACCTTCACCTGCAAACCGCCGTCCAGAACCTCCGTCTGGGTGATGTCCTCCAGCAAAGCATTTTCTGCACCCTTTCTTAGCGCCTCCAAAGAAACGATTTCTGAGTCAACGCCAACACGGAAATTCGCACTGGTTCGTTTCTTGAGCGATATGGTGGGGATTTCTGTTCCCGTTCTGCCCTTGATTTCGTAGATATTGTTGTCGCTGGCTACAAACAGAAGCATGTCGTCCTCCTCGAAAATCTCCATCACCTCGCCACTGAACTGGCCACTCTGTCCCACTTGCTGCAAGAAGAGTTCGCCATTCGCTCGCGCCTGCAAACGGGCAAAATAATTGTAGCCGCCCACCCAGACGGTGTTCATGCTATCCCGATAAACCACTGTGACACGGCTGACTTCAGATGTATGAATCATGCGCCACTGGGCACGGTCGTAATAGAGCAGCCCTTCAAAGTTGGCCACGAACACCGTGCCGTCCTCGCCTATTTCGACATCGTAGTTACGGTTGTGACCTCCATATTCCGTAGCCGTGTAGTTGCGTATCAGAGGAAGCCCCTGTGCGTAGAAGGACGAAGAATGAAGAGTGAAGAATACCACGAATGCTGTGCGAAACAACATCCGGCAGATTCCAGATAAATTTATACCTATTATATCTCTAATCATAATAAACAATGAGCAATTCTTCACTCTCCACTCTTTACTCTCCTATAAGGAATCCCCTTGCCAAAATAATAGTTCCATTCATCCTTCGTGAAGTCGCGCTTCACATTCTGTCGGAGGCGCTGGGCTATCTTCGGCAGCGAGATGAGATATTCGGTGACGGTGCCGTCGTGCTCGCCCGTCCAGATGTAGTCGCGGTCGCTACTGAAGGTGAAGTCCGTGAGCCAGCTGTTGGACTGAAACAGTGTGATAGGCTTAATCTGTGGGTCGTCGGTCATCCACAGCAGTAGCTTGCCGTCGTAGCTGGAGGAGTAGAGTCGGCGGCCGTCGAATTTAATTTTCGTCACCTGTGAGAGATGTCCCACGAGCCTGTTTGTTTGGTGGTCCTTGTCCATCAGCCAGATTGTGCCGTCGGCCATGCCGTAGGCCTCGAACTGCCTGCTGCTGACGAAAGCGGTGACCTGCCCGCCCATCGGCACTTTCTCATCGGTGATTTGGTGAAGCGTAGTGACAACATGCATCCCGCCCTGGTCGTCGAAAAGCAAAGCCTTATAGTCGCGCCGGCCGGTGCTGACAATGCGGTAGTCGAGGCGGCGCGTGCCAATCAGCTTGTCAGTGGCAATGTCAAGAACGCCGATACCGTTCTCGCCGATGATGAGCAGCTGCTGCCCATCGTTGATATTGCGCAGGCTGAAGGGACGGCTGATACCTTCCAGATACACGACGCGAACCTGATTGCCGTCTGCTATCACCAAATGGCCGGTGTGGCTGATGACATAGTCCTTCCCGTTCTTAGCAGAGAAGCCGTCGCGAAAACAATAGTGCTTGTCGCTCATCAGTCGCGTGGTTTCCAACTGTCCGCCCTGAATCCGGTGGGTGAATATTTCTCCGTATGTGCTCACCGTCAGCAAATGGTTGTCGTGAGGTGACACCTCCGTGCATGTGATACTGCCGTTGTGGACGCTCCAGTTGCGCCGGCCGCCCGCCGACTGAGTCAGGGCCTGGAACACGGCGGGCACAAAGAGGTCACCGCCATAGTCTTTCGTGTAGAGATAGGCGGCATAGGCCAGCATATTTCCCAGTTCCGTGTCGCCGGCCTGGTAGATAGCGTATGACTGCGAACCCAACGTTCGGCCCAATGTTATATAGTTCAGCGTATCGGCCACCAGCTTCGCGTGCTCGGCCTGCTGACGCTGATTATCAGCCTCCAGGCGCTGCTGCTCAGCCATCTGATAGGCGTTCAGAGCCTCGTGAGCAGCCTCTTCCGCAATGCCGCGCGCCTCGAGTGCTTTCTTGCGCTCGGCTTCCGAGCGGAGCGTCATCTCCTGGGCAATCTCCGACTGGCGGATAGCCTCCTGGCTGCGCTCCTCAGAGAGCACCTGCTGACCGTAGGCAATCTCCTCCATCTGCTTGCTCACGCGACGGTCCACCACCGCCTGCTTTTCCTGCTCACGCAATGTGCCAATCTCCGACTCCAGTTCACTCAGGCGTTCCTTGTCTATGTAATGCATATAAAGACCTGCTCCCACCAATAACAGCAGCAGTACGCCCAAGCACCCTATGACTAAGTCTTTCCTGTTCATTCCTTACACTTCACTTTCTCTTCAGCAATAGCATCGTGATATCATCGCTCTGTTCAGCATCGCCGACGAATTCACTGAGCACCGCCTTGATGGCCTCCACCATCTGCTGGCAGTTCTTGTCAGCCATCGTGCAGAGGATGGCGTCCAACCTTTCCGTGCCGAACTCCTCGTCAGCGCTGTTCACGGCCTCGGTCACGCCGTCAGTGAACATCACCAGCGTCTCGCCACGCTCCAGTTGCATCGTCTCCTCCTTGTACTCAACCCCGTCAAAAGCACCGATAACCATGTTCTTAGCCTTCGGCAGTTCCACCGTCGTGCCATCAGCACGCAACACATGGGGCGCGTTATGTCCGCCGTTGCAGAAGGAGATGAAGCCCGTCTTCACATTGTAAATAGCGTAGAACACAGTGACGAACATACAATCCACCGAGTAAGCCGCCAGCAGACGGTTTGCCTCAGTGAGGCACTCGCCGGCACTGTCGCATTGCATCCCCTTTGCGTGAATCATCGTGCGGCTGACAGCCATGAACAGGGCTGCGGGAATGCCCTTGCCGCAGACGTCGGCGATTACCAGCGCAATGCGGTCCTCATCGATGCGGAAGAAGTCGTAGAAATCGCCGCCTATGTCTTTGGCAGCCTCCATCGAGGCGAAAATATCTAACTTGTCACTGTCCTCGGGGAAGGGCGGAAACACACGAGGCAGGATATACTGCTGAATATCTCGGGCCGTGTTCAGGTCCCTCTTGATCGACTCTAACTGCGTGTGCGCCTTCTGCGACTCATGCACAAATTTAATCTGCTCGATAGCCTTCTCGATAGTCACAGCCAAATCATCCATATCGATGGGTTTCGTGGCGAAGTCGAAGGCGCCGTTGTTCATCGCCTGACGGATGTTCTTCATATCGCCATAAGCGCTCACCATGATGACGCGCAACGCAGGATTGCGCATCTCGTTCACCTTGGTCAGCAGTGTCAGGCCGTCCATCTCTGGCATATTGATGTCCGAGAGGATAATCTCGATGTCGGGGTTGTTGTACAGGATAGCGAGAGCCTCCAAACCATTGTGGGCGAAGTAGAACTCATACTCGCCGTTACGAATCTTGCGTCTGAAGTACTGTTTCATCAATAGCTCCAAGGGAGCCTCGTCATCCACGCTCAATATCTTTATTGCTGCCATAATCTATATTTTCAATTAAAAATTAACAGTTCACAATTAACAATCCTTTATATTGGACAATTTGACAATTTACAATTTCACCATTACATTCCATTGTCCCCCTCGGGGCGACTACAGGGGGGCCTTTCAATCTTTCAATTTAATTCAACACGGGGGCAAAGATACACATTATTTAAATAAAATAGAAAAATCAACAGAGAAAAATCATAAGCAGCGGTCTTATCGTCGTAAGACCTAGGTCTTATGGCCGGAAGACCTAGGTCTTAAGGGCTGAAGACCTGCATCTTCAGCGCATAAGACCGCTCCGCTATAACGAACGCTCCATATCACGATTGTCTGGTTCAGGCGTGATAGCATCCTGAACAAAGAAACCACCGCTCCAAAATCGAATAGCAGTCACTGAGCAAAAGGACGCTTTTTTCTAAAACATAACCAAGGACAATAAGGTGCGTCTTAAAACGAGGAAATTACTTAACGAGGTCGTTATCTTTCTGGGAAAAGCCTGTTCATATTCTTGGCGAATGGGGCGTCGCCTTGTAAGTAGTCGGGATCTATTTTAAGGATGCCCTGCATGATTATGAAAGCAGCACTTCGGTATTTTTCCATTTTATTGTGCCCTTGAATATATACATCCTTGTAGGGTTCGTATAGTTGCAGAAACATGCTCCCCAGTTCGCCTAAGATATCCAAGACATTATTGCGCAGTTCTTTCGCTTCACGGGATCCGGGATTATTACCCTTGTATATGCGAAAGCTGACACTTTTGTAGTAGTTCGCAAGGTTACTAAGGTGTTTGTATTCTTTGCTGAAGCCCTCATAATCCTTGGCTTCGAATCGCTGTAAGGCCAATGGATAGTGGTACAGGGCCCGTTCAAACTGATATTCATTCTCCACGCTGTCCCGCATCTCTTCATCCACAGGCTTGTTTCGTTGCTCTCTTACTTCGCAGAAATAGTCCAAGGCTTCGAGTGCGTTGTTCATGTTCTGGATAGCCAACTCCATGTCGCCGGCTCTGACATCGTCCAATGCGAACTCGCGGTAGAGCATGTAGCAGAAGTGGGGCAATGTCTGCTTGTAGTCCAACATGGCGCGGTCTAACTCATGCTGACGCGATGTGAATCTACGGTTCCATCGGTAGAGGAGAGCCGTTTGATAGAAGAACTTGTAGTCAACCGAGTCTTTGAGAGCCTTATTGATACGTTCCTCGCTGTTCAAGGTTTTTGCAAATCGGTAGGCTTTGCCGGCAGCGACACCTGCAGCGTCAAAGAGGGCGGAGGCTTGTTCCAAGTCTTGTTGCGACACCGTATAAGACTTGTAAATACCCATAGCCTTGTCTGCAATGTCCTTGGAGACTTGATAAAGCGAATCGCAGAAAGCCACCTTCCTGAGTTCTTCCTGTCTTGCTGCCTCCTTCGCCTGCTCTATCTTTTCGTGTTCTGCCTGCAATTGCTCCATAGAGATGCACGATTCCTTGAAGAACCTGTAGCACAGGATGTTGTTGAGCGGTTCCAGCCGTTCAGATACCCATTCCCTGATAGCGTTATTATCAATGCTGACCATACTCACGCTTTGCAGCACCGTGTCTGTCAGCAAGCTTTTGAAACCATGCAGTACCAGTTGCCGTATCAGCTCCTGGCGACTCACTCCAGCCACCTTGGCCAGTTCATCAAAAGTTAGCTTGATGGTCAGCGTGTGCTTGTACTTCCAAGGAGAATAGGGATCGCTGCCGGAGCCTACATTCTCAAATTCGCCTTTGTCTGCGTTCCATCGCTCGCTGCCACCACCATACCCCGCCAGCAACTGAACTCTGGAATGTTGACAGCTGACGCGGGTCTTAAATTTCTTGAACCCGACACCGACAATACTAAAGGCCGCTCCTTCCACGCGGCTTCCCGTCTTACATTCCAGTAGTTCTGTAAAGGGGCAAGGTGGCGCCTTCGGTTGACCAGACTCATTGAAGTCGCAGTTGTACTGCACATCGTTGTAGATCTTGATGGTGATACCCTGTTGCGACACCTGGAATGTCACATGCCCCGTAGGTCTGGACTTGGCCACGCCCTGAACCAGAAACGACCACGAATGGAACAGCAATTGACGGTTATAACGCATGCACAATCCTCCGTCCCAGGCGCTGTAGGTGATGACACCATTCTGCTCCGTGAACGTCTCCGACTGGTCGCGGTCGAGATAGTGCACCATGTTGCGGTCATCGAGCCACTGTGAACTGTCATAACCGAACTTGCCCGCCACATTGCTCTTTATATGGTAGGGTGCATGCTTGTAGTTCTCCACCGCCTTAAATGCCTTCTTGACATACTGATACTCTGACAAAGGCTGAGCAAAGGTAGGGAGGGAAGAGCATAGGGCCACCACACAGGAAAGAATGAGCCGACTCATTGAAATGTCCCTGAGTTACGTTTTCATCGTTTATTTGCCCGGCGCAGGAGGCGGTGGTGTTGGCGGCATACCGAACAGCATAGCCAGTTCCTGGATATTACCGGCTAAATCCCAGTTGGCCATACCTTGCCTCCACACATAACTCTGAGTTGTCAGTTGGCCAGAAGCTACCATCTGCTGCAACTGATGTATGGCGAAGGGGCCTGTCTGCTGACCATTGACCGAAACGAAGAATTGTGAAGCCTGCGGCGGGGGAGGAGGAACAGCGGCACCGCCCATTGCCCCAGCACCAAGCATATTCGGAGTCGGGGCTTGAATGCCAACACCTTGCATCTGTCCTACGCCTACGGCCTGACCGCCGGGGGCAGCACCATTACCTAACTGCCCGTTCATGGCCTTGTTCATCTGTTGTGCCATCACGCCGGCCATCATCATGCCCGCCATGTTGCTGCCTTCATCGGTATAGTATCGTCCGTCAAACCAATAACCGCCACTACTGCCTGCAATCTTGTGCATATTCTCAAAACCTGCCTGTACTGCATCAGCCTGAGCTTCCGATGCCTTGGTCTGTTGTGTGGCAGCGTGTTGGATGGTCTCGGCCTGTTTGTCAATATAATAGGCACCGAGGTTGGCAGACTCAGTGGCCATGCGCCTGGCACGCTGATCTTCTTCGCGCTGAATACGAATACGCTCCACCACATCTTCCTGCTTGGCGCGTTGAATCTTAGCCGACATTCCTTGTGTCAGGCTATAAAGCTCCTTGTATTCGCTGCTATCCTTGTCGCACTCGATGTCTGTGATGTCGAAGGCTTTCAACAAAATGCCCATATCTGCCAAACGGGCTTTGACAACAGGCTCCACAGCATTCGACACCACACTAACGTGGCGCTCTATCTGGATAAGCAAAGTGTTTGTCTGTGTAGGGAAATCGACTACTATTTCTTTGATGAGTCTCGAAATGATAGGTTTTATAATATCACGCAGATCTTCTATTGACGTATTTTTCAAACGATTCTCGCGGATAAACGTCCGATAGTCAGATATTGTAAAGTTGATGGTGCCTCGCACGGCAACAGGCACAGGAAGCTGTGGCTGGCGAGGATCAGTCACATCGAAGTAAGGCACAGCAAACTTCATCTGGTTAGTACCTTGCAAATTGATGAAGTACAGCTCTGCCTGCTTCAGCGAGGACTCGCCTGTGAATAGTTCCTTAAACGTAGCAGTTACTGGCAGGTTCTCGGTTTCCAGCGTTTTGTCGAAAGGCCCTTCGATGAAGTCCATCTGCTGCTGACCGCCGATGTTGGCCATGAACACAGCCACCTCGCCCTCCTTCACGCGCAGGCTACTGCCTTTACGGATGCTATTCTCACGTTTGGTCGCTCCAAGCTCTTGACCAGCAGGACGCCACTTCCATATTACATAATCTCGTTCGTCGCAGCGAATCACATTCTGCGAGCCGCCGCTTTTACCAAATCCAAATAGTCCCATGGTTGTATTTGTATCTAATTTTACATTTCCATTTGGCCTGTGAGGCCTCCAATCAAGATTATCAGTCCTACAATAATCATCAATGCAATAAACGCCTTCCATGGATCTGCTATGACATCATAGAATAATGTAGTGAAATCCTTTTTGTTGGAGTCTTCAAACACGGTTTGGAAATCGCGGTCATTATGAAATAATACTTTTGCTTTTGTCAAACACTCTTGGTATTTCGTATTGTAAGCGGCTCGGGTTTTTGGATAAGCTAAAACATCTTCACCACTCATTGAACGGTATTTGGCCTTCATGGACATAATAAACTCGAGTAAGTCCTCTTTTGTCGTAGGAACTGGGAAATTTCGTATAATGTCTGCTTGAGAAGAATCTCGACCTCGAGAGAGACTTTTAAATTCTGCAACTTGCTCAAGTTTCTCTGCTAAAACCTTCATTGACGAATTAGCTTCTAATCCGCGAAAAACATATCCGCACTCTGCACATTTTACTGTCCCAGCTTCTACAACGGCACCACATTGAGGGCATTTGGAAACAATTCCATGTTTCTGTGGTGTTGTTGGTTTCTGCTGTGCTTTTTTCATCTCATCAACAAGCCCATCTACATATACATCGAGTTCATCGGCATCAACATCCTCCGCTGCTGCTTTCTTGTGGAGCACAGCACGTTCTTTGTCTGTTATTACGCCGTCAGCGATGACGGACTTAATCAATTGTTCCAGTTGTTCTGAGTACATAGTGTCTTAATAGTTTATAAGTTTAATAGTTTATAAGTATTGTAATGATTCAAATTTAATATTATATAATCGATATTACGAGCGCGATGACGAACAGCCAGAAAAGGATGCGGAAGAAGCAACCTATGCAGTTCATATTGCCTTCGAACAGCAGCTCGATGATCTTTGAGAAGCCCTCAAGAATCCAACCCAGCAGACCACCTCCTGTGAACAGGATGCCGATGACGGCGATGACGCCTATGATTGCCAATATTTCCATATTGTTTTCAGTACTTATACTTGCAAAGGTAGCGATTCACACCATTACCTGCAAATTCATTGTGTTTCATTTGAGATTTCTTCCCTCGACGCGCGTTTCATCTGATTTCATTTGGTTTCATTTCGTCTTTATGATGGGGGGGGGAAGGGACTTTTCGGCGTAAGAAAGGAGCCGTTTTCAATAAAAATCGTTATCTTTGCCCGCAAAATAAATTTAACAGAAA
>CACZSQ010000009.1 GCA_902783885.1 uncultured Bacteroidales bacterium
CGGTATCCTCTACGAGCTCAAGCAGCAGAAGGCCATCATCCAGAAGGTCGCTGAAGAGGTCTTCGAGGAGTACGGCGTGAAGGTTGACTTCGAGATCGGTACGATGATTGAGATTCCTCGTGCTGCCCTCACCGCCGACCGCATCGCCACCGAGGCTGAGTACTTCTCCTTCGGTACCAACGACCTGACACAGATGACCTTCGGCTACAGCCGCGATGACATCGCCAGCTTCCTGCCCGCTTACCTCGACAAGAAGATCCTGAAGGTTGATCCCTTCCAGGTTCTTGACCAGAACGGTGTTGGCCAGCTCGTGAAG
Organism: uncultured Bacteroidales bacterium; assembly: GCA_902783885.1. Classification (GTDB taxonomy): domain Bacteria; phylum Bacteroidota; class Bacteroidia; order Bacteroidales; family Bacteroidaceae; genus Physcousia. The sequence continues at coordinate 317 of CACZSQ010000009.1, forward strand.
ATGGCTGTCGAGAAGGGTCGCAATGTTCGTCCTACGCTCCGCTGCGGTATCTGCGGTGAGCACGGCGGCGAACCCAGCTCCGTGAAGTTCTGCGCTAAGATTGGCCTGAACTACGCCAGCTGCTCACCCTTCCGCGTGCCCATCGCCCGCCTCGCCGCCGCGCAGGCTGCCGTGGAAGCATAAAGCAACACAGAGCCACTTTGGCCTTCTGATCATGATGTGGAGTCTTCAACTGAGGGCTCCACATCTGTTTTTGATTTCTAAAATTGAAAATAATTAATGACTTAACGACCAATGACTGTGGTGATTATTCTGCTACCATTTTAAGATGATGTCGAAGGAGGATGAGATGCTACTCGAGCTGGTCCAGGTGTGGCTTTCCGCTCTTGATTCTACGATGGGTAGCTCGTTGCCGTCGGTGCCGACTTTCTCCAAATAGCGGTATTTCCAGATGAGCTTGGAGTTGGTGGAGAAGTCGCCACCTGCCAGCATGGTCTGCTTACACTCGCGGCCCGGTTCCTCGCCATAGTTGGCATATTCGTAGTCAGCCCGCGTCTCGCTGAAGGTGAAGTCGAACTCTTCGTAGTGGTCGCCGGGCGTTCCGCTGAGCAGACTGGCGGCGTACTTGTAGTAGCCTTTTACCTGAATGTTCTTCAGGGCGAAGTTGTTTTCCTCGACGAGCACGGAGGGATTGGCCGGCACGACGCTGAATGAGAATTCGTAGTGGAGGCCATAGGGCTTTTCGGATTCTATCTCATAGCCTGGCGAGGGCGCGGCGTCCTGACCGATACCATTGCCGTGGTAGGAACCGCTCACGAGGTATTCGTCATCGCTCACGGGAGTGATGGTGAGCTTGTTATGTGCGAACTTGAAGGTGTCCAGAATGTACTCTGTGGCGTAGCACCAGGAGTTAAAATGATCGACCTGAATGGCTTCCAGCGCATAGATGTAGAATTTCTCGAAATCGATGAATGAGAGGTCGGAAACGACTTCAGCCAGCTGCGTCACAGGGAGCTGGAGGGTCTTCAGCACCTCGGTGCCGTTCTCCGAGAAGCTGACCGTGATGATTCCCTTGCGCGCCTCGGTGGCGGTGTTGGGGTCGGCATCGATGTGGAGGTTGCGCCCGTTCACGGATACGTGCAGCCACGTCGGGTCGCTCTTGGCAGTGATGTGATTGTAGTTGGTAATCACGGTGACCACCTCGTAATCGCCTATGGCTTCAAGCTCCACTTCCGAGGGGTCGAACTCTACGGGGTAGTCCACCTTGGCCTTGTCTTCTTCGGGTTGGGCTTTCTCGGTGCTGCTGCCCTTGATGGTGGTGGTGGTGCCGGAGGGAGCCTTCACCTCGCTGGAGCATTTGTCGCCTTGCGGGTCGATGGCTGTGATGCGCATCGTCTTGCCGCCGGGGATGGTGAGGTCGGCCTTGCCATTGGCACCGGGCACACCGATGACGATGTCCTCGCCCTGCTGGTCGGTGGCGATAACGAGGTCTGCGGGCGACTGCTTGTCGGTGTCCTCAAAGGAGGCTTTGGCCTTTTCTAGCTCCTCCATGAACTGCTCGGGCGTCATGTTCATATAGTCTTTTGCCTCGAAGATACCCGTCATGACTTTGGACATACCATCCTCCATGTCGCCTACAGCACCGATAATCCCTTCCTTCTGAGCGTTCTCGAGGATTTCGCCGTAGAAGCTGTCGCCGCCGCTCACGGGTGCGCCGCCGAAGTGATTGTAGGCGGTCTTGGATATCGATGAGACGGTCTTGACCACGCTGGTCGTCACGGATTCGCCCTTCTTCACATTATCCACCAGATCCGACACATTGCCGATAATCTCTGCCGACTCGGCGATAACGGTTGTCGGACCCGTCAAGTTCAACACCAGCGACACACCCGAGGTGATCATCGGTACCGCCGTGTCGCGGATTGCGCCGCTCTTGCTCACGCCGCATTTCTCAGCCTCAAAGGCGAAGTCGGGAATAGACATAATGGCGCCGAAGATGGTGCAGGCTCGGTCGCCGTCGTAGTCGCCGCGACTCAGCTTCTCCCACCACTCCTTATAATCCTTCGTGCCGCGCGTGCGTGCGGGATCCAGATCATCGTAACATTTTTTCAGGAAGGCCTCGTCCTTGTCCTTGCCGGTCTGTTTGACCACACCGATGATGGCTGCGCGGCAAGCTTTGCCCGACACTTTCAGGTAGCCCAGTATCTTCACGGCTGTGTAGAACGGAATGTTGTCCCAACCGCGAGTGGTGGCTGTGCCCAATGCTCCTTTTGCCTGCAGGCGGCTGATGGCTTCCTCGTAGGCGCCGGATTGCTCTAAGGCCTCGCCCAGCACCTCCCAATAGCGATCTACCGTGGCGTCGCTGAAGTTGTAGGTGGAGAAAAGCTCCTGCTCCCAGTCGCCCGACGACATCTTCATGTAAAGCAGTGTCAGCAGCTTCTGGTGAGCGCCCAGCTCAGCCAGAGCCTGAGCATCGCTGCGCAATCCGCCAGCCGATAGGTAGTCCAAATACTCTTGGCTGTATTTGGGCGCGGACGGGGTGTACGGGGCTATATCATCGCTATCACTGCTACTGCTGCACGCTGAAAGAAGTGCTACACACGCCAATAGCCCCAGGGTCAGGGCGGTGCGGCTCCATGATTTAACTGTGTTCATATCCATCAATTGTTTCTGTGTTAGGTTGTTGTTTTCGGGGACAAAGATACACATTATATAAATAATAAAGAAAAATGAAGAATGAAAAGTTGGATTAGGGATGAAAGATTAAGGATTAAGGAAAAGCGGATGAAATCATCATCCAATAATCTTTGTCATGAATTCTCAATTGTTCATTGTTCGTCAGAACACGAATGGTCCTCTGCCCATACAACTTGTGGTTGTCAGGGCGGTGAGAAACGCGGTGAGAGCAGCTACTACCATCTTCACTGCAAGCTCGATGATTCTTTCCTTTTTCATTTTTTCTCTCAGAAACAAATTTGCATAATACGCATAAATTAAACCATAAATAATTATTGACCTCTTTTATTCGAACACGGATATCACGGATTGCACGGATCAGAACTTAAATCTTACTTAATTGAAGTTTCGGAAGTTAATAAAAACGAGAAAATATAGGCGCAAAAAAGGCATTGGATTCTTGCATATGTCGCAAGAAATGAGTATCTTTAAGGTGCGAAACAAAAAGACTCATTACACCAATGCCAGTGCACAAAGTTACACAATTTCTGTCAGAGATAAGTACATTTTTCAAGAAAAGTGATTCTGACCATGCAATGTTTGCCATTATGGACGTGATCAAGGGTTTAAAAACGAATGAACAGACCCTGTTCGGACGCAAGAGCCGCTGCAACAGCAAGTATTCGCTGCTGCAGGTGTTCCAGCTTTTGTTAGTATGTCCCTGTTTCATGATTCGTAATCCTTTTGATTATTATACAAAACATATGATGGTATAACTGAAAATTCTTTCGAAAACGTTTGGTGAATCTACTTATAATATATACCTTTGCACTGAGTAAAATTACTCACGTCACTGAGTAAAATTTTGAGCTATGTATAAAAGGTCTGAATTTCAGGTAATCACAAGTAGGTTAAAAGAGCCAAGAAAGTTCATTCAGGTTGTTATGGGGCCACGTCAGGTTGGCAAATCTACAGTTGTTAAGCAGGTGCTTCAAGACTTGGATTTGCCTTATCAGCAGTTCTCTGCCGATAATGTGCCTGCCTCAAATACTGCTTGGGTATCTAATGGTGGTATAAGCGCTGAAGAGTTCCTCTCAATGGATATAAGATCTCTTTTCAAATAATAACTTATCCCCTTCAATCACTATAAAAAAGAACCCCGTCAAGTCATCACTTGGCGGGGATTTTTCATCAATCTTCATTCTTCTGTAATTTCAATTAGTTCTTCCATGCTATCAATGATATAGTCGGCTCCCGCTTCTTGAAAATCTTTTCTGCTGCCGTTGCCCCATGTTACACCACAAGTTTTGGTGCCGGCATTTGCTCCCATCAGGATATCGACTGCCATGTCGCCAACGACAATTGTCTCATTAGCCTCGAATTTCAAGGCGGCAAGGGTCTTCAGTACGGGCTCTGGTTTTGGCTTTGCTTCCTTTACATCGTCTGCGCCAATCATATAAGATATGTAATCTGCAATTCCCATATCGCGAGTCAGTTCAGTAAGCGAATTGCGTGAGCGAGATGATGCTATCGTGAGCACATAGCCTCTATGAAACAAGGCTGATAAGGTGTCGATGACACCTGGAAAAGCCGTTGGTTTGATTCGTTGCAGATTCTCATTGAAAATCCGTCTGTATGTCTCTGCGAAGCGAGGTACGAGTTCTTCTAGGATATCGGGGAACAGCGTTCTAATACAACCTGCTAAGGGTAATCCTATGGTTGATGCACATTCTGCCTCACTACGTTCAGACAATCCAATCTCCTTGATGGCCATACGCATAGTGGTGGTGATGTTACGACGGGTGTCTCCCAGTGTTCCGTCAAAATCGAATATAATCAGTTTAATCTTCATCTTATATCACAAAACATATTATTTTCACCGCAAAGATACGTATTTCTCCATGTTTTTTCGTACTTTTGCACCCAAGTTTACAATACTTTAAGAAAGAATATGGTACAGCAAATAGAAATAACTTTGAATCCAAAGCGTCGTGGATTTCATTTGGTGACGAGCGAGATTGTGAGCCAGTTGCCCAAGTTGCCTAAGACGGGCATCGTTAATATCTTTACGCAGCACACTAGCTGCGGACTGAGTATCAACGAGAATTGCGATCCTGATGTTCGTGTGGATATGGAAACAATCTTTAATCGATTGGTCCCAGAGAACCGTCCTGAGTACGAACATACCCTGGAGGGTGCTGATGATATGCCCGCTCACGCCAAGTCTACATTGAGCGGTGTCAGTATCACCATCCCTATCACCGATGGCCGCTTGAACCTCGGCACTTGGCAGGGGATATACTTTTGCGAATACAGAAACTATGGTGGATCAAGAGAGTTGGTTGTAACAATTATAGGAGAGTAATATGACGCTACGCGAACTCATTCTTTCTGTTGATCCTGAACAATATTGCGACTCGCAACTATATCAAAGGTTGCGTATGACTAAGCCAGAGTATGGTTCTAATAGGAGAATTCAGGTCAAGTCGTTAAATGGTGAGATTGCCATTACCAATGTTCATGTCGGCTCATTGGGCGACATCGTTACGTACCCTATTGATATTGAACCTGATTTTAATATCTTGAAAGAACAGCTTTTGGATGCCATTCTTCATGAATTGTCGAATGACGGTTTCAGCGACTCAGACGAGTCTGCCTTTTGGGAAGATTTCGACAATCTTCAAAAAGCCAAAATAGTTAGATGAAGGTCTTTCGTTTATTGTTCCTATAAAATATACAACGCTATAGCAGCGCAGGCTTCGGCATCGGCCAGTGCGTGGTGATGATTCTGCAGGTCGTAGCCACAGGCGGCTGCAACGGTGTGGAGCTGGTGATTAGGCAAGGAATGGCCAAATTGCTTGCGGGCTGCTGTGAGGGTGTCGTAGAAACGATAATCAGGATAGTCCATCTGATAGACTTTGAAAGCTGCTTTCAGGCATCCCTCGTCAAAGCGGGCATTGTGAGCCACGAAGGGTAGGGTAGCAATTGGACATGAGTAGACTTCTGCAATCCGCTCCTCCAATTGTTGCCA
>CACZSQ010000010.1 GCA_902783885.1 uncultured Bacteroidales bacterium
CGAGTGGGAAGAGAAGGCTAAGGACCTTGCCGCACGCTTCATCAAGAACTTCGGCAAGTACACCACCAACGACGCCGGTAAGGCTCTCGTGGCTGCAGGTCCCAAGCTCTGATCACTAACGCGTTACTACGTTAACAATCTACCCGAGAGGATGTGTCAACACTTTTGGCACATCCTCTCTTTCTTCAATTCATGATAAGGCTATGATCAGACAATGCTTAATCATATTCGGATGCCTGGCTTTAGGCGAGGTCATCGTGTGGCTGACAGGCATCACCATACCCAGTAGCATCATCGGGATGCTGCTGCTGACACTGCTCCTTCACCTGAAAGCAGTCAAGCTGGAATGGGTCCAGGGGATGTCTGGCTTTCTCATTTCCAATATGGGTTTCTTCTTCGTGCCGCCCGGAGTGGCGCTGATGCTCTACCTCGACCTCATCCAAGCCGAGCTGATGCCCATCGTCGTTGCCACGGTCGTCAGCACAGTGCTGGTGCTCATCGTAACAGGTTGGACACATCAAATCTTCAAGCACCATGGAAATTCTGCAGAATAACCTCATCTTGCTGGCACTCACCTTCGGCATCTTCTACGGAGCGCGCCAGTTCCAGAAATGGACCGGATGGATTATTCTGAACCCCATCCTCGTCACCATCATCGTGCTCATAGGCCTCCTGCAGCTGACAGGCATCGACTATGCGACCTACCAGCAAGCCGGCGGTTATATCGAGTTCTGGCTCAAGCCGGCCATCGTTGCACTTGGTGTGCCGCTCTACCAGAACCTCGCCCAAATCCGACGCCAGTTCCTGCCCATCTTCCTTTCGCAGCTGGCAGGCTGCCTGATTGGCATCATCAGCGTAGTCCTCATTGCCCAATGGATGGGAGCATCACGTGAGACCATCATCTCCCTGTCGCCCAAGTCCGTCACCACCCCTATCGCCATGGAAGTGTGCCAGGCATTGGGCGGCATCCCCTCCCTCACCGCTGCCATTGTTGTCAGCGTGGGCTTGTTCGGAGCTGTCTTCGGCTTCAAGGTCCTGGAGGTATGGCACATCAAGAATCCCTATTCCCAAGGCCTCAGCATCGGCACCGCCTCTCATGCCGTAGGCACTTCAAGGGCGATGGAGAAAGGAGCCACCTATGGCGCCTACGCCTCTCTGGGCCTGATCCTCAACGGTGTCCTCACCGCCCTCCTCGCGCCCCTAATTTTGAAGTTTATGGGCATCTAACATACTCATGCTTTGACATATATCAAGAAAAATTTAGAAAGGAAAGAAAAAGGCATTCAATAGTGTATTTGTTACACGAATTCGCCTTACCTTTGCAACGTCTTAAGAGAAAGACATCAGAAAAAGATTTAGAAAGTGTCTGCGAAGATACATCTAAAATATACGGTTTTTCATGGTATTAGGTTAGTTTTAAAGGTTTTCATCTCCGAGCAGCGATGCTGCTCAACTTTAGGTAAGTTAGTTAAGGTAAGTTGATTGTCGGAAACTCCGTTTCCTCTCAAAGAATAACCCAAAAGCAAGTATGCCGCAGTGATGCGTCAGAACGCAGAGAGAATTTTTTCTGCTCAAGGTTATTCTCTGAATTTCAACAAAAGATTTGTTCATAGCTTTTTAGAAACGGCTCTTCGTGAGAAGGGCCGTTTTCTGTTTTTTTTACGCCTTTTAGCTTTATTTATGACACAAGACCACGCCTATTCCGATGATTCCATCTATCTTTGCACGAACCAAACATCATCATAGCAAATGAAGCCGCAAGTTGCATTCCTTGTCTTTTTCATCCTGCTCTCTTCGTCGGTCCTGGCAGGCATCGACAGTATGTTGCGTGCCGGACAACAGGCCCAGCTCAATGTCGATCGAGCCCTGACACTCACACTCGCACAATGTGACATGGATCACGTAGGTACCGATACCATTCAGGTCTATCGCAGCCACATCACCATGAACGAGTTACGTGACACGGCGTATCTGTCTATTGTCAGCGACCAAGATAATGGAGAGCAAGCCAGGGTGGTGGCCCATACAGGTCTGACCATAGATCGCCTATGGGGCATCTCAGATCAACGTGCTTCAGGGGTTTTAGCAGCCCTGTCAGCCCTGTGGCTATTGTTCACCCTTGGCACGCTGCAGGACAAACAGGTAGAGCAAGTGACAGAGCCCGTCGTCGTGGAAACCTCTGTCGCACATTTCACGCCCATGCAGCAACAGCTGATGGACATGTTCATGGAGGCCCCAGGCCATCGCCTTTCACAGCGCGACATCTGTGACCGTCTCTGGCCAAAAAAGCCCGATGCATCCGCCACTCTTTACACCCTCATACGTCGTATCAAACCCATACTGGAAGAGAAATGCGGGGCAAGCATCAAATGTCATCGCGGAGATGCCTACCAGCTGGTTTTTAACCATGAAACCATCTGACAATCCCTTGTCGGGAAATTGTCAGAGTAATGTCAGACTTTTCGGTTGCCTTAGTCGCTCTTTTATGCATACCTTTGCCGACGGTTTCCAATGAAGGAATCCCACGAAAAAAAGGTATAACATGAAAACAGCTAATTTCATTCTCATTGCAGTTGCCGTTGCCTGCATTACCACGGGTTGCATCCTGATGCTGCCTGAAAAAGACGTGCGAAACACTGTGGGTGGCCGCTATGCGCCAGCACCTGGTCCGGGAGCATTTGACACGCGTCGCGTCCGGGCAGCTCCCATCCCCTGCGTCGTCGGCTATCTCCTGATGATTCCTGCCATCCTCTACCACAAGAGTGGAAAATAAGAGGAATGGAAAGTGAAAAACACAAGTTTCTTTACTTTTGTTCGCTCATCTCAGGATTTCTTCTTACTTTTGCACCGCTTTATACGCGCATACACCCTATTCGTATTATCAATTACCATTCATTCAATTCAGAAATGAAACATTTCCGTTTGGTAGATAACCTGCTGGGATGGCTTGCTTTCGCCATAGCAGCGTTTACTTATTGCTCGACGGTAGAGCCCACGGCCTCGTTCTGGGACTGCCCCGAGTTCATCACCACCGCCTACAAGCTTGAAGTCGGACACCCGCCCGGGGCACCATTCTTCATGCTCACGGGCAATCTGTTTACACAGCTCACCAACGACCCCGCCAAGGTGGCGCTGATGGTAAACATCATGAACGCATTGCTGAGCGCATTGTGCATCATGTTCCTATATTGGACTATCTCACATCTGGCCCGCAAACTGATTTGCACAGGTGGCTGGGTGCAGACATTGCCGCAACTGATCACCGTGGAGGCAGCTGCCATGACAGGCGCACTGGCCTACTGCTGGAGCGACACCTTCTGGTACTCTGCCGTTGAAGGCGAGGTCTATGCTTACAGCTCACTCTTCACCGCACTGGTGTTCTGGCTGATGCTCAAGTGGGAGGACAATGCCGACAAACCGCACAGCGACCGCTGGCTCATCCTCATAGCCTACTTGACAGGCCTCAGCATTGGGGTGCATCTGCTGAACCTGCTATGCCTGCCGGCACTCGTGCTTATCTATTATTACAAGCGTTCCGAACGGGCTACCCTCAAGGGCTCTGTCTATGCCCTCATCGGCAGCTTCGTACTGGTGGCCGCTGTGCTCTATGGCATCGTCCCCGGCATCGTGAAGGTGGGTGGCTGGTTTGAGCTGTTCTTCGTGAACACGCTCTCACTGCCCTTCAACAGCGGACTGATTGTCTATCTGATCCTGCTCGTAGCCGTAGTGCTGTGGGCTATTTGGGAAACGGTTCGGGTGTCGAATAACCAATCAGGCCGTTTGCGCGCCAACATCTCCTACCTCATCAGCGTCGCCATGCTCGGCATCCCGTTCTACGGCTATGGCTGGACGAGCATCGCCATAGGCATCGTCGTTCTGGTTGTGCTGTATGCGCTGCTGCAATGGAGGCGCGAGGGGAAGCTCCTCGTGTCAGCCCGCCTGATGAACACCTCGCTGCTCTGTATGCTGATGATCATGATCGGCTACTCATCCTACGCCGTCATCGTCATCCGCTCCACAGCCAACACGCCCATGGACCAGAACTCACCCGAGGATATCTTCACACTTGGCACCTATCTCAACCGCGAGCAGTACGGCTCACGCCCATTGTTCTACGGGCAGGCCTACACCTCACAGGTGAAGCTGAAGACCGAGGGCGGCTACTGCGTACCCGTCTCCAACGAGGGAGCCCCCGTCTATCAACGCAAGGAGAAAGCCTCGCCCGAGGAACCCGACCGCTACGAGATCCAGCGCTACGACCTTGAGTATGTCTATGCGCAGAATATGCTCTTCCCCCGTATGTACAGCGACCGCCATGCCGATGCCTATGAGTCATGGCTGGGCGGCGTGGAAGGCACACAGATTCCCTTCGACCGTTGCGGCGAACCCATCATGGTGAAGATGCCCACGCAGCTGGAAAACATCCGTTTCTTCCTCTCCTACCAGGTGAACTTCATGTACTGGCGCTACTTCATGTGGAACTTCGCAGGCCGCCAGAACGACATCCAGGGCAATGGCGAGCTGGAGCACGGCAACTGGCTCTCCGGCATCCCCTTCTTTGACAATGCACGTCTGGGCGACCAAGAAATGCTGCCCACGGAACTGCGCGAGAACAAGGGTCACAACATCTTCTTCTGTCTCCCGTTGCTGCTGGGCTTGCTGGGCTTGTGCTGGCAGGCATGGAAAGAGAGACCGGGCGACCCCGTAGGCATCAAGCAGTTCTGGGTTGTCTTCTTCCTCTTCTTCATGACCGGCCTCGCCATCGTGGTCTATCTGAACCAGACTCCCATGCAGCCCCGTGAGCGCGACTATGCCTATGCCGGCAGTTTCTATGCCTTCGCCATCTGGATTGGCCTCGGCGCCGCAGCCATCGCCGACCTGCTCAATGAGAAACTATCATTGAAGAAAGAGCAAATGATGCTTGGTGCGCTGGTGTCACTCCTCTGCCTGCTCGTGCCCGTGCAGATGGTCAGCCAGACATGGGACGACCACGACCGCAGCGGCCGCTACACCTGTCGCGACTTCGGACAGAACTACCTGATGACGCTGCAGGACGAGGGCAATCCCATCATCTTCACCAACGGCGACAACGACACCTTCCCACTCTGGTACAATCAGGAGACCGAGGGCGTGCGCACCGATGCCCGCGTCTGCAACCTCTCCTACCTGCAGACCGACTGGTATATCGACCAGATGAAGCGTCCGGCCTACGATTCGCCCAGCGTCCCCATCTCCTGGAAACGCATCGATTATGTGGCAGGTACCCGTGAAGGCATCCGCGTCAGTCCGGGCACGCTGGAGCAGGCCATCGACTACTACAAGGACGACCCCATCACCCGCCGCCAGCTCCTGGGCGAGAACCCCTACGAGCTCAGCACCATCATCGAGAAATGGATTCTGAATCCCAACCCCGACATGCAGATCTTCCCCACCGACAGCCTCGTGCTCACCGTGGACAAGGAAGCCGTACGCCGCTCGGGTATGATGATTGCCGGTGATTCCATACCCGACGTCATGCATATCAGCCTCAAGGGCAAACGCGCCGTGTATAAGAGCGAGCTGATGATGTACGAGATGCTGGCCCGCTGCAACTGGGAGCGCCCGCTCTACGTAGCCATCACCGTAGGGTCAGAGAACTACGGCAACCTCGGCGACAACTTCGTGCAGGAGGGTCTGGCCAGCCGCATCACGCCCTTCAACACCAAGCAGAGCGGCATCCGCTACGACACCGAGAAGATGTACACCAATCTCATGAGCCGCTTCAAGTTCGGCGGCATTGAGAACCCCGACCTCTACCTCGATGAGACCGTGACACGCATGTGCCTCACTCACCGCCGCATCTTCTCACAGTTGGCCAGCCAGCTGATGAAGGAGGGCAAGACCGACAAGGCGCTCAAGGTGGTTCAGCGTGCCGAGGAAGCCATTCCCGAGGCCACGGTTCCGCACAGCTATCAAGGCGGCTCCATCGACCTGGCCAAGACCTGGCTGGCATTGGGCAAGAAGCAGGAAGCTGCTCACATTGCAGCCGCTGTCGCACAGACCGCCTCCGAGTACTGCGCATGGTACACCAGTCTGAGTGACCAGCGTCTGGCCTTGAGCCAGGACGAGTGTCTCTACTACCTCTACCAGCTCAACGATGCCCTGCGCATCCTCGACGAAGCCGACCCCAAGCTGAGCGAGAAGTACGACGTGGCCCTCCGCCACTACAGTGACCAGCTGCAAAGCCGCACCAACTACTAATGTTGACTCCCAGCTCCCGTCTTCATTGTTCATAATTCATTGTTCATTTTGAATTATTAATTATTAATTATTAATTATTAATTAGTTAAACTTGTTTATCGAGCAACCTGCCCGCTTTCTGCGGTGGCTATATCCCCACGCCATCTGGCGCATGGATCCGTCGGTGAAGGCCGTCTATCTGACCTTCGACGACGGACCCATACCCCAGGCGACGCCCTTCGTACTTGATACGCTCGCCCGCCTCGGCATCAAGGCTACGTTCTTTGTCGTGGGCGACAACGTACGCAAATACCCCGACCTCTTTCGTCGGATTCTGGCCGAAGGACATCGTGTGGGCAACCATACTTTCAACCACATCGGCGGTTTCCGATGGCTCTCGAAAAAGTATTTGGCCAACACGAAGAAAGCACAGGAGATAATGATCAATGAACTCAGGCAGATGAATACAGATGGTGACCAACAAGCCACAATCATCAAGCGTCAGTTCTCATCCCCTCTCTTCCGTCCGCCCCACGGCTGGATGCGTACGTTGCAGTACCGCATCATCCGCAAGCAGGGCTACCGCATCATCATGTGGGACCTGGTGACGCGTGACTACAGCAAGAACCTCACGGCAGCCGAAGTGCTGGCCAACGTGAAGCGCTATGCCCGCAACGGTTCCATCATCACCTTCCATGACAGCCTGCGCAGCATCAAGAAACTGCAGACCATCCTCGTGCCCGCCCTCGAATGGCTGATTGCCGAGGGCTACGACTTCCGCGTATTCGATTAACGGTCTCATTTACGACCATCCTTGAGTGAAATAAACTGTTTTCTAGTTTTGATATTCCTACAGAGAGCCATGAAAGATGTTATTATCAAGCGTATGGGGTTACCATCGCTCCTACTATTCTTGAGTATATTCGCATATAGTGGCAAGCAGGTGAGTTTCCTGAATGGTGGTTTTAAATACATCATCTTCAATGATTCTACCGTTCGCATTACCGATGCCGGGTTTGAGAGTCCAGTCCCGATCATAGAAGATAGTACCTTAGTAATCCCTTCCAGCGTAACTCATAATGAAAAGTTATACCGAGTAGTCAGCATTTGCGACGGAGCATTTGCTACGCGTCCGGAAATCAAGCACGTAGTTATCAACGATGGAGTGGAGACAATAAGCGGGTACGCATTTTACAGATGTCCGAATCTCAAAAGCGTATTTATTCCTTCCTCTGTCAGTTGGATTGGCTCTGTAGATCATGAAGGATTTGTCGGGTGTCATCGGTTGTGTAGTATCAAGATAGATGAAAAGAATGAGTACTTCGACTCAAGAGAAAACTGCAACGCCGTTATTCGTAAAGAAGACAATACGCTCATTCTGGGCTGTATAGGTACAACGATTCCGTCTTCAGTCACCACGATAGGCGCTGGCTCATTCGGCCATCGTTTGGGATTAGATAGCATCGTCATTCCAGAAGGCGTGAAGACTTTGGAACCGTTTGCTTTCAACGCTTGCTATGATTTGAAGGAAATATCCTTGCCCAGTTCTCTTGAAAAGATAGGAGGATACGTATTTAATAATTGTTTGAGTTTGGAATCAATAACGATTCCACGTCATGTTTCATGCATAGAACCCGGAGTGTTATGTGGATGCTATAAGTTGAAGAAAATCACGGTTGATCATCGAAATCCATATTTTGATTCAAGAAAGGAATGTAACGCAATCATTGATTCTGCACAGGACACCATTGTTGCAGGCTGTGGCAGATCTTTCCTTTTTGAAGGTATCAAAGGTATCGGTTCACTTTCATTTGCCAATACCTCCCTGCAAAGTGTTCGAATCCCAAAAAGTGTAGAAAAAATTGCTGTTCAGGCATTTACGGGCTGTAACTATTGTAACTCCATATCAGTACACCCGGAGAATCCAGTCTATCATTCTAAAGAGGGGTGTAATGCAATCATAGAAACGTCAACGCGAAAGCTGCTACAGGGGTGTCCAGTGACATCCATACCTGATGATGTTGAAGAGATAGGGGATTATGCTTTCGCTTGTCTGTCGTTACCTTGTTATTTGGTTATCCCCGAGGGTGTCAAAATTATTGGAACACGCTCTTTCTCTAATTGTAAAGGATTGGAACAGGTGCAAATGCCAGCATCATTGACGCTTATTAAAGAGTTTGCTTTCACCACATGTAATGATTTGACAGATGTGGATTTGACAAAATCAAAGACTCAGATAGAAGCTTTTGCGTTTTATAAATGCCAATCCTTGAGAGTCGTTACTTTTTCCTCGCATCCAGGCATTATAGATCCTGAGGCTTTTAAAGGTTGTTCCTTTGAGAGCCCGATAAGGTTAGACAAGAATGGGGTATGTCCAACGCCACCGCCATTGACGACAGAAGAGTGACGAATGAGAGAATGATCAATGAACTCAGGCAGATGAATACAGATTGTGACCAACAAGCCACAATCATCAGGAGGGCAATGGGATGCCTTTTCTTTTGTATTTCTTTGCACCAGAGCTTACGATAGAGGCGGAAAAACTTAGAACAGCAACTCGTTGAGGAAGATGGCGGCTATGGCAATGGGAGCCACCCAGCGAATGAGGAAGAAGAAGCTCACGAACAGCCAGCGCGGATAGCGCAGCGTGTGGTGATTGGTAAGCTCGTCAATCACCAAGCCCTGAGGCAGACGCCACCCCACGAAGAGGCTGAGCACAATGCCGCAAATGGGCATAATCCACAAGGCCGTCACATCGTTGAAAGCATCGAAGAAGCCACGACCGAAGAAAGGCCTGAAGTCGGACAACGGTCCGAATGACAGGGAACACAGCGTGACCAGGACGATGGCTGTAAGGCTCATGTAGGTGGCTGCAAGGCGGCGCGACACGCGGTAGCGATCGACAAAGAAGGCCGTCACCTCCTCGTGCATGGAAATGGTGCTTGTGAGGGCTGCCAGAACCAGCAAGAGGTAGAACATCAGCGAGAAGGCATATCCCAGGACGGGCAGGGAGCCGAAGAGCGACTGGAAGATGTTGGGGAGCGTCACAAAGACCAGTCCGGGGCCTGCATCAGGTTCAGCACCGGCTACGGAGAACACAGCCGGAAAGATGATGAAGCCGCTCAGGACAGCCACCATGGTGTCGATGCCAACCACATTGGCCGAGGTCTTGATGAGGTTCACGTCGGGCTTGAAATAGCTGGCATAGGTGGAGAGACACCCGATGGCGATGCTCAGCGAGAAGAAAGCCTGGCCGAGCGCCCTCAGCACAACGTCCGACGTAATCTTTGAAAAATCGGGCTTCAGCAGGAATACCACTCCGTCCGTAGCTCCCGGCATGGTCATGGACCCGACGGCCAACAGGAGCATCAGCAGGAAGAGCAAAGGCATCAGCAGCTTGGAGAAGCGTTCGATGCCGTTCTGCACGCCGCGTTCAATGACCAGGTGAGTCAACAGGATGAACGCGATGGCGTACGCCAGCGGCTCCCAGGTGGAAGTGGAGAAATGCGTGAAGAAGGAGGCGGCATCGCTCACTTGGGACATCTGCCCTGTGACGGCGCTCAAGGCATACTTCAGAATCCAACCGGCCACCACACTGTAATAGCCGAGGATGAGCGTCACACACACCATGCCGGCCCATCCCGTCAGGGGCCACAGACTGCGTCGCCCTGCCAGCTGCTCATAAGCTGAGGCTATGTCGGTGTGAGTGCGCCGGCCGATGATGAACTCAGCCGTCATCATGGGAACGCCCAGGAAGATGACGCACATCAGATACAACAATATGAAGGCAGCGCCGCCATTTTCGCCCGTTTCAACGGGAAAACGCCATATATTGCCCAGTCCTACGGAGCTGCCCGCAGTGGCCAGGATGATACCCAGCTTGGTGGCGAAATGTCCGCGCGAAATGTTTTTGTCGGCTGTCGTCATAGTGCGAAGAGGCCCAGCTCATTCAGGAAGATGAGTCCGATGGCTAACGGGGCAATCCATTTGATGAGGAAGATATAAACCGGGAACAGGCGCGAGCGCAGGGTGCCGTGGTTCGTGAGCTCGTCCAGCACCATCTTGCGCTCCAGCTTCCAACCCGTGAACAGCGCGATGATGATACCGCCTACGGGCAGGAACACCTTGGCCGATACGAAGTCGAAGAAATCGAAGAAGGTCATGCCGAAGAGGATGCGCACGTCAGCCAACGGCCCGAAGCTCAGGGAGCAGAGCGTACCCACGACGACGCAGGAGAGGGTGACGATGCGTGTGGCGTTGCGGCGCGACATGCTGAAGCGCTCCAGCAGGAAAGCCGTTACAGGCTCGTGGATGGACATCATGCTCGTGAGAGCCGCCAAGAGCAGCAGCAGGTAGAACATCACGGCGAAAGCCCATCCCAGCCAGGGCACATGGGAGAAAGCTATCTGGAACACGTTGGGCAGGGTGATGAACACCAGTCCGGGACCTGCATCGGGAGCTACCTCCGCCACCGAGAACACGGCCGGAAAGATGATGAAACCGCTCATGATGGCCACCGTGGTGTCGATGAGCGCTACGCTGCCCGCCGTCTTCATCAGCTTGGCATCGTCGGTGAAATAGCTGGCGTAGGTGCACAGGCACCCCATGGCGATGCTCAGCGAGAAGAAGGCCTGCCCCATGGCGCTCAGAACCACGTCGGACGTGATTTTGGAGAAATCCGGTTTGAGCAGGAAGGTCATCCCCTCACTGCTGCCAGGCATAGAGAAGGAACAGATGACCAGCACGGCAATGATCATCAGCAGCAGCGGCATCATGAGCTTGGAGGATTTCTCGATGCCCTCCTGAACGCCGCGCACAATCACCCAGTGGCACATCAGAATCACCAGCACCATGTAGAGAACCGGCATCCAAGGATTCGAGGTGAAGTCGGAAAAATAAACCGTGCTGTCGGAGATGGCTGCCACCTGACCCGTCACGGCTGACACCAGATACTTCAGCGTCCAGCCCGCCACCACGCTGTAGTAGCAGAGGATGAACCACGAGGTGAACACCCCGAGATAGCCTTGAAACACCCAGGGGGTGCCGGGAGCCAGCTGACGATAGGCATCGGCTGTATTCTTGTGAGTGTGACGCCCAATGACAAATTCCGACACCATCAACGGGATGCCCAGCAGCACGACGCAACCGACGTAAATCAGGATGAAGGCAGCACCGCCATTGGTGCCGACCTCAGTGGGAAAGCGCCAGACATTACCCAGCCCCACAGCCGAACCGGCCGAGGCAAGGATAATACCCAGTTTGCTGCCAAAATTTGCTCTTTTTTCCATTTTCGCGGCAAAAGTACGAATAATTGTTGTACTTTTGCCACGAAATCAGCAGAAAAGTCATCATGAAGCTTCGCTTTTCTCCACGACGCTACCCTTTGACATATCTTGTAGCGGTCATCATCGCCTTTCTCTCGCTCTATCCCATTGGGCATATCGAGCTGGCGGAAAACGTTCCACTGGCCGACAAATGGACGCACATGGTCATGTACGGCACATTCGCACTGGTCATCTGGTGGGAATATGGCCGTTCGCACACGCGCCGACAGTGGAAGAAGCTCCTCTGCTGGGCTGTGCTCGCCCCCATCGCCATGAGCGGACTGATGGAGCTGCTGCAGGCCTACGCCACCACCTACCGCAGTGGCGAATGGCTTGACTTGGTGGCCAACACCATCGGCGTCCTTGCCGGTTCCCTCATCGGCATCGGCATCACCAGCAAGCTCAAAGCCCGTTAGTCGGCCAATTGCCGGACGGGGAAGGTGAAGTAGGTGTCGGGGAAAGGCTCGTCCTTGAGCGTGAAGTGCCACCATTCCGTGTCGAAGGGCTTGAAGCCGTGGCGCATCATCGCCTCGCGGAGAATCATGCGATTGAAGAACTGTTCCTCAGTGATGGTGCGGTCAGCAGGACTCATGCTGCCGTCGCCCGTATATTCGAATGTCTCGGGATTCCCGCAGAAATCGGGATGACTCTCAGGACCGAACCAGTCGAAGGTGCCGCCCATGTCCAGCTCCTTCTCCGTCGTCATGTCGAAGAGCGTCAGGTCCACGGTGGAACCGCGCGTATGGCCGCTCTTGGCACAGATATACTCGCGGTCGAAGAGCACGCTCTTGTCCAAGTCGGGATAGAAGTAGGGCTTCATGAGCGTGTCGGGAAGCTCCTCAGCCCAGCGCACGAAATGATCCACGGCGCACTGCGGACGGTAGGCATCGTAGATCTTCAGGCGGTAGCCCAGACGGGCTATGTCATCGCTCACAGCCCGCAAACTGTCCGCTGCCGCCTTCGTCAGCAGCGCTGTCGGCTCCAGATAGCCGTCGATGCGGGCACCCACAAAGTTATAGGTGCCAAAATAGCGAATCTCCAGAATGGCATCGGGCACGGCATCCGTCAGCGTCACGAACTGGCTCGAGTCCTCCTCAGCCTGTTTGTTCCCACACGCTGCCAGCATCAGCAGGGCAACAAAGGCAAAACTAACTGCAAGACACGAAATAAATTTCCTCATTATTTTGAATAAACTGGTTAAACAATAGTATTCTGAAAGATGTGTGCAAAAATACGGATGTTTACGCAAATTACCAAAACTATTCCATTAAAAATCCCTTTTATAAGACACCTCCTTTTTGTGATGGATGCCTGTGTGGTAAGCGTCATGGCCCATGCGGGCAGAAATCGAACCTTTCTGTTATTTTAAGGCTTGAAAATTTGGTAGGGCGGAGATAAAGCACTACTTTTGCAGCGACTACGAAAAAAGTCGTAACGAAAAAATACGTAATATGGAGAACCCTTTTAAATTCGGCACTATTGTAGAG
>CACZSQ010000011.1 GCA_902783885.1 uncultured Bacteroidales bacterium
CCGAGATTAACATCCGCGAAATCACGCAGAAGGGACTCTACTGGGAGAACGGCCAGTGGGTGGAGACAGAGCCGCTAGAGATTCACAAAGACCTGACCTACCCCGAGATAGGTCCGCGCGACAGCTACCTGCTCCACCACGAGGAGATTGAGTCGCTGGTCATCAACTACCCGACCATCAAGCGGGCACGCTTCTGGATGACCTTCGGACAGCAGTACCTGAAGCACCTGGAAGTGATCCAGAACATCGGCATGAGCCGCATCGACGAGATTGAGTACGAGGCACCGCTGGCCGCCGGCACCAGCACCGCGAAGGTGAAGATCGTCCCCCTGCAGTTCCTCAAGGCTGTGCTGCCGAATCCGCAGGATCTGGGCGAGAACTACGAGGGACAGACCTCTATCGGCTGCCGCATCCGCGGTATCGGAAACGACGGCAAGGAACACACCTACTACGTCTATAACAACTGCTCACATCGCGCCGCCTACGAGGAGACCGGTATGCAGGGCGTCAGCTACACCACAGGTGTACCCGCCATGATTGGAGCGATGATGTTCCTCACAGGACAGTGGGTGAAGCCCGGCGTACACAATGTCGAGGAGTTTGACCCGGATCCCTTCATGGAACAGCTGAACCAGAAGGGGCTCCCCTGGCACGAGATTCACGACGGGGATCTGGAACTGTAATCCCGATATAACCTAATTAAAAAAATATCATTAATGGCAAAACAAGAACAACCCCAAGACGAGCGTGCGGCACGCCTGCAAGCGTTGCAGATGGCCACAGCCAAGATTGAAAAGGACTTTGGCAAAGGCGCTATCATGCGCATGGGAGGCAACGCCATCGAGAAAGTGGACGTCATCCCCACCGGCAGCATCGGCCTGAACTACGCCCTGGGCGTCGGCGGCTACCCGCGAGGACGCATCATCGAGATCTATGGTCCCGAGTCATCCGGTAAGACCACGCTCACCATCCACGCGATTGCCGAGACGCAAAAGGCAGGAGGCATCGCAGCCTTCATCGATGCCGAGCACGCCTTCGACCCCACCTATGCCCAGAAGCTGGGCGTGAACCTTGACGAGCTGTGGATCTCGCAGCCCGACAACGGCGAGCAGGCACTGGCCATCGCCGACCAGCTCATCAGCTCCGCAGCTGTGGATCTCGTGGTCATCGACTCCGTGGCAGCCCTGACGCCGAAAGCGGAAATCGACGGTGACATGGGCGACAACAAAGTGGGCCTGCAGGCACGCCTCATGAGTCAGGCGCTACGCAAGCTCACTGCCACCATCTCCAAGACCAAGACGTGCTGCATCTTCATCAACCAGCTGCGCGAGAAGATCGGCGTGATGTTCGGCAACCCCGAGACCACCACGGGCGGCAATGCCCTGAAATTCTACTCCAGCGTGCGACTCGACATCCGCAAGACCTCCAGCATCAAGGACGGCGACGAGATTGTCGGCAATCAAGTGCGCGTGAAAGTGGTCAAGAACAAGGTGGCTCCTCCCTTCCGCAAGGCAGAGTTCGAGATTGGTTTCGGCGAGGGCATCAGCCGCGCCGGCGAGATCTTAGACCTGGCCACGGAGTTTGAAATTATCAAGAAATCCGGCTCCTGGTTCAGCTATCAGGATTCCAAACTGGCACAGGGCCGCGATGCCGTCAAGAAAGTGCTGCAAGACAACCCCGACCTCTGCGATGAACTGGAAGCGAAGGTCATGGAAGCGCTCCAGAATGGAGAAAACCGCGCTGCAGCGTCCAAGAAGAAAAGCAAAGATGCCGAGTAGGCAAACAACAAGCAGCAGGCCGCAGGAATCATCCTGCGGCCTGCTTTTTTATGCTGTCCCAAAGTGGGACTCGGATTACTCACTCCAATCATCGTTCCAGACATTGTAATCTTTCTGCTCTTTCACGCGGGCAGCGCCATTGCCGCCACCGCCATACGTTAAGCCAGCATTGCTTTCCACTCTTTTGATGCTGCCGCAGACGATATGTGCATTCTCAATGCACACCACCCTCAGATTGGGTTTCTGATACCTCTTATTCATCATCGTACTATTATTTTATAATCATTTTCTTACCATTCTTGATATAAATGCCTCGCTGTGTGGGGCGTGCGCCGAGGCTGCGACCGTCGAGCGTAAACCAAACATCGGATGCACTGTCGTTCACCTTCTGGCTGTTGTCAATGGTTCTGATGCCCGTAGCCTCGTCAGCACCGATATTCATCTTGAAGGCTTTAACCGAGAGGGCCTCAGCCAGTTCGAAGTATGCCCGCTGGCTATTGATAGTCATCGCCGCATTCGGCCAGTAAAGAGTGCTATTAGCTCCGAGGTAGAATAATTGCTTATTGCCTTCGGATAAAATTTCCACGGGAGCATAGATGCCTTTGAAAGACACCTTTTCGTCAGCGCTCTGAACCGTCGTAAGTGTACTATTAATGGTGACGCCCGTGAACACAGGATTGGTGATATTAGTACCCTCATTACCCCACTTCACGAGGTAAGGCACACCAGCCAACATACCGTCCCCATAGTTTACTTCATCGGTAGTATCATCGTCGAAGTTAACGTCCTTGAAGTAGAGGTAGAGCGTACTTGTAGAGGCATCATAACCTGTCTGATGGCGGCCGTCACCAGTTACATCGTAGCGGTTGCCCTCGCCATCGTAGTAACCATCTACATCGAGTTCCTTGATGGAAATAGCACTTGAGAACGGTGAGTCAATAAAGGTACTGCCATTCAAACCGAAGGGCAGGCAGACGGTGTTCCAATCTCCATCCTTATAGAATGTGCGGCCACTGAGTGTTACTGTCATGCCAATGGTGCCGTCATTCAGACTGATGACAGAGGTGTTGTCTGCATTGTCCTGAAGGGTGAGCGACTTGTTCCAAGTGAAATAGCCCGTCAAGGGATTGGCCATGGTAGAGGTCACCTTGTTATTATTATATTTTACAGCACCCGTCAGTTTTTTGCAACCTATGAACATATCGGTAGATGTTCCGATATTCCATGTGTTTTCGCAATAGATGGTCGTCAAATCGTCGCAATTCATGAACATAGTGGTGGAGTTGGTCACCTTGCTCACGTCGAAGCCGTTGACATCAAGCGTCTCTAAGCTCCCGCAATCGGCAAATGTAGCGTTCATGGTCGTCACTTCGCTGGTGTTCAGATACTGAATGCCTTCGATGGAGGCCAAATCTGTGAAACCGTTGAACCACTTGAAG
>CACZSQ010000012.1 GCA_902783885.1 uncultured Bacteroidales bacterium
AGGGCATGTCGTTCACCGAGTTCACCTACCAGCTGCTGCAGGGCTACGACTTCCTGCACCTCTACGAGACCAAGGGCTGCAAGCTGCCGATGGGCGGCAGCGACCAGTGGGGCAACATCACCACCGGCACGGAGCTCATCCGCCGCAAGCTGGGCGCAGAGAACGAGGCTTACGCCCTCACCTGCCCCCTCATCACCAAGGCCGACGGCAAGAAGTTCGGCAAGACAGAGCAAGGCAACATCTGGCTCGACCGCAACCGCACCACCCCCTACGTGTTCTACCAGTTCTGGCTCAACGTGGGCGACGAGGAGGCAGAGCGCTACATCAAGATCTTCACCTCTTTGGACAAAGAGACCATCGACGCCCTCATCGAGGAGCACCGCCAAGACCCGGGTCGCCGCGTGCTGCAGAAGCGCCTGGCCGAGGAAGTGACCGTTCTGGTCCACGGCCGCGAGGACTACGAGCTGGCTCTCGAAGCCTCCAACATCCTCTTCGGCAAAGCCACGAAGGAGAGCCTGGTGAAGCTCGACGAGGCCACACTGCTCGACGTCTTCAGCGGCGTGCCTCACTTCAGCATCAGCCGCAGCCTGCTCGAAGGCGAGGGCATCAAGGCCATCGACCTCATGGCAGCCGAGACACAGTGCTTCCCCAGCAAGGGCGAGATGCGCAAGATGGTGCAGGGCGGCGGCGTGAGCCTCAACAAGGAGAAGCTCTCCGCCTTTGACCAAGCCGTCACGACCGCCGATCTCATCGACGGTCGCTACCTGCTGGTTCAGAAAGGAAAGAAAAACTATTATCTGCTCATCGCCGAATAAAGCGCAGCAGACAATCATCAACTCTCTACGGGGTCGATGCGGAAGAGCTTGTCACTGGGACGAATCTTCGCATCGACCCTGAATGATACATGGGCTCCCTGCTTGCCTACGGGCACAGCAGCGTTCGAGTCGTCGTGCATTTCCTCAATGGTGCCGTAGAGGGCTCCCGTGGTGGGACCTGTGACCAGGAACCTGTCGCCCACGTGCAACTCGCCAGCCTCCAGCAGGAACTCGCCGAGGCCAAGCCGAGAATAGTATTTCGTGCCGCGACCGACATACACTTTGCGCTCTGTGGCCTGCGAGCCATAGACCTGTGTCCATTCGCCCAAACGCTGTCCCTGATAGTAGCCATCCCAGAAACCACGGTTGAAGACGGTTGCCAGGCGAGCGTCCCAGCCGTCCAACTGAGAGCTGTAATGGCTGAAGCCGAGAGCCTTCTCGCCGGCGCCTCCTTCCTGTTTCAGCCTTTCGATTTCCAGCTTCAAGTCCAATGCCTCGCGATAGCACTCCACCACCGTACGCACGTACTCGGGTCCGCGCGCGCGACCTTCAATCTTAAACACGCGCACGCCCGCGTCCACGAGCTGGTCCAGAAAGCGGATGGTCTTCAGGTCCTTGGGCGACATGATGTATTTGTTGTCCACCTCCAGCTCTATGTCGGTTTCCTTGTCCTTGACCACATAGCTGCGGCGGCAGATCTGCATACATTCGCCGCGGTTGGCTGAGCGCCCTGTGTTCTGCAGCGAGAGATAGCACTTGCCCGAGACAGCCATACACAGCGCCCCATGACAGAACATCTCGATGCGGATGAGCTGCCCCTTCGGGCCACAGATGCGCTCTGCCACGATGGCATCGTGGATTTCCCGCACCTGATGGATGTTCAGCTCGCGTGCCAGCACCACCACGTCGGCAAACTGGGCATAGAAGCGCAGCGCCTCAATATTCGAGATATTCAGTTGCGTAGAGAGGTGCACCTCCACGCCAATCCGGTTGGCATAGGTCATCACGGCGATGTCCGAGGCTATCACGGCGCTGATTTCAGCCTCCTTGGCAGCATCCAGGATCTCCCGCATGAGGGGCAGGTCCTCGCCGTAGATGATCGTGTTCACCGTCAGATAGCTCTTCACCCCGTGCTCGCGACATGTAGCAGCAATCTCTTTCAAGTCGTTGATGGTGAAGGCAGATGCCGAGTGGGCGCGCATATTCAGGCGCTCAATGCCGAAATAGACACTGTCGGCGCCTGCCTGCAGGGCTGCCGCCAAGCTCTCCCGCGAGCCCACGGGAGCCATAATCTCAAAGTCTTCGCGTTTCATGGCCGCAAAAGTAATGTTTTTTGGTCAAACAGCGATGTCGTTTGCCTAAAAAACATTACTTTTGCCCCTGCAATGAAGATCGGACAATTGGATTTGGGCGAGAGGCCCGTGTTTTTGGCTCCCATGGAGGATGTGACGGACATCGGTTTCCGTCTGCTGTGCCGCCAGATGGGGGCTGCCATGGTGTATAGTGAATTCGTGGCCGCTGACGCGCTGGTGCGCATGGTGAACAAAAGCCTGAAGAAGCTGGAGGTGTGCGAGCAAGAGCGCCCCGTGGCCATTCAGATCTATGGCAAGGAGCCGGAGCCGATGGCAGATGCCGCCCGCATCGTGGTGGAGCAGGCCCACCCCGACGTGCTGGACCTGAACTTCGGCTGCCCCGTGAAGAAGATAGCAGGCAAGGGAGCCGGCGCCGGGCTGCTGCAGAATCCCGAGAAGCTGCTGGCCATCACGCGCGCCGTGGTGGACGCTGTGGGCTCGCAGGTGCCCGTGACCGTGAAGACACGCCTCGGCTGGGACCATGAGCACAAGATCATCGTGGAGCTGGCCGAGCAGCTGCAGGACTGCGGTATCTCAGCCCTCACAATACACGGGCGCACCCGCTCGCAGATGTACACCGATCAGGCCGACTGGACGCTCATCGGCCAGGTGAAGCACAATCCGCGCATGAGAATCCCCATCATAGGCAACGGCGACATCACCAGTGCCGAGCAAGCCGTCGAAGCCTTTGAGCGCTGGGGCGTCGATGCCATCATGGTGGGGCGCGCCACCTTCGGGCGACCTTGGATTTTCAGGGAGATCACGGAGAAGTTGCGGACCGACGAACTGCCTGCCCTCTCTCTCGACTGGAAGCTCGACATCCTGAAGGAGCAGACGCTCACGTCTGTGGCTCGCCTGGGCGAGCTGAGCGGCATCCGTCATGTCCGCCGCCATCTGGCAGCCTCTCCGCTCTTCAAGGGCATCCCCGATTTCCGCCAGACGCGCATCCGTATGCTCCGCGCCGACACGGTCGAAGAACTCTTCGAGATTATGGAGCACACCCGCGAGCTGCTCAAATCATAAGCAAAAGCTCTTTATTCATTCTTCATTCCCCATTCTTCATTCCCCCACACTCCCCTTTAGGGGGCTTGGGGGCTTTAGGGGCTTTTGTCTTAAGACCTGGGTCTTCGGGGCTTAAGACCTGGGTCTTCGGCCATTAAGACCTGGGTCTTCTGTCCCCTTTCGACGTTGCAAAGGTACGAAAATATTTACGCCATCCAAGCAAATCTGCGAATTTCTTTTACAAATTTTGTAATAATTTCAAGTTTCGGAAGTGCTTTTTGTCAAGAATTAGAGAATTAGAGAATATACTTGTTTTTGCCAGCAAAAAACTTTCTATTCATTCTCAGCAATTCATTTGATAGAGTAGCGCATATTGAGAAAATTCACTAATTCTCTAATTCTTGATAGCAGTAAATCACTTTACAGACAGTGGATTCCTATATCCGAAACTTGAATAATAATGATTATGCTGCTTTCTTGATGGCGTTTCACCGTTTCATGAACCGCTTTCTAATGCGACAGGCCAGAGTTGCTTAATGGGTGAATTTACTTTATATTTATATATATAAGCATGAAATGACTTTTACCGGAAACATGAAAATCGTCTGAGGAAACGGTGAAACGGTGAAACGCCCCGGTTATCCCATTCAGGAAACTTTCTCCTGCTTTATTTTGCTCAAACAGATTTAATCGCTACATTTGCAGCAGAAACCAATCACACAACTACCTATGAAACATTATTCTTGGATTGCAGTCTCGGCTTTGTTGCTGGGCTTCACGATGTTCAACCTCGCCTCATGCAGCAAGGATGAAGAGAACGGGGGTGCTGCCCCGACAGAGAAAGAGCAAGGTGGGAAAGATGATGATCAGCCCGCGGTAGTCCCCGATGTCGTGGTCACGGTGGATGGCAACGGCCAGGCCGATGGCGGCCACCACTTTCAAAAAATCGACGATACCCACTTCTATATCGATGACATCAAGTACACCGCCGAGCAGGGCGACTTAATTGTCACTGGATACAATGAAGCCTTCTTCAAGGGCGCAGCCGTTATCATCTCGTCCTTGAAGTATCAGGGGCGCACGATGGATGTGATAAGTATCAAGAATGAAGCGTTCAAGAACTGCACTGTGATGACATCATGTGTTATTGGAAATAAAGTGACGAGCATTGGAGATGGGGCGTTCTCTGGTTGCAGCGGCCTGACCTCTGTGACCATTCCCAGCGGCGTGACGAGCATTGAAAATAATGCGTTCTCTGGTTGTAGTGGCCTGACCTCTGTGACGATTAATAGCAATGCTATAGCATCAAAATCCTATGAAAGCTCTTCGACATTAGCTGCAATATTTGGTGAGCAAGTAAAGGAGTATGTGTTTGGCGATGGAGTGGAGAGCATCGGTAGCAGGGCTTGTTACAGCTGCAAAAACATGACCTCTGTCACCATCCCCAACAGCGTGACCGAGATTGGCGAATCTGCGTTCTATGAATGCGGCAGCCTGACCTCTGTGACCATTCCTAACAGCGTGACGAGCATTGGAGATAAGGCGTTCCAAAATTGCAGCGGCCTGACCTCAGTGACCATTCCTAACAGC
>CACZSQ010000013.1 GCA_902783885.1 uncultured Bacteroidales bacterium
CTTGGGCGGCATGATTTTGCCGCTGTCGGCGATGTCCATAATCTGCTGCATGGAGACGGGATAGAGAGCCAGGGCTGCGCGCATCTCGCCGCTATCCACACGGCGTTTGAGCTCTGCGAGGCCACGCAGGCCACCCACGAAGTCGATGCGGTTGCTGGAGCGCAGGTCACCCAGCTGCAGGATCTCTTCGAGAATCAGGCGGCTGGAGATATTGACATCGAGCACGCCGATGGGGTCGTTGTTGTCGTAGGTGCCGTCCTTTGCCACGAGAGAGAACCAATGGCCGTCGAGATAGAGCGAGAACTCATGCAGCTTCGCAGGCTTGTAGATCTCCGTGCCCTTGTCCACGACGGTGAAGTTCTTGCGCAGGGCATCCAGGAACTGCTCGCTCGTGAGGCCGTTGAGGTCCTTGAGCACGCGGTTGTAGTCGAGAATGGTGAGCTGCGATGCCTGGAACGCAACAGCCATGAAGTAGTTGTACTCCTCGTCGCCCCGATGGTTGGGGTTCTGCTTAGCCTTCTCAGCGCCAACGAGGGCTGCAGCGGCAGAGCGGTGGTGCCCGTCGGCAATGTAGAGCGATGGCATCTTGCGGAACTCCTCGGTGATGGTGGCGATGTCGACGGGGTCGCTGATGACCCAGAACTTGTGGCCGAAGCCGTCGATAGGAGCAATGAAGTCGTACTCAGGCTCCGTGGCGGCATAGCGCATGATGAGCTTGTCGAGCACGGCATTGTCGGGATAGGCAAAGAACACAGGCTCCATGTTGGCGTTGTTCACGCGAACGTGCTTCATGCGGTCCTCTTCCTTGTCGCGGCGCGTGAGCTCATGCTTCTTGATGACGCCGTTCATGTAGTCGTCCACGTAGGCGCCGATGACAAGTCCGTACTGCGTCTTGCCGTTCATCGTCTGCGCATAGATGTAGTAGTGCTCATCCTTGTCCTGCACCAGCCAGCCGTTGTCCTGGAACTTCTGGAACTGGCGTGCTGCCTCCTCATAGACGCGAGGATCATACTCGCTGGTGCCTACGGGGAAGTTGATTTCAGGCTTGATGATGTGGTAAAGGCTCTTCTCGTTGTCGCCTGCCTCGACACGTGCCTCCTCGCTTTCGAGGACGTCGTAGGGGCGGCTCTCCACTTGTTCTACAAGCTCTTTAGGCGGGCGCAAGCCCTTGAACGGTTTGATCTTAGCCATATCTGTTTTATTTATTCACTTGGAACTTGGTGATGCCTTTTTCGAGGAAATCGACAATCTGGTGAGCAGCAGCGATGCCGGCATTGACATTTGCCTCGGCGGTCTGTGCACCCATCTTCTTAGGCGTGGTGAAGTAGCGGCCTTCGAACTTAGCGAAATCGGCGTCGGCATCGGGCTTGATGTCGGTGACATACTTCAGGTCCTCACGCTCAGCCAGCAGGGCGAGCAGCTCGGGCTCGTTGATAACCTCCTTGCGGGCGGTGTTCACGAGGATGCCGCCCTTGGGCAGCTTGCTGACGAGTGCCTTGTTGATGCTCTGCTTCGTCTCTGCGGTAGCAGGGATGTGGAGACTGACGATGTCGCTCTGCTCGAAGAGCTCTTCCTGAGAGCTGACAGCTTTCACGCCGGCAGCTTCGATGACCTCTGCCGGGCAGTAGGCGTCGTAGGCCAGCACCTGCATGTCGAAACCTTTTGCGATGCGAGCCACATTGCGGCCCACGTTGCCAAAGGCAAGGATGCCGAGGCGCTTGTCCTTGAGCTCTGTGCCGCTGGTGCCGTTGAAGAAGTTACGCTTGGCATAGACGAGGAGTCCGAAGACCAGCTCGGCCACGCTGTTGGCATTCTGACCAGGCGTGTTCATGGCCACCACCTTGTGAGCAGTAGCTGCGTCGAGGTCGATATTGTCGTAGCCGGCTCCTGCACGGACGACAATCTTCAGCTGCTTGGCAGCATCCAGCACCTCGGCATCCACCTTGTCGGAACGGATGATGAGAGCATCCACGTCTTTGACAGCATCCAGCAGTTGTGCCTTCTCCGTATATTTTTCCAAGAGGGCTGTCTCATAACCGGCAGCATCGAAAACCTCCTTGATACCCTTCACGGCCACGCCGCTGAAAGGCTTTTCAGTTGCAATTAAAACTTTAGCCATAATAAAAGAAGCTTTTATTTAATGCATTGCTTCGAATTCCTTCATGCAAGCCACGAGAGCGTTGACGCCTTCGAGATCCATGGCGTTGTAGCAGCTGGCGCGGAAACCACCCACATCGCGGTGGCCCTTCACGCCTACCATGCCCTTGCTGGTGGCGAAAGCCATGAACTCGTCCTGCAGATCCTGATACTCGGGCTTCAGCACGAAGGTGATGTTCATGCGCGAGCGGCTGTCAGCCTCGGCGGGACCTACGAACAGCTTGTTGCGGTCAATTTCGCCATAGACAATCTCTGCACGCTCAATGGCTCGGCGCTCCATCTCCTTGACGCCACCCTGCTTCTTGATCCACTTGAGGTTCTGAAGAGCGCAGTAGATGGGCACCGTAGGAGGCGTGTTGAACATGCTACCCTTGCTGATGTGGGTCTGGTAGTTGAGCATCGTGGGGATGGGACGGCTCACCTTGCCCACCAGATCTTCCTTGATGATGCAGAAGGTCACACCCGCCATACTAAGGTTCTTCTGAGCGCCGCCATAGATCATGCCGTACTTGCTCACGTCGATGGGACGGGAGAAGATGTCGGAACTCATGTCGGCAATCATGGGCACGGGGCTGTCGTAGTCCTTCAGAATCTCGGTGCCATAAATGGTGTTGTTGGTCGTGATGTGGAAATAGTCGGCATCGGTGGGAATGGTGAACTCCTTGGGGATATAGGTGAAGTTCTTGTCCTTGCTGGAAGCCACCTCTACGACTTCGCCGAAGAGTTTCGCTTCCTTCTCGGCCTTGGTAGCCCAAACGCCGGTGTTCAGATAAGCAGCCTTCTTCTCAAGGAAGTTGTAGGGCACCATGCAGAACTGCAGGCTTGCACCGCCACCGAGGAAGATGACGCTGTAGCCCTCGGGGATGTCGAGAAGCTCCTTGAACAGCGCTACAGCCTCGTCAACAACGGGCTGGAAGTTCTTGGCGCGATGGCTCATTTCCATCAGTGAGAGGCCGCTGCCCTCAAAGTCGAGGCACGCAGCAGCCGTGGCCTCCATCACCTCACGCGGAAGCTTCGAAGGGCCGGCATTAAAATTGTACTTCTTCATAAATCTATGATTTTGGAGTTGATGTATTTGGTTTAATTCATCAGAATGATGCCGCGAAAATACGCCTTTTCCTGCACGTGGCCAAAAATAATGTGCATAAAAAAGTTAATTCAAACGGAAAACAGAATTTGGGGCTATTTTCCCGTCTTCATGCGGGCCAGGGAGTCTTCCAGCATCTGCTGCTCGTAAGCATCGTGGAGGAGTTCGTCGAAGGTACGCACCTTGTCGTAATTATTCAGCGTCTTCATCAGTCGCTTCATCCTTCTCTCCTTCTTGCGCTGTTTGATGGCTGTCGGGTGCATGATGATATCATTCAGACCGGGCTTGATCTTCTCAAGCAGGTCGCTGATGGTTGGGATGCTCGGCTGACGGTTCTTCTTCAAAGTCTCCTGCAGCACCCGGTCTATCGGCAACAGGCTGTCCGGACGGACCACAACCTCGCGGAGTGTGTCTGCTTCCTCGTCATCAGTTGGGAATAGCTCCTGAGCCATACAATTGTTTCCTGTCAAAAGGAACAAAGCTATAATAATCGGTTTCACTTTGTATCTCATTATTTGTTGATAATTTTCTCTACTGTGGGAATCCAATTCCCATTCTTTTCCACGAGATGTGTCTGAATCCCGAAGGCTACAGCTGCCGCAATGTTGGCTGGGCTGTCGTCGAGGAACAATGTCTCTTCAGGCAGAATGCGCGCATCGTCCAGCATATACTGGAAGAAAGCTGGGTCGGGTTTCATGATTCCGACCTCGAAGGAGCAATAGCATTTCTCCAGATAGTCGCTTAGCGGTCTGCCTGCCGGACTGAACTGAGAACTCTCAGCCCACGACTGCACGAACGGGTTGGTGTTCGAGAGCAGGAAGGTGCGGTATCCCCTACCCCGCAGCTCGTCCAGGAAAGCCAGCTTATGCTCATCCACAGGTGCACCGACATAGCCCAGCCAAGCGCTCATCACCTCCTCGTGCGTCAGCGTGCGGCCACACATGCGCCCCAGCTCTTCGCGGAACGCATCCGGGCTGATGTGCCCGCATTCCAATTGCTCAAACACACCACGCTGATGATAGCGGTCCAGACGCTGCTCAGCATCCTGAAGCCCTATTTTGTGAAAGGTTACGATAGCCCCCTCGTAATCCAAGTCGAAGAGCACGCCGCCGAAATCAAAAGCTATATTCTTGATCATCGTCCTTTTTATCTTTCTTATAATCTGGTGCCCATGCGAGCCTCTACGACGTTGACAACATAGTCGCCAAGTTTCTCGCACTCGTTGATGAGGTCCATGTAAATGGTGCCCACAGCGTAGGTGTACTCATGGTTGTTGACATCGATGATGTTCTGCTGTTTGAGCTGGTTGCGGTAGTTGTTGATCTCGTGCTCGGTGTTGAGCGTGCGGTTGACATCGTATGCTTCCTTGCGGCCGCTCATGAGCTGGTTCATCAGCGTCAACGAGTTATCCGTCAGCTCCATCATCTGGTGCAGATGGGTATATTGGCCCTCGGTGAAGTGGTCTTCCTTACCCTGGTATTTACGGCTGATTGTGCGAGCCATGTTGTAGCAGGCGTCACCGATACTCTCGAGCTCAGAGATCTCACGGAGCATGGCACGAATCTTGGCCTTTGTCTCGTCGGAGAGGTGTGCATCGCTCACCTGATCGAGATAGTTGGCAATCTCCAGTTCCATGTTGTCGGAGATGCTCTCATACTTCTCAATGCGGGTGAAGAGCTTGTTGAATTCGGTTTCCTGATTGGCTTTCTTCTTGCCTGTATTGGTGGCGCTGAGTAAAAGCAGTTCGCGAACCATGGAGAACATACGCTGCATACGGTCTGAGAAGGACTGTATCTCCTTTTGCGCCTCGAACACGGAGAGCTCGGGAGTCTTCATGAAGCCGGCTGTGATGAAATGCAGGCGGAAGTCCTCTTCCTCGTCAACCTTCTTTGGCTTGATAATCCAGCAGACGAGTTTCTCTATCTGAGGAATGAACCATATCAGGATGGATGTGTTTGCCACATTGAAGCATGTGTGGAAGGCAGCCAGCACGAAACTCAGCTTGGCGGCATTGGCCATGAAAGTGTTTATGTCAACGCTGTCCTTGGTCATGGTCACGTCGTAGCCCACAAAACCGCAGACGAGGTCGATGAAAGGTCTGAAAACAAACAGGATCCAGATGACGCCGAAGAAGTTGAAGAACATGTGGGAGAAAGCAGCGCGGCGAGCCTGCGTGTTGGCCGACAAGGCAGCCAGGTTGGACGTGATTGTGGTGCCGATGTTCTCACCCATGACGAGCGCGATACCCTGATAGATGGGCAGCGCGCCGCTGGAACACAGAATCATCGTGATAGCCATCACAGCTGCAGACGATTGCACGCAGAATGTCATGATACCGCCCAAAAGCAGGAAGATAAGCGTGGTGGAGAATGCTGTTGAATCAAATGAAGCGAAGAAGTCGAGCAGCGCCTGATTCTGTCCAAGGTGCATCTCGGTGCCTGTCGCGCGCAAGGTTCCCAAACCCAATAGCAGGAACGAAAGGCCGAACAAGAAGTCTCCGATGTAGCGGTATTTCTTTTGATAAATCAGGATAATGCCTAAAAAGAATGCCGGATAGACGGCGCTGGTGATGTCAAACGACATACCGGCCGACATGATCCACGCCGTCAGCGTGGTTCCGATATTGGCTCCCATGATGACGGAGATTGCCTGTGCCAAGGTCAGCAAACCTGCATTCACGAATGAAACGGTCATCACCGTCGTAGCGGTGGAGGACTGCACAGAAGCTGTCACCAACGTACCTGTGAGCATTCCCGTGAAGCGGTTTGTGGTCATCGCGCCAAGGACATGACGCAACTGGGGACCCGCCATTTTCTGCAAGGCTTCACTCATGGTCTTCATACCGAACATGAGCAATGCCAGCGAGCCCAGAAGCTTGAAGAAAATCCAAATTGACATGGAAAACGATTGTTATGTGTTCAAATAATACGTGGCAAATTTATAACAAAGTTCAAACGTGGGCAAACAGATTTTCGTTTTTCATCCCGTAGCAAAGGAAAAAATTAAAAAAATACATTCATGACGCTTGCTTTTCAAGAATAATATGTACCTTTGCGGAACATTTTGAACGGAAGTTTCACACATATTATCATTTAACGCACACGAACATGGCTACAGTCAACAAGGTTATCCTCTTAGGTTACGTAGGCAAAGAGCCTGACATTCGCTACGTGGATCAGGGTGTCTGCGTGGCTCAGGTGCGTCTGGCAACTACCGAGCGTGGCTACACGCTGTCCAACGGCACTCAGGTGCCCGAGCGCACCGAGTGGCACAACATCATCTTCTGGCGTAAGCTGGCTGAGACGGTGGAAAAGTATGTGAAGAAAGGAAACCTCATCTATGTGGAGGGCAAGATACAGAGCCGCTCCTATGAGGACAAGCAGGGCATCACCCGCTACGTGACCGAGATTTGGGCCGACCAGCTGGAACTGTTCCCTGCGAAGGAAAGTTAAACATTGAACCTTGGACACGTCAAGCATCATAGCATTATTTAGCGGCATTGAGTTGGTGGCTCCCTCGACGGGGGCCCTTGTTGCATTAGGGATAGCCTTGTTCCTGCTCGTATGCTCGGCCTTTGTCAGCGGCAGCGAGATAGCCTTCTTCGCACTTTCGCCCTCCGACATGAGCAAAATTGAGGAGGAAGGCCACCCCTCGGACAAACATATTCTCAACCTGTTAGCCGACAGCGAACGTCTGCTGGCCACCATTCTCTGTTCCAACAACTTCGTGAATGTGGCCATCATCATGCTGCTGAACTATTTCTTCCATGAAACCATAGATTTCGGCGGTAATACCTGGTTGGAGTTCTTATTCATGACAGTCCTGCTGACCTTCCTGCTGCTGCTCTTTGGCGAGGTGATGCCCAAAATAGCTTCCACGCAAAAGCCGTTGGCGATGGCCCGCCTCTGTGCGCCCGCATATACCATATTAGTTAAGGTGTGGTGGCCTGTCAGTTGGCTGCTGCTCAAGTCGGGACGTATCACCGAACACATCCATTCCAGTCAGCAGCTCTCGGTAGATGATCTGGAGCAGGCCCTGGAACTCACCGACAAGAAGGAGATTGCCGAGGAACAGCAGATGCTCAAGGGCATCATCCGTTTCGGCGGAGAGATGGCTCGCGAGGTGATGACTCCGCGCGTGGATATGGTTGACCTCGACATTAAGACTCCTTTCCCGGAAGTCATCAAGTGCATCGTAGAGAACAACTACTCCCGTATTCCCGTCTATGCCGATACCGAGGACAATATTCGCGGCATCCTATACATCAAGGATCTCCTGCCCCACCTCAACAAGCCGGCCAACTTCCGATGGCAGACGCTGGTAAGGCCCGCGACATTCGTGCCCGAGACCAAGATGATAGATGATTTGCTGCGCGACTTCCAAGCCCAGAAAGTGCACATCGCCATCGTAGTGGATGAGTTCGGCGGCACCAGCGGTCTCGTGACGATGGAGGATCTCATCGAGGAAATTGTGGGCGAGATCAACGACGAGTACGACGATGATGAACGTCCCTACACACGCTTGAACCAGAACACCTATATCTTCGAAGCTAAGACACTCCTCACCGACTTCCGCAAGATTATGCAGCTGCCAGAGGATGCCTTCGACGACATTGCTGCTGATGCCGACACGCTCGCTGGTCTGCTCTTGGAAATCAAAGGCGAATTTCCTCAGGAGCACGAGCGCATTCAGCACGGTCGCTACACCTTTGAGGTCATGGAGATGGACGAACGTCGCATCGTCAAGATCAAGGTGATTGTCGGTAAAGCGGAAAACTAAACTGTAACTTTTGGGATTAGCTCAGCACGCCCACAGGGAACTGCATTGTTGAACAATGGAGGGAACCGTGTTGGCGGATGAGTACGCGGCAGTCAATCGGCACGATGTCGTACTTGGGAAACGCCTTCTGCAACTGCATGCGAGCCAATTCGTCATTGGCCGGCTGTCCATACGTAGGCATGAGCACAGCGCCATTGATGACGAGGAAGTTGGCATAGGTGGCAGGCAGGCGGTGCCCGTCTTCGGGGTCGTAGATGGGCTCGGGCAATGGCAGAGGAATAAGTTGATAAGTATGGGTGCCAGCATCAGGATCCCCTGATGAGACTGCCTGCGGCACGACGAAGGATTGCAGCTGCTGTTCCATCGCCTTGAGCGCCGGGTAGTGTTCATCTGATTTGTCCGTACATTGGACGTAGGCAATCGTGCCGTTCGGGCAGAAGCGAGCAAGTGTGTCGATATGGCTGTCGGTGTCGTCACCGGCGAGGTATCCGTGGTCGAGCCACAGGACGCGCTCCGCATGGAAATAGTGCAACAGACGCTCCTCAATTTGCAGACGATTGAGGTCAGGATTGCGGTTTGGCGAGAGCAGACATTCGCTGGTCGTCATCAATGTGCCGCGTCCGTCGCTCTCGATGCTGCCACCCTCAAACACAAAGTCAAGGTGAGGCTCATAAAGACCTTTTACGATTGGACTATCGGGCAATTGGCTATTGACCATTTGGGCATTGATAGCATTATCAAGGTCAGCGGGGAACTTGTTGCCCCATCCGTTGAAGCAGAAATCGAGCAGACGGGGACCGCCCTCGGTCATCAGCGTCAGGAAGCCGTGGTCGCGCGCCCAGGTGTCGTTGGTCGGACACTCAAAATAGCGGACATGAGCGAGCAAACGGGAGGGTATGCGCTCATGAAAGAGAGCCTTGATTCGGTCGGGTTCAGGAGTTACGATGAGCAGGAGCTCATTACGCACAAGGATTTCCAACGCGATACGAATGAAACAATCATCCACTTCGTCCAACAAGTAGGCCCAGTCGGTAGCGGCATGAGGCCATGTCAGCTGCACGCCGCTTTGCGGAAACCACTCCGCAGGGAAAAACGTGGAACGAATCTCTGTCTGTTCAGGGCCAGGTGCCTCTGGCATCTGCAGGTGTAGCGTGAGATCGCTAATCGTAGGCGTTGAAGGAGTGAAGTGTATTGCCATTTAACCGTATTTTGGGGCCGTGAATTTCACGGATTATGCGCTGTTGAATGGAACGGTTTATCGCGGAAGCGGAGAAGAAGATCATCATACGCATCGATGCGTCGATCACGGAGGAAAGGCCACCAGCGGCGCACTTGTTCCGAGCGCTGGAGGTCGATATCTACGATGATGTTCTCGGGCTCTGACTGTGAAGCTTCGGCCAGCAATTCGCCTTGTGGCCCGGCCACGAAGCTGGAGCCCCAGAACTGGATGCCGTTGGTCGGTCCGCTGGGGTCGGCCTCATGCCCCACCCTGTTTACCGTCACAACGGGCAGCCCGTTGGCTACTGCATGTCCCCGTTGCACGAGCTGCCAAGCCTGACGTTGACGAGCCTGCTCCTCGGGCGAGTCGCTACTCTCGTAACCGATCGCTGTGGGATAGATGAGGAGATCCGCACCTGCAAGCGCCATCAGACGGGCGCCTTCAGGGTACCACTGATCCCAGCACACCTGCACACCCAAATTGCCGACAGAAGTCTTGATTGGGCGGAAACCGAGATCGCCGGGCGTGAAGTAGAACTTCTCGTAGTAGGCCGGGTCATCAGGAATGTGCATCTTGCGATGAATGCCTGCGATGCTGCCATCCTTCTCGATGACAACGGCTGTGTTGTGGTAGAGCCCTGCTGCACGGCGCTCGAAGAGGCTCGTCACGATGACGACCCCATGCTTGCGAGCCAACGCGCCAAAGAACTCGGTGGATGGCCCGGGAATTGGTTCTGAAGCATCGAAATTGTCAACCGATTCCACCTGACAGAAGTAAGGCGTGTTATGGAGCTCCTGCAGCACAACGAGCTGGGCACCACGAGCAGACACCTCGGCAATATTCTCAGCCAGGTGTTTCTTGTTAACCGCAACATCAGCCGTGCAGGATTGTTGAATGAGAGCGACAAGCATAAGCAAAGGAGATTATGTAAGTGTAACGACTTTGTCACAGAAGCGGAGTAGCACAGGGTCGTGGGAGACGACAAGTGCCGATCGTCCTTCGTCGTGACAGGCATGAATAAGCGCCTGTGCCACACGCTGACTGCTGTCCTCATCGAGTGCCGAGGTGGGTTCGTCCAACAGCAACAATGGTTTCGGCAGCGCGAGTGCTGATGCCAGAAGAATGCGTTGGCGCTGGCCTCCCGACAGCTTGGCTGCATCCAACGAGAGGAGATCGGCTTCAAGGCCAAGCGAGGAAAGCACATTCTCCAGGTCCTCCCGTTTAGGCGAGAACGTCTCTCGGTTGTGCACCAGCGTATGCGTCAGCGCTATGAGCGATGCTCCGTCATCGGCGGGCGGCTGCAATTCTTGAGGAACATAAGCAGTCTGACGACGAATCTCATGAACATGATGAATATCTAGCGGGAGACCGCAGACCTCGATGACGCCTGATGTGAGAGGCACAAAGCCAAGTATGGCGCGCAGTAGCGATGTCTTGCCACACCCACTCTCGCCTGAAAGACCAACCAACTGGCCCCGATCTACTATGAGGTCGAGGCCGTTAAACAATTGTCGGTCGCCAAAGGCGAGTGAAAGGGAGCGGAGAGTGAGCAAATCTGTAGTAGAGTTAAAGAGATTATGGGGGCCACTCTGTCTCCCTCACGGGAGAATGAGTGAAGGGGGTGAAGTTCGTTTCAGAGTATAAGGCCAACAGCTAATAGCCACAGCCCTTAGTTGGCGGCAGTAAACTCCTCGAGGAAACGAACGTCGTTCTCGGAGAACATGCGCAGGTCCTTCACTTGGTACTTCAGGTTGGCTATGCGCTCAATACCCATACCGAAAGCGTAGCCGGTATAGATGGAACTGTCTATGCCATTGGCCTCCAGGACAGCAGGGTCAACCATACCGCAACCGAGAATCTCGAGCCAACCAGAACCCTTACACATGGAACAGCCTTTGCCGCCGCAGATGGTGCAACTGACGTCCATCTCAGCCGAGGGCTCTGTGAAGGGGAAGAAGCTGGGACGCAAACGAATCTGAGTATCGGGACCAAACATTTCCTGCGCAAACAGCAAGAGCACCTGCTTCAAATCCTTGAAGCTCACATTTTTGTCGATGTACAAGCCTTCCACCTGATGGAAAAAGCAATGAGCCCGGGCGCTGATGGCCTCGTTGCGATAGACTCGTCCCGGACAGATGACGCGGATGGGTGGTTGCTGCTTTTCCATCACACGAGCTTGCACGCTGGAAGTGTGTGAACGCAGGATGATGTCGGGGTGAGCCTCTACGAAGAAAGTATCCTGCATGTCGCGCGCAGGATGGTCATCGGCAAAGTTCATGGACGAATAGACGTGCCAATCATCTTCCACCTCAGGACCCTCAGCGAGCGTGAAGCCAAGACGTGAGAAGATGTCCACGATCTCATTCTTCACGATTGTCAGCGGATGACGCGTTCCCAAGGGTATGGGGTAAGCCGTGCGTGTGAGGTCGAGGTCGTCGGCTACCGTCTCACTGGCAGCTGTCGTGGCCTTGAGCTCGTTGATGCGCTCGGTAGCAAGGTTTTTTAACTCGTTGATGCGAATGCCCACCTCCTTCTTCATCTCGGCAGGCACCGTGCGGAACTCGTCCATGAGCGCACTAATCTCACCTTTCTTACTGAGATACTTGATGCGAAGTGCCTCCACCTGTTCGGGTGTCGTAGCAGATAGCTGCTTCACCTCTTCAAGGATTTGTTGTATTTTTTCCAGCATAATGATGATGTTGTATTGATATATCTTCAGAAAAACGGTGCAAAGATAGGCATTTCTTTGTAAAAAGTGTGTATTCTCGAGTAAAAAGGTGTACTTTTGCACGATTTTACCAAAAGAAAAAGCAAAATACGTCTTTTATGAAACGTCAAATAGCTGCCGTCGTAACCGTCATTGGCTGCTGCATGATCCTGGGTGCTTGCTGGAACCAACAAAGGAAATCAGCTTTCGGAACTACAGATGAGACTACGGACACGCTCATGGCCGACTCGCTCCTCGAAGATGCCGACACGCTCTTGCTCGACCGTGAGACCGACCAAACACCTATGCCCGCCTCTGTTGACGAGTTCTTCGGAGACTTCATCTTCAATTTCGATCAAAGCAACCGCCTCCAGCGCAATCGTGTCCGTTTTCCCCTTCCTGTCGTGGAAGCAGATGGCACCCAGCGTACCGTCCGTCAAGGCGAATGGAAACACCACTACCTGTTCCTGCAACAAGATTTCTGCACAGTCCTATGGACCTCCCATCGCCAGATGGACATCGCCCAGGACACGGCTCTTAACAGGGCATGTGTGGAGCAAATCTATTTGCATAGCCGTCAGGTCAACCGCTTTCAGTTTGAGCGCGACAGCATCTCCCGACAATGGTTCCTCACCGAGGAACGCATCCTCCCCTTCGACCATGTTGAGCTCGGCGAATTCTACGATTTTTATGCCAAGTTCACCGCCGATAGTGTATATCAGCGACAGCATGTATCCAATCTTCTGCGTTATGTCACCTACGACGAAGAGAATGAGTACGAACCCATCAGAGGCAACATCAATGCCGACCAATGGTTTGAGTTCCAGCCCGAGATACCGCAGAGCGTACTCACCAACATCAACTATGGACAGACCTATGGCAAACCCACGCACATCATTTTGCAGATGCGAGGGATTAACAACGGACTTCAGAATCTGTTCACCTTCCATTTCGACGGAGGTCAATGGCGGCTGATTGTGTTCGAGAACTGATAAGACATACCCAAAGACATGAACTCACAAGATAACTATTCACTACTGCCTCACAACACGTTCGGCATCGATGCACGTGCAACCCACTTCGTTGAGTACGACTCTGTAGAAGAACTACAGGCGTTCGTCCGTCAACGTATTGAGAATGGTGACAATTCTCCTCTGCTCCATATCGGAGGCGGCTCCAACCTGCTGTTCCTCAATAACTTTGAAGGCACAATCCTTCATTCTCGGATGAAAAAGATTGAGGTTACTGCCGACGAGAACGATTACGTCTATGTCCGCGTGAGTGCA
Source organism: uncultured Bacteroidales bacterium (assembly GCA_902783885.1). Lineage (GTDB taxonomy): Bacteria > Bacteroidota > Bacteroidia > Bacteroidales > Bacteroidaceae > Physcousia. Next base: position 13,236 of record CACZSQ010000013.1, read on the forward strand.
GGCATCACGTGGGACGACTGGGTGCAGTACGCCGTGGATAGTAATTGGTATGGTTTAGAGAATCTATCCCTCATACCGGGTGAAGTGGGCGCTTCGGCTGTGCAGAACATCGGCGCTTACGGTTCCGAGGCCAAAGACTTTATTATCTTCGTTGACACCGTGGATCTGCAGACAGGCGAGATTCGCCACTTCACCGCAGACGAGTGCCAGTACGGCTACCGGAACAGCATCTTCAAGACATCACTCAGGGGACGCTACGCCGTCACTTACGTTCACTTTAGGCTCTCACACAGCTTCCGCCCGAACCTTGAATATGGAGGCTTGCGTGCCGCTATAGAACGCGCGGGAATTGAAGACTACAACCTCACCGCCTCACAACTGCGCAATTTGATCATCGACATACGTCGCGAAAAGCTACCAGACCCTGCTGTATTGGGTAATGCTGGCAGCTTTTTCATGAATCCTATTATACCCCGCAGCACGTTCGAGCGCATCGCAAGGGACTATCCTCAAGCACCTCACTACGATGTCGATGCCGACCATGTGAAGATTCCCGCAGGCTGGATGATTGAGCAATGTGGCTGGAAAGGCCGTGCCCTGGGACCTGCTGGAGTCTATGAGAAACAAGCGCTTGTCCTTGTTAATCTCGGAGACGCAACAGGAAAGAATATCAGCAACTTATGTGAAGCCATTCAAGCAGATGTTGAATCCCGCTTCGGCATCAGGATTTATCCTGAAGTGAACTTCATCTAAGCAAGAACTTACTGTCTACACACGCCTCCTTTTCCTTGTTGCATGAAGGATACATCCTTTTCACATGAAGGATACATCCTTGTTGCATGAAGGACTCATCCTTATCTCATAAAGGATGCATCAAGAAACAGCACAATTGCAGAGCCTCCGCAAAGCAAAAAGACAAACAACGCGATCTATTTCACTCTGATAGCGAGTACGGGAGCAATGTTGCCTCCGGGACGGGCTGCGGGGAGGGTCACGTGCAGGCCCTCGGCATCAACGGTATAAGGCACCTTGCCATAGCCCAGGAGCTTGGCGCTGCGCACACGCTTCCCTTGCATGTGGACGGAGGCGGTGGCAAAGCTTTTGATGGTGACGGCGTTGTCCTGCGGCCATCCCATGAGGGTGGCATAGACGATGTCCTTCTTCGTGTTGAAGCGTATGTCGTGCGCGGTATATTTCAGTCCTTCGTTAAAGCCCTGCGCATTCAACGGGTTCGAGGTCTCGGCCAGCGGCCCTTCGCCGAAGGTGGTCCAGGGGCGTGTGCCGAAGATGCTCTCACCGTTGACATCCATCCATTCCTTCAGATCGTGCAGGATGGCGAGCTCCTTCTCATCGATGCTGCCGTCGCCGCGCAGGGGGATGCTCAGCAGGAGACAGCCGTTCTTGCTCACCACGTCCACCAGCATCTTCACCACGAGATCGGCCGTCTTATAGCCGTTGCGATTGTAGATTCCGCGGTCGTAGTGCCACGAACCGATGCACGTACATGTCTGCCAGGGTAGCGCTTGAGCGCGGTCTGGCACGCCGCGTTCAACATCCCACAGCATCAGCTGCTTCTGCTCGTCGTTCAGGATCTTGCCCATCGCCACCACCTGCTGTCTGCCGCCGTGGCGGTTGGCACTATGGTTGTAGAAATGTGCGAGGATGTTCTGCCCCACTTGGTCGTCGCAGCCGTAGAACGGGAGCACGGTGTCGTCGAAGTAGAGCATCTGCGGGTCGTAGTCGTTGATGAGTTCCAGCACGCGGTTCTGCAACTTGCGTTTGTAGCCTTCAGATGGCAGCGAGGCTCCGTTGGCCCACTCCCACTGCCCGTGTATGCTGCGCGATTGGTCCCAACCTGTGCTGTGCTCGTGGCGTTGGGCGTAGAGTTCCTGCGGGTCGAGTCCCTTCCACCATTTCTCGGTGCCGTCGGCGTTCAACGTGTAGCCGTCCTCTTTCGTCAGGTTCCCGTCGAATAGTTGTGCGCCCTCGAACCATGTCCATGCGTGGGAACCGTGGATGCTGACCCCCAACGGTAGCCCGTATTTCTTACATGCCTTGGCCCACTCGCCCACGATGTCGCGATGTGGTCCCACGCGCACAGAGTTCCATTCCTGATAGGGGCTGTCCCATAGGTCGAAGTTGTCGTGGTGCTGTCCCAACGTGAAGAAGAACTGGGCTCCCACCTCCTTATAGAGTTTCACTAAGGCCTCCGGATTCCAGCGCTCTGCCTTCCACGCATGGCAAAGGTCCTTCATGCCGAACTCTGCGGGCGACCCAAAATGCTCAACGTGGTACTTATACTGCCATCCGCCTTCCTGGTACATGCCGCGCCCGTACCAGTCGCCGGCCTCGGCTTGGCATTGCGGGCCCCAATGTGCCCAGATGCCGAACTTGGCATCGCGGAACCAGGCGGGGCACTCCCACCCTTTTAGGCTTTCCCATGATGCCTCGAAGGGGCCTTGTTCTACGGGCACATCGCTCTGGGACTGTGCCTGCAGGGGCGAGACTGCCAACGCAGCTGCCGCAGCTATGGTGAAAACTGTCTTCATATCCATATCTACTAAACAATTTAACTTGCAGTTCATCAAACTCGCTTCGTTCTGAGAAAAACAACTAACTCTCAACTATTAACTCTTAACTACTACCTGGCAACAGGCGGGGGGAAGGATGTTCTCGTCGATTGTTACGGTGCCAACCTTGTCAGCTCTGATGATGCCGCTGACGGGGTTCTTGATTTCGGTGATGGTGCCTTTGATGGTGGCATCGATGTTGCAGCTGTCTTCGAAGGCGCGGTCGCAGGCGGGGTCGAAGGTGCAGTCCTCGAGGGTGATGCCGTCGATATAGCAGAGAGGCTGTTCGCCGGCGATATGGCAGCGGACGAGGCGCAGGTTCTTGGAGTGCCAGCCCAGATATTCGCCATCAAGGACTGAGTCGTAAATAGTGACGTTCTCAGTTTCCCAAAACGCATCCTTGGTGGTGATGCGTGCGTTGCGCACGACAGCGTTGCGGACATACTGAAAGACATAGTTGGAATCGCTCTCCAAGCCGTCAACATCAACATTCTCACAGAACATGAAGGGATAGGTGCCGCCCTGCAGACGGACGTTGCGGATCGTCAAGTCGCGCACGCGCCAGAAGGTCTCGTCGGCATCGTTGAGCTGCACGTTCTCCAGGGTCAAGCCGCGCATCTCACGGAAGAACTTGGGCGCATCGATGATGCTGTCGCGCATCACCATGTCGTTGCTGTACCATATCGCAGAGCGGGAGGTGACCTCGAAGAAGCAGTTGGTGATGAGCGACCCATCAACGTGCCACCAGGGGTATTTCCCGATGAAACGGCAACGGTCGGCCTCGATATTGCGGCAGCATTTGATGCCGCTCTCGCCCTCAGTAATGGTGACGTTCTCGATGCGTAAATCGTGTTGTGCAAACAGCGGGCGTTCGCCGCCAAAAGACTGGTCTTTGATGAGATGCATAGTTATAATGTTTATGTCGTTTGTTCACGTTTATAGAGCCAGTGCCCGAACTTGAGGCGCAGGAGGAAGATGAAGCCGCGGAACGTGAGCTCGATGGCCATGCCGAGCCATACGCCGTGAAGTCCATAGTGAGGCGCCAGAAGGGCTGCCAGGGTGACGCGCACGACCCACATGGAGAAGAGATTCATGAAGGCCGGCTTGCGTGTGTCGCCCGCTCCTATGAAACAGCTCATGGCCACGATGGATGCCGCGAAGCCCGGCTCAGCCCAAGCCTCGATGCGCAAGCACTCTGTCCCCAACTTTCGGACGGCCTCGTCGGGTGAGAGGGATGCCATCATCAGGGGAGCTGCCATGTACATGACGACGCCCATGAGCGTCATGACAACAATGCCCACGATGGTGGTCATCCACGCAAAACGCTCGGTCAGGCGCAGACGTTGTGCCCCCAGACTCTGCCCGACTAGCGTCGTGGCAGCCTCGCCGATGCCGTAGCCTGGCATGTAACAGAGGCTTTCTGCCGTGATGCCGAGGGCGTTCGCCGCAATGGCGACAGCGCCCAGAGGCGCCACGATAATCGTGGTGACGATCTGTGCGGCGTTCATCAGCACACGCTGGAAGAAGATGGGGCCAGCGATGTTGTGGGCCCGGCGGAGTGTGAGCATTTCTGGCATGAAGGAACCAGACTCGTCAACCAGCCGCAGCTCCTTAGAGCGCACGGAGGCATACCACATCAGATACGCGGTGATGATGACCTCGGCTAACAGTGTCCCGATGGCAGCCCCCGGAACACCCAGGCCGAAGCCGGGGAGCGTGAGCTGAAAGTGAAGGGTCAGCAGGCGTACGTCAAGGATGCGAGTCGGGAATATCAGGAAGAAGTTGAAGGCCACGTCCAAGAGGCACATCAGCATGTTGCCCATTGACGGCACCTTGATGTTTCCCGCACAACGCAACATGGACGATGCCAGCATGTTGACCATGTACACGGGAGCGCCCAACACGAATATCAGAAAGTAGATGGAGGCGTCGTGGGCTATATCTTCGGTGCCGCCAAGCCAATAAGGCAACTCAAACGAAATCGCCGCGCCGACAGCCATGGTCAGCACGGCTACGGCCAGCGACGCCACAATACTCTGTCGGAAAACAGAACGTGCGCTGGAGATGTCGTTGGCGCCCACGAGATGAGCCACCTGAACGGAAAAACCTGTTGCCACACACGAGATGATGCTCCAGAACAGCCACGTCGTCGTGGCGATGATACCGATGGACGCAGAAGCCTTGGCACCCAGACTGCCCACCATGGCATCGTCAATGTAGAACATCAGGATGGTGGACACCTGAGCGAGAATGGCCGGAATGGACAGCAACACCGTCAGCCGGAATTGCTCGGCTGTCGAAAGCTTCACATGCTCACGTATGCGTTGCAGAAGGTCATCGGAACTGAGGCTGCTCATCGGCGGTTACAAGAATCAGAAGTCGAACATTACGCCGACACGGAATCCGTGCCGCTTCACGTCAGGATAGTGGTGGTAGTTGAGTCGATAGACGTAATCGACTCGGATGAATTTCAGGATATTGTGCAATCCCACATCCAGCTCCATATAGGGCGTGTCGGTCATCGGGTGGACGATGGACACGCCGTTGCGGCTTGGCATCTCAAACAGGTCAGTGGCGCCCGGATGAAGGGCAGGATTGTTCTTGTCGGACAAGTGGCCATAGAGCATCTTGAATCCGATGATTTCGCGCCATTTCAGGTGCTTGATAAGCGGAATGCGGTTGAGGATTTTTCCCGACAGGTCCCATTCAATCATGAGAGAGAGATAGCGGTCATTCACGAACTCGAGGTTGTTGACCATATTGAACATATCGCGCGTGACGATATACGAGGGGTTGGCGACAGGCATCAGCAGATGTGGGAACGGCACGCGATTCCACTGCACCGCTCCGCGGAGGTTGAAATCGATACGGCCGTAGGAGTTCAGCCACAGTCGCTGGAAGGCAGTCAGCTCGGTGACGTTGTAGTGGTAGTCGCTCCCGAAGATGCCCTTGAGCCCCATGGTGTGGGACAGCGTGAACACGGGATTGTTGTGGTGCACCACCATGCGGCGCTGCTTGGAGTTGATGACTTCTTCGCCTGGAGCCCATCGGAGTGATGCCTGAATCTCGGCCATGCGCAGATGGTCAACATATTCGCCATTCAACCTGCGGTAAAACAAAGCTCCACAAGGCTTTACCTCAGTCATCTTCGTCTGAAGCTTGAGACCGAGATAGTTGTTCGTTTCCACCTCGTAGCGCATGAGTGCGTGGCGCTGGAACATCATGTGATCGACCGTCTGCCATCTGAACGAGGTCCACACATTGTCCTTGTCACGTCCATGCTGCCACATCAGATCCGAGGGGCTGAAGACATCCTTCTGAGCCTGTATGAGAATACTGTGGCGGGGATATTCATGAGGCGACTCCTGTTTGCGCAGGAACGAATATTCTATCTCGCCCAACCCATACCAGTTCCGACTGCGTTTGCCATAGGCAGCATAGCCCTTGAAGAACAGGTGGGGATTCAGGTGTGCCGTTGTCTGAGCGCCCAGCCGGAAGCGATAGCCGTCAATCTCGTTATGGGAGATGGTGGACATGAGCGGGCCTATGTCCAGAAGGTTCTTCTCAGGTGTGGCAGATGTCTCAAGATAGTTGTTGATGACAACGCGCGTGGCATACAGGAACCAGCCGCTGCCCCGCAGACTGCGGATGGAGGACGCCATATCCTTGAGGTTGTTCTCGGCGCGCGTCAGCGTGTCCACACGATGCTGTGCCCAGAACTCCTGCGATTTGACGTGGTTGTTCCCCTCGCGCAGCTTGTCACTCTTGCGGAAGAGGTCGTCAGCGATGGAATCGGTGCTGATGGATGTGTATTGAGTGGCGCGGTGAACCATGAAGAAGCGCTGTCCCTTCAGTATGCCCAGCTCGGCAAACATATCGTCGGTCTGGAGGACGCGTTGTCCGTTCGGGAGGTCGGTGAAGCGCTGCTCCAGAGCCAGGTGATTGATGTAGTTTACACTCGAACGGATGGGGAGAGAGAGTAGGCATTTATGCACACGATAAGTGCTGTCATTGAGAATCCAGATGCGACCGCTCAACCCGAAGTCCTGCGGGTTCTGAGGCACAAAGCTCAGCTGGATGCAGCGTTTGGAATCCACTTCCACCGTGTCCTCGATGAAGAACTGGAAGAACGAGATGGCCGCACGCGACGACAGGGGGCTCGTGAAACGCCGCTCAAGCAGGTTGAGCACGTCGTCATAGATGTTGACATCAGAAAAGACGCTGGCGATGATGGTGTTGATGTTTTCGCCAATGGGCAGCAGATCGGTAATGCCCTCGCTGTTGGTCCCAAGGACGAAGTTACGCTCTGCCGAAGGCTCACGGCGCCAGATGTGCTGCGTCACAGACTCGGTGTAGTGTAGCGGGAGGATGTACTTATCCGTCTGCGGACAATATTCCACCTGACGCTTGAAAATCGGAGACTGAAGAATCTTCATCGAATCAGCCATCTCCTTGGTGATGTTGTTCAGACCAGAGGTGATGCGCTGATACTTGTAGTAGCTTACGAAATCGTTTCGACGGATGTCGTGATCACCCTTGGCCTGGATGACCTTGCGCATCAGTTCCACCGCAGGGTTGCCTTTGCGTTTATAGCGCTGTTTCTTGGGCTTGATAGTGACCTCCTTGAGATTGCGCTCGACATAGATTGTCTTCTGGGCGAAGGCGGCTGAGTGGAAGCATTGAAAGGCAGAATGACCGCACAGCAGGGCTACGCAGATGGCAGCTCTGCGTAACCACATGAGAATCGATGTGCCGGAGGGATTCACCTTTAACATTGCCTCTCAATCATCAATGGCTATTCAGCAAGCTTTGAAACTCATATCAAGGCCTTTGACACTATGTGTCAGCGCGCCCACGGAGATGAAGTCAACGCCGCACTCGGCATAGTCGCGCAGATTGTCGATGGTGATGCCACCGCTGGACTCCGTCTCATAACGGCCGGCAATCAGCTCCACGGCTTTCTTTGTGTCGGTGGGCGTGAAATTATCCAGCATGATGCGATCCACGCCGCCGATGGCAAGCACACGGTTCAGCTCATCGAAATTGCGCACTTCGATTTCAATCTTCAGGTCTTTGCCCTTTGCCTTCAGGTATTCATGACAACGGTTGATGGCGTTCTCGATGCCTCCGGCGAAATCCACATGATTGTCTTTCAGGAGTATCATGTCAAACAGGCCTATGCGATGGTTGACGCCTCCGCCAATCTTCACGGCAGCCTTCTCGAGCATACGCATTCCTGGAGTCGTCTTGCGCGTGTCGAGCACACGGGTCTTGGTGCCTTCGAGGCGCTTCACATACTTGTTAGTCATGGTGGCGATGCCCGACATGCGTTGCATGATGTTGAGCATTAGACGCTCCGTCTGAAGGAGGCTTTGGACTTTACCTGTGACGATCATTGCAATGTCGCCCGGTTTCACGTGAGAGCCGTCACCCATGAACACCTCCACCTGCATGGAAGGGTCGAAGCGATGGAACACTTCCTTGGCAACCTCTACACCGGCGAGAATGCCCTCTTCTTTGATTAAAAGCTTGCTCTTGCCCATCGCATCTGCGGGGATGCAGCACAAGGTGGTGTGGTCTCCATCGCCGATATCCTCGGCAAAGGCGAGGTCTATCAAGCGGTCATTCAGTTCTTCTACAGTTAACATATTCAAATAGGTGTTTTTTGATTGATGGTTAGGCACGGGCTCCCTATTCAAACCTCATCACTCTTGCGGGCTGAATGCGCGAGACGAGGTAGGAAGGAACCAGCAGTACCAGAATGGTAATCAATAACGTGGCTATATTCAGGAGCACGATGAGCGGCCAGGAAATGGTGATGGGAACGGCATCAACATAGTAGTTAGCCGGATCAAGATGCACGAGATGCAGATGGCGTTGAAGGAGCGCAAGACCCAATCCCAGCACGTTGCCCCATAGGAGTCCGCGAGCAATGAGCATGGCGGCGAAATGGAGAAAGATGCCTCGCACCTGACGGTTGGAAGCGCCCAGCGATTTCATCACAGCGATGAAATTCGTGCGCTCGAGAATGATGATGAGCAACCCCGCAGACATCGTGAAAACACTCAACAGAATCATGAGGATGAGGATGACATAGACGTTGGTGTCGAGCAGCGACAACCACGAGAAGATGCCGGGATAGAGCTCTTTAATGGTGTGAGTGGAATAAGTGCTTCCATTGCGGTCGCGTGCCGGATTCATCATCGAGGCTACGGCCATTGCCCGTTCGTCCAAACGGCTGAAGTCGGACAGGAATAGCTCCGCGCCAGCACACTGGTCGGTCTCCCAGTCGTTCAGCTTCTGGGTGGTCAGCAAGTCGGTAAACACCAATGTCTTGTCGAACTCGCGAAGATGAGTCTCGTAGATGCCTGCGATGAGAAAACGACGCGCCTTCACATGCTCCGAGAAAAAGTAAGCATAGACCTTCTCCCCCAACCTCAGCTTCAGCTCACGTGCCATGTGAGAGGATATGGCTATCTCGTTGCTGACGGACGATGCCGAGAACCGAGGCAGGCGCCCTTCGACCAGATGCGCGGCAAGGAACGTAGTGTCATAGTCCTCAGCAAAACCACGCAGAACTACGCCCTTGAAGGCATCGTCGGTCTTCAGCATTCCGGACTTCGTGGCAAAACGTTGCACATGGCTGATGCCTTCGAGGCGTGACAACCGGTGAAGCAAGAGCTCGTCCACGACAATGGGCTGCGCCTCAGCATGAAACATGCTTTGATAGTTGATGACCTCGATGTGTCCGCCGAAGCCGATGACCTTCTGGCAGATCTCTCCCTTGAAACCCAGGATAATGCAGACAGAGAGTATCATCACCATGAGTCCGACGGCGACGCCCCAAGTGGCGATATGGACAGCGGGACGGGACAAACGATGTCCCCGCGTTCGCTGACCAAACAGGCGTCGGGCTATGGAGAGTTCAAATGACAAGGGCTTCTTCAGGATTTATTTACTCTTCTGTGAAATGGTTCCTGAATATGCTTCAAGAGCCTTACTGAGGATGAAGAGCGCTCGTGTGAGGTCTTCTTTTTTAAGGACATAAGCCAGTCGGACTTCGTCGCGGCCAAGACCGGGGGTAGTGTAGAATCCTGCGGCGGGAGCCATCATGACGGTCTCACCTTCATAACTGAAATCACGTAAGCACCAAGCACAAAAATCCTCGGCATCCTCGACTGGCAGCTTGGCCACGGTGTAGAAAGCCCCCATGGGAATAGGACTATACACGCCAGGGATGCGGTTGAGACCATCGATGAGACACTTGCGCCGCTCCACATACTCGTCATAAACCTCGCGCCCGTACTCTTCGCTCTCATCCAGAGATGCTTCCGCCGCAATCTGACCGATGAGAGGCGGAGAAAGACGGGCCTGGCAGAACTTCATCACTGCCTTGCGTACTTCCACGTTCTTGGTAATCAAGGCTCCGATGCGAATGCCGCATTCAGAATAGCGCTTGGACACAGAGTCAATGAGCACGACGTTCTGCTCGATGCCCTCAAGATGACATGCCGAAATATAGGGCGAGCCGGTGTAAATGAACTCGCGATACACCTCGTCGGAAAAGAGGTAGAGGTCGTACTTCTTCACAAGGTCGCGTATCTGGTTCATCTCACGTCGCGTGTAGAGATAGCCGGTCGGGTTATTGGGATTACATATAAGAATCGCGCGCGTACGCTCGTTAATAAGTTCTTCGAACTTCTCCACCTTCGGAAGCGAGAAACCTTCTTCAATGGTCGTCGTCACCGTGCGGATGATTGCGCCTGCAGAGATGGCAAAGGCCATGTAGTTGGCATAGGCAGGTTCGGGAACGATAATCTCATCGCCGGGATTCAGGCATGAAAGGAATGCAAATAGAACTGCCTCGGAACCGCCACAGGTGATGATAATGTCATCGGGCGTGACGTCGATGTTGTATTTGGCATAGTAACCCACCAGCTTCTGACGATAGCTCAGATAGCCTTGTGAAGGGGAATACTCGAGAATCGTACGGTCGATATTGTGGATGGCGTCGAGGGCCGCCTGGGGTGTCGGGAGATCTGGCTGGCCGATGTTGAGGTGATACACGTGAACGCCGCGCTGCTTAGCGGCATTGGCTAAAGGAGCCAGCTTGCGAATAGGTGAAGCAGGCATCTCAAAACCACGAACTGAAATCTTTGGCATGGGGTGCTATAAAAATACTTTTCCGAAAAACTGCGCAAAGTTACGCTTTTCACTTCATTGAAACAAAGAACGAGGGGAATAAAATTAACACAAAGGGCGTTTTAAAGAATTTTCACGTTTCTTTTTGCCAAAACACTTGTATCACTCATTCTTTTTGGCTTAATTTGCGTTGTCATTGTTCAATTCAAAATCATTTGCCCATGGAAATAAGCAAGCTCTCCGGACTGAAACGTGAAGATTTTCAGTCCACTATCCAAGGAAAGAAGACCGATTTGTTCACCTTGGTCAACAAGGCGGGAAATGAGGTCTGCATCACGAATTATGGCGGCGCACTGGTTGCCATCATGGTTCCCGACAAGAATGGGAACATCGCCAATGTCATTCAGGGTCATGACACCATACAGGGCGTTGTCGAGAGCCCAGAGCCTTTCCTTTCCACGCTCATTGGCCGCTACGGCAACCGCATCTGCAAAGGCAAATTTACCCTCGACGGCAAGGAGTACAGTCTCGCTATCAATAACGGGCCCAACCACTTGCATGGCGGCCCAACAGGCTATCACGCACGCGTCTGGGATGCAGAACAGATTGACGCGCAGACGCTTTTCCTCCATTATGTCTCGCCGGACGGAGAGGAAGGTTTCCCCGGCAATCTCGACATCACAGTCATCTATCGTTGGACCGATGATAACGAATTGGTTATCGACTATAAGGCCACAACAGACAAGAAGACCATCATCAATCTCACAAACCATGGTTTCTTCTCCATATCTGGAATTGCAAACCCGACACCCGACATCATGGACCTGCAATGTCTGATCAATGCCGACTTCTTTGTGCCCATTGACGACACCAGCATCCCGACAGGCGAGATTCGCGCCGTGAAGGGCACGCCCTTTGACTTCACTAAGATGCACGCTGTGGGCGACATGATAGATGCTGATGACGAGCAGACCCGCAACGGTGCCGGCTATGACCATTGCTTCGTTCTCAACAAGCGTCAACCTGGAGAACTCAGCTATGCTGCTAAAATCTACGAGCCCCATACAGGGCGCACGATGGAGGTTTATACGACTGAACCAGGCGTTCAGGTTTATACTGACAACTGGGCCACTGGTTATCCCGGACAGCACGGTGCCACGTTCCCCCGTCGTTCCTCCATCTGCTTCGAGGCTCAGCACTTCCCCGACAGCCCCAACCGCCCCTATTTCCCCGGCGTTGTCTTAGCTCCAGGCGAAGAATATACACAAACGACAATCTACAAGTTCGGCGTTGAGAAATAACTTCAGCAGACACTAATTAAACATTTACCAAATAACAAATTATGAGTAATCAACAAAAACAATGGGGCGCTATTATCGTGATGATAGCCCTCTTTGCCATGATTGCCTTCGTGACTAACCTCTGTTCACCCATGGGCGTCATCGTGAAAAACCAATTCGGCACGACCAACTTCATGGCCATGATTGGCAACTACGGTAACTTCGGTGCCTATCTGATCATGGGCTTCCCCGCTGGCATGATGATTCAGAAATGGGGCTACAAGAAGACTGCCCTCATCGGCCTGCTCGTTGGCATCACGGGCATTATCGTCCAGTGGCTCTCCGGTTGGGGCGGCATGGCAGTCTATCTCTGCGGCGCTCTTATTTCGGGCTGCTGTATGTGTATCCTCAACACTGTTGTGAACCCGATGCTGAACCTCCTCGGTGGCGGCGGTAACAAGGGAAACCAGCTCATCCAGACGGGTGGCGTGTTCAACAGCACAGCAGCAGTTGCCGTATATATTATTATGGGTGCTCTTATCGGTGACGCTGCCAAGGCTAAGATTGCCGACGCTACGCCTGCCCTGATGATTGCTTTGGCCATTTTCGTGATTGCCTTCATCGTCATCTTCTTCACCAAAATAGAAGAACCCCAGCAGCCCGTGGAGAAAAAGAATGGCAAGAAAGATCCTCACAGCGCATTCTCCTTCCGTCATTTTAACCTCGGCATTCTCGCTATCGGTCTTTATGGAGGCATTGAGATGGGCATCCCCGGCTATATCCTTCAGTATCTTACCGCTACAGCCGATGCTGCCACGCCCGGTATGGGCATGGACGCCGGCTATGTCGGCACGCTGGGTTCCATCTACTTCCTCTTCATGCTTATCGGCCGTTTCATTGGTGCCAGCGTGGGTGGCAAGATCAGCACCAAGGCCATGATTACCTTCGTGAGCAGCATGGCCATCATCCTTCTTTTGGCTGGTATCTATCTCCCCACTAGCATCGCTGTCAGCGTTCCCGGTATCGACTACACGAATATGGCTATCCTGTGGGGTGACGTTCCCGTGGGCATCTTCTGCTTCCTACTCGTAGGTCTCTGCGCCAGCGTCATGTGGGGTGGTATCTTCAACCTTGCAACAGAAGGTCTCGGTAAATATACAGCCATTGCTTCCGGCGCATTCATGACGATGGTTGTCGGATTCGCTATCATGGTCGGCATTCAGGGCGTTGTCGCTGACTTGACAGGCAGCTACCTCATTTCTTATTGGGTACCCCTGCTCTGCGCAGTCTATATCCTCTACTACGCCCTCATTGGCTCCAAGAATGTCAACACCGACATTCCCGTAGATTAAAGGTCCTTCGACCCTCCCAGCGGGGAGGGAGATCAGCTGTAAATTTCAAAAAAAATAACTAATAACATAGACCCAAGCCCCTATTTGGTCTTCCCCCTCGGGGGATAAGAGGGGGGCCATATAATTATGAAACTTACAATTGAAGATGTTCGCAGCCGCTTCATCAAGCACTTCGATGGCAGCACAGGAAATGTTTATGCTGCTCCCGGCCGTATCAACCTGATCGGCGAGCACACCGACTACAACAACGGTTTTGTGTTCCCCGGCGCCGTGGAGCAGGGCATGATTGCCGAAATCAAACCCAACGGCACACGCAATGTGGATGTTTATTCTATCGACCTGAAGGACCGCGTGCAGTTCTCTCTCGACGATCCCGCAGGCCCCAAAGCCACTTGGGCTCGTTATATCTTCGGCGTTTGCCGTGAGATGATGGCGCTGGGTGTTCCTGTAGAGGGCTTCAACGCTGCATTTGCTGGTGATGTGCCCCTTGGCGCAGGCATGAGCTCTTCAGCCGCTCTCGAGAGCTGCTTCGCTTTCGGCTTGAACGACCTCTTCGGCGACAACAAGATCGACCGTCTGGAACTGGCAAAGGTCGGACAGCGCACCGAACACAAGTACATCGGCGTGAACTGCGGCATCATGGATCAGGCTATCTCTTGCCTCGGCAAGGCCGGTCATCTGATGCGTATGGACTGCCGTAGCGGTGAGGTGGCATACTTCCCCTGGAACCCGAAGGGCTACAAGCTCGTGCTGGTGAACAGCAACGTGAAGCACGCCCTCGTAGGTTCTCCCTACAATGACCGTCGCCTCTCTTGCGAGCGCGCAGCAGCTGCTATCCACGAGATTCATCCCGAGGTGGAGAGCTTGCGTGATGCCAGCTACGAGCAGCTCGATGAGGTGAAGTCAAAGATCAGCGAAGAGGACTACAAGCGTGCACGCTACGTCATCGGTGAGCGCGAGCGCGTGCTGGCTGTCTGCGACGCTTTGGAGAAGGGCGACTACGAGACTGTCGGCAGGATGATGTACGAGACACACTACGGCCTGAGCAAGGAGTACGAGGTCAGCTGCGAAGAGCTCGACTTCCTCAACGACATCGCCAAGGAACAGGGTGTCACCGGTTCACGCATCATGGGGGGCGGCTTCGGCGGCTGCACCATCAACCTTGTTGACGAGCACTACTACGACAGCTTCGTGAAGGCTGCTAAGGAGCAGTTCAAGGCTAAGTTCGGCAAAGAGCCAGTCATCATTGACGTGGTTATCGGCGACGGCGCCCGCAAACTCTGCTAAAAAAACGGAGCTTTAGCTCTCACATCGCTTACCGGGAGTCCTGACATGTTCAGGACTCCTTTTTTATTTGGAAAAAAGACCAATAAACAATATTTCAGAAGATTTTTTGCAAAGAAATGAAAAAAAAGGTGTAAACATGACACCACTTACATAAAAAAGCATTATCTTTGAAGCGATTTAGGGCAAGAAAAAGCCCAAAACAGCCAAAAAGGAACACTTTATACACAATCTAACTAATAACATCTATTCACTACACTGAATCATGAGAACAATTGTGAAAGGTTTAGCCTCTACCCTCGCAGCCATTGCATTGATGGCCGCTTGTACAGAACAGAAGCCTGCAGCCGTGGAACTTACGGACAGCAATCTGAATCCGGAACAGTTTGCCGACACCATCAATGGTAAGGCCACAGCTCTTTACACGCTCAAGAATGCCAATGGCATGGAAGTGTGCATCACCAACTATGGCGGGCGCGTTGTCAGCATCATGGTGCCCGACCGCGACGGCAACTTCAAAGATGTTGTTTTAGGTTATGATAACGTCCAGCAGTATGCCGACTCCAAGAATTCGCCCAGCGACTATGGTGCCAGCATCGGTCGCTATGCCAACCGTATCAGCAAGCACTCCTTCTCGATTGGCGAGGAGACTTTCGAGTTGGTGGCTAATGACGGCGACAACTGCCTGCATGGCGGTCCCACAGGCTGGCAGTATCAGGTCTATGACGCCGAGCAGATTGACGGGCAGACACTCAAACTGACCATCGTCAGCCCGGATGGTGACAATGGCTTCCCTGGTGAGGTTACAGCTGTAACCACGTATAGTCTCACGGATGACAACGTACTGGACATCACATGGGAAGCTACAACCACCAAGGAGACGGTCATCAACCAGACCAACCACTGCTACTTCAACCTCAATGGTGATCCTTCGCGCGTCGGCACCAATATGGTCCTGTATGTCAACGCAGATAACTTCACTCCCTCCGACACAAACTACATTCCAACTGGCGAGATTGCATCGGTTGAAGGTACTCCTTTTGACTTCCGCACTCCGCGTGCGTTGGAAAAGGTAGTCAACGATACCACTTTCGAGCAGATCAAAAACGCCACGGGTGTTGACCACAACTTCTGCCTGAATACCTACGACATGGATACCTATCGCGGTGATGACAGCCAGGTGGCTGCCAGCCTCTACAGTCCGGAAACAGGCATCTTCCTCGAGGTGTTTACGAATGAGCCCGGCATTCAAGTATATACCGGCAACTTCCAGGGCGTAGGCCGTGATGCGGAGATTCTGCGTAAGCATGGCATTAAGTATCCGAAGCACGTCAGCGTATGCCTCGAGAGCCAGAAGTATCCCGACAGTCCGCACCTTGCTGGCGAGAACTGGCCTTCAGCAAACCTGAAGCCCAACGAGACTTATTTCAGCCATTGCGCTTACAAATTCAGCGTAAAATAAAAGTTTCCTCCCAGCTTCATAAAACAATGGGGAGGAGAAAACAGACTTACACAAAATCAATAATTACTAACTAATAGACCCATTGCCCCTATTGGTCCTCCCCTTGGGGAGTTAGTGGGGGGCCATTAACTAAAATGAACTGGAGTTCACATGAATTCATCTGGCTGGATTGGGCGATTCTCGTCATCGGCCTCTTAGGTGTGGTGGCTGCTGTATGGTATGCCATCTGGAAAGACAAGAAAGCCCAGCAGGGCGAAGACTCTTCTGCTTACCTCTTCGGTAAAGGTGAGCC
>CACZSQ010000014.1 GCA_902783885.1 uncultured Bacteroidales bacterium
ATTCCTGTACGACACTCGAGAAGTCGTGCATGAAGAGAAACGACCAGCGGTCGGTGATTTGGGCGTTTGCCCAGAAGAGAACGCGTTTGATTTCGAATGTGTTTGCGTCGGCATCTCCCTTATGGGAGTAATTGAAGCCTCCCTGTGCGTAACCGTGTAATTGGATGCGGTCGGCAACGTCTTTCATCCAATCGGTGTTTGCGGCGGGAGCAGATTGTCCCATGGCCGCGGTGCTGCTGAAGATGGCCAAGGCCACTGCCAGCGTCGCTTTCGCGAAGAGTGTGTTTTGTTTCATTGTGTTTTGTTATTTAATAATAGGGCTTATAGAGCTTATGGGGCATATAAGGCATATAGGGCTTATAAGAGTTATGGGTTATTGCTCTCAAAGAGGGCCATACGCTCGTCGAGCTGCGCGTACTGGTGGTCCTCGATGAAGGAGGTGCAGACGCGGAGTCCTTCCTGATGCGAACCTGTGGTGATGAGGCAGATGGCCGAGACACCATAGTACATCAGTTCCTGTGCTAGCTGGCCGCTGGTCATCTGCTTGTAGCCGATGGTGAAGTAGAAGCCGTCGGCCACGGGCTGCTCCAGGTCGCGGTCATAGACCACGTGGAAGCCGTGGCGTAGGAAGATTTCCTTCAGCTTTCTGGCACGCTCGCCATAGACCTTGATCTCATCGCGGAACTTATATTCCCCGTCGCAGGCTGCACGGAACATGGCTGCCAGGGCGTACTGTGCCGAGTGACTGGTGCCGCTGCTCAATGCGTAGAGCATGCGCGTGGAGAACACCAAGCCGAAGGGCAGCCCTTCGTAGCGCGCGCTGAGGTCGGGGAAATGACGATGGAACAACTTGTCGCCGATGCACACCACGCCAATGCGCTCACCGGCATACGAGAACGCCTTGGAGCCGCTGATGAGCAGCATGTAGTTGTCGGTGTAGCGCGCCACCGTAGGCTGGTAGGGCGGTTCAAAAGGTACGCTCAGGTCCTGGCGGAAGTCCATGGCGAAGTAGGCCAGGTCCTCCATGATGATGGTGTCGTACTGCGTTGCCAGTTCGCCGATCGTCTGCAGTTCGCTCTCTGTCAGGCATACCCATGACGGGTTGTTGGGGTTGCTATATACGATGGCGCAGATGTTGCCCTTTGCAAGGTAGCTCTCCAGCTTGCCGCGCAGCTTGTCGCCACGGAAGTCATAGACGTCGAACGTCTCGTACTTCACGCCCATCACCTGCAGCTGCATCTTCTGCACAGGGAATCCCGGGTCGATGAACAGCACGGTGTCCTTCTGCTTCGAAGCCTGCGAACAGGTGAGGAACGACGCAAAAGTGCCCTGCATGGAACCGGTCACAGGCACGCAGCCCTCGGCAGCGATATCCACGCCGATGAACGCCTTCACGAAACGCGAGGCCTGCTTCTTCAGCTCGGGGTAGCCTTGGATGTCGGGGTACGAGTGGGCGATGCCGTCCTGCAGCGCCTTGATCTGAGCGTCCACGCCCACTTGTGCAGCAGGCAGACCGGGTATGCCCATCTCCATCTTGATGAACTCCACCCCACTCTCCTTCTCCGCCATTGCGGCCACCTGCTTCACCTCACGGATGGTGGCCTTGGCAAAGTCCTGGATGCCCAGTTGGGCGATCAATCCGTTGACAATATCTTTATTGATAGGAGTCGATTGCTTTGTTTCTGATGCCATGATAACAGCTATTGATGTTTGTCTTTCCTAAAGCGTAATTACACCTTATAATAATATCCTTCATTCCCCACTCTTCCGACACTCCCCTTCAGGGGGCTTGGGGGCCTTACACTCCCCTTTAGGGGGCTTGGGGGCTTTTACACTCCCCTTCAGGGGCTTGGGGGCCAGGGGCCTTACTTCCCCGCCACGCCGGCATCAAAAGCTTTCAGGTTAGCCTCAACAACCTGCTCTCCCTTGCGGGCGAAGACAGTTGCTATGGCCTCGCGAAGACTCTCTACGGAGAGGATGCCAATATAGGGAGCCGCCATGCCGAGTAGCACCATGTTGGCCCCACGGGGATTACCGCAGTCCTTAGCCACCGACTCTATGTCGAGTTTCACGCTGGGCAGCGCGTCGAGTTCTGCCTGCAAAGCCTCCTCGTCGGGATAATTGGGGATATTGACAAAAGGTTTGGAGCTGGTCACAATCTTACCCTCCTTACCAAGATAAGCCAGGTAGCGCATGGACTCCATGGGCTCCATGGAGATGATCAGGTCTGCACCTGCCTCGGCGATGAGGTCGCTCCAAATGGGCTCGGTGGAGAGGCGCAGGTTCGACTGCACATCACCGCCGCGCTGGCTCATGCCGTGCACCTCGGCCTGCTTGAGATAAAGGCCTGCCTTCGTGGCTGCTTCACCGATGATGGTGGCGATGGAGAGAATGCCCTGACCGCCTACACCGCAGAGGATGATATCGCACTTAGATGCGGACCCTCTCCCCGCACTCCCCTTCAAGGAGGAAGCTGTATCTATTGTTGTTTGATTCTCTTTCATTATTTATATAAAATATGGATGGTTGAATATGGACTATTCTTGAAGGTAACCGCTTCCTCCTTTATAGGGAAGACGGGGGGAGAGTCTGCTTCTGCTTCGCATGTCTCTTAAACGTCTGAATACATTCCCTGCGGGGGATTATCACAGACACGCCGTTGTACGCGATCTCTTCGCGGATGACACGCGTAATCTCTGGCATATTCTTGGGCAGAGGCACCACCACACGTACATGCTCCGGCTCCACGCCCAGACCGAGGCAGATAGCTTCGAACTTGTTCGTGCCGGCTGAGTCCTGACCGCCCGTCATGCCCGTCGTGAGGTTGTCGGAGATGACCACCGCGATGTTCGACTTGTCATTCACAGCGTCCAGCAGACCCGTCATGCCGCTATGCGTGAAGGTGGAATCGCCAATGACAGCCACTGCGGGGAAGAGACCCGCGTCGGCAGCACCCTTGGCCATGGTGATGCTGGCACCCATATCCACGCACGATGAAAGGCTCTGGAAGGGGGGCAAGGCACCGAGCGTGTAGCAACCGATGTCGCCGAACACGCGGTGCTCGGGATAGTCGGCCAGCACCTCATTCAAGGCGGCATAGACATCCCTGTGGCCACAGCCCTGGCAGAGCTGTGGCGGGCGTGCGGCCAGGTTCTTGGCCGGTGCAAAAGCTGCACCTGTGGCCTTACCCAATGCCTTGGCCACGCTGTCTGGCGTCAACTCACCCGTGCGAGGCAGGTCACCGGTCAGGCGACCCTTGACGGGATAACCGGCGCCCAGCAGACCTTTAACCATTTCCTCTACAACAGGCTGACCGTCCTCGATGACCAGCAGTTCGTCGCACTGCGCAGCCAGAGCCTTGATCTTAGCCTCGGGCAAGGGATATTGCGACACCTTCACCAGATTGGCTTCACTGCCGACGGCCTCCTTCACATAGTTGTAGGCGATGCCGCAGGCCACAATGCCCCTCTTGCTGGCAGAAGTCTCCACCTGATTAAAGGGACTTCCTTCGGATGCCTGAAGCATGTCAACCTGTTTCTCCAAGAGGGCTACATATTTCTTTCTGGCAATACCGGGCAGGAGCACCCAGGCATCGGTAGCGGGCGACAGGGGCTTCTCAGCCACAGGCGCTGCCACCTTCACGGCAGCACGGGAGTGAGCCAGCCTCGTCACGATACGCATCACGATGGGCTCGCCCAGACGCTCGGAGAGCTCGAAGCCGTAAGCCATCATGTCGTATGCCTCCTGCTGATTCGAAGGCTCCAGGCAAGGAACAAGCGCGAACTTAGCATAGAAGCGCGAATCCTGCTCGTTCTGCGAAGAGTGCATCGAGGGGTCATCGGCAGCCAACACAATCAGGCCGCCCTTCACACCCGTGATGGCGCTGTTGACGAAAGCGTCGGCACAGACATTCATGCCCACGTGTTTCATGCACACCAGCGCACGCTTGCCGGCGTAGGACATTCCCAAAGCGGCCTCCATGGCCGTCTTCTCATTCGTGCACCAGCGGCTGTGCAGACCGCGTTCCTTGGCGATGGCGTTGCCCTGGATAAACTCCGTGATCTCCGTCGAGGGCGTACCCGGATAGGCATACACGCCCGAGAGACCCGCATGGATGGCGCCCAGCGCAATCGCCTCGTCACCTAACAGGAGGACTCTCTCCCCTCCATCCCTGTTAGGGAGGGAGTTATTACTTTTGTCAATTGTACTCATATTCTTCATTCATTTATCATTTTTCATTCTTCATTCCCCATTCTTCATTCCCCATTCTTCATTCTTCATTAATCTTACACTCCCCTTTAGGGGGCTTGGGGGCTTTTCACTCCCCTTTAGGGGGCTTGGGGGCCTTTCAGCTCAAACGGGTCCGCATCAGCCAGCACAGGGAACTTGTGCTCGTAGTGGCGCAGGAAGTCCAGATCAATCACCGCCGAGGCCGCCCACTCCGTCTTGTCGGGACAGTCCATGATTGTCTCGCCGTAAGGATGGATGATGGCAGACCGGCCGTAGTACTCGCATTGCTGATCCGTGCCGATACGGTTGCAGGCAGCCACATAACATTGGTTCTCTATGGCACGAGCACGAATCAGCGTGCGCCAAGCCGTGTCGCGACTGATGGGAAAGTTGGCGCTGTAGAGGATGCAGTCGTAGTCGCCTCGCTGACGCGACCACAACGGGTAGCGCAGGTCGTAGCACACCTGCAGCAGGAAGCGCACGCCGCGCCATTCCACTACCACCCGCTCATGGCCGGCGGTATAGTTCTCGGCCTCGCCGCCGTAAGCAAAGAGGTGACGCTTGTCGTAGCACGTCACCGTGCCGTCGGGGCGCACGAAATGCAGACGGTTGTAACAGCGTCCGTTATCCTCGGTGGCTATGCTGCCCACCACAGCTGCGTCCAGCGCCTTCGCCTTCGCCTGCATCCACGCCAGGATGCGTGGCTGAGCATCAACGATATCGATTGCTGCATTGTTCAGACCCGTAGCAAACATCTCGGGAAGCAGCAGCAGGTCCGTCTTCGGCAACGTCGCCGTGAGTGTGTCTAAGTGCGCCAGGTTCTGCTCCACCTGACACCATTGAATGTCGTGTTGAAGTATTGTAATGTGCATTGTCTCTGTTACCTGAAAAAGCTGTGTTTATATTTCGGGCGCAAAATTAGAAAATATTTCCCACATTCTTGGCACAACTCATAAAAAAGTTATACTTTTGTCCAGCGAATCCCATTAAACCCCAAAAACATACAGCTATGAAAATCGGTATTCCTAAAGAGATTAAGAACAATGAGAACCGTGTCGGCATGACTCCTGCCGGCGTGGCAGAGTTCGTGCGCCACGGGCACGACGTGGTCGTACAGCACACCGCAGGCGAGGGCAGCGGCTTTTCCGACGAAGCGTATCAGAAGGCTGGCGCACAGGTGCTTCCTACTATCGAAGATGTCTATGCACAGGCCGAGATGATTGTGAAGGTGAAGGAGCCCATCGAGCCGGAGTACCCGCTGGTGCGCCCCGGTCAGTTGCTTTTTACCTACTTCCATTTCGCCTGCGACCGGCCGCTCACCGATGCCATGCTCGCCAGCCATGCCGTCTGCCTTGCTTACGAAACCGTACAACAGGCAAACGGCGCATTGCCTTTGCTGTTGCCCATGAGTGAGGTGGCCGGACGCATGGCAGCCCTCAACGGAGCTTATTATCTCCAGAAGACGAAGGGCGGCTCGGGCAAGCTCATCAGCGGCGTGCCCGGCGTGAAGCCGGCACGTGTACTGGTGCTTGGAGGCGGTATCGTGGGCGAAGCTGCAGCCCGCATGGCGGCAGGCCTCGGCGCTGATGTCACCATCGCCGACATCTCGCTGCCGCGCCTGCGTCAGCTCTCGATGGAGCTGCCTGTCAATGTCCGCACGCTCTACTCCAGCGAGCATAACATCCGCCAGGAACTGCCTTCGACGGACATCGTCATCGGAGCCGTACTCATTCCGGGTGCCAAGGCTCCGCACCTCATCACGCGCGACATGCTCCCTCTGATGCAGCGTGGCACCGTCCTCGTGGATGTCGCCATCGACCAGGGCGGCTGCTTCGAGACCTCACG
>CACZSQ010000015.1 GCA_902783885.1 uncultured Bacteroidales bacterium
AACCACCATCGAGTGGATGCCGGCGAGGGCAGCACTCATGGCCTCGGTCTGCGAGCGAAGCATGTTCACGTAGCTGTCGAAAACGGTCTGGTTGTAGGTCGTCGTGGCAGCGTTGATGCACATCTGGCAAGCGCAGTCGCATTTGGGCTCGTACTGCTTCACAATCTGTGCCCAGAGCATGCGGGCAGCGCGGAACTTGGCAATCTCCATGAAGTAGTTGCCGCCGATGCCCATGTAGAACTTGATCTTCTTGGCGGCGAGGTCAACGGGAACGCCAGCCTCCACCATCTCGTCGAGGTATTCCTTACCCCAAGCGAGGGCATAGCCGAGCTCCTGATAGACGTAGGCACCGCTGTTGCAGAGCAGGTCGCTGTGAACCATCACGCAGCGCAGGTTGGGGAAGTCCTTCAGCTTCTCGACCAACTTGGGCATGTCGGGCAGCAGCATGGTGGTGTCCTTTCCCTTCATGAGCATACGCTCGATGGGGTCGAACCCGATGCCGCCGACAATCTTCTCCTTGTCGTAGCCCTTCTTCTCGTAGTAAGCCACGACGATGTCAGCCAGTTCGAGGACGTGGCGCTGACAGGTGCGGAAGCTCACCTCGATGCAGTCGCAGCAAATGCCGTCGAGCAGCGTCTCGATGAACTCGGCGCTCACCTTGTCGCCGGGGATGCGGAAGCCGAGGGAGTTGACACCCTTGTTCAGGATGTCGAGCGCCTTGGCGTTGGCCTCCTTAGCGTCGTCGGCCTTGATGTTCTGGCGGACATACCATTGGTTGTTGTCCTTCTTGTTGCCGCGAACGAAGGGGAACTCGCCGGGCAGCGCGTTGACGGTTGCCAGCTTGTCCACATCTTCCTTCAAATAGAACGGCTGCATGGAGAAACCTTCATTGGTTCTCCACACCATTTTCTTCTCGTAGTCAGCACCCTTGAGATCGACTTCGATCTTGTCGCGCCATTCCTGGCGAGTAGGGGCGGTGAAGTCCGCGAAGAGTTTTTCTTTACTATCTGCCATAGTAGAGTTTAATTAAAAAATTATAAGTTTAAGGTTTATAGAATAATTGACATTACGACGGCTTTTTCAGTCTTAAAAGCAGGCAAAGGTAACAAAGATTGTTCTCGTGTCCAAATTTGTTGGCAGAAAAGACGTTAAAAGTATGTTTTTTAATGCTCTTTCATCGTCTTTTTGGTGATTTATACTTACCTTTGCACCGAAATTCTCAGAAACATATATTATTTATGGAGTGGTTAATCAACCTTTTCACCAACACAGACAGCATCGCCCATATCGTTGTACTCTATTCGTTGGTCATAGCCTTGGGCATTGTACTCGGGCGATTTAAGGTTTTCGGTATTTCCTTAGGTGTCACTTTCGTCCTTTTTGCAGGCATCATCGCGGGGCATATCGGCTTTACGGGTACGCTTGAAGTGCTTAACTTTGTACAAGACTTCGGACTGATACTCTTTGTCTATTGCATTGGTTTGCAGGTCGGGCCCGGTTTCTTCGAGAGTTTTGCCAAGGGAGGCGTGACGGCGAATATGCTGGCTATGGGAATTGTGTTCTTGAACGTGGCCACGATGCTGGTTCTGTATTTCATACTCTTCTATAACCCCTCCATCCAAGGCGGCGAGAACATCTGGAATCTGTCGATGATGACGGGCGTTCTCTGCGGTGCCATCACGAACACGCCCGGCTTGGGTGCTGCCTCCGAGGCTGTAGCCACAATCTATAAAGGAGCCGCACAGATTCCGCAGATAGCCTCTGGCTACGCCTGCGCTTATCCGCTCGGTGTTGTGGGCATTATCGGCGGCATCATTGCTATCCGCTATATCTGTGGTATCAGCTTGAAGAAAGAAGAAGACCAGATAGCACAGGAGATGAACGAGAATCCGCACGCAAAGCCTCACCGCATGACACTTCGCGCTGAGAATAAGGCCCTGAGCGGACGCACCATCCTGCAGATTCGCGACTTCCTCGGTCGCAACTTTGTCTGCTCACGTTTCCTGCACGAAGGCCACGTCATCATTCCTAACCGCGATACGATTGTCACCACAGGAGACCTCATGTATATCACCTGCGCCGAGGATGACTGGGAGGCTGTCTCTGCTTTCATCGGCCCTGAGGATCATGTGGAGTGGGATGAACAGGATGTCCAGATGGTATCGAAAAACGTACTGGTGACACAGCCCGCCGTGAACGGCAAGACGTTTGGTCAGCTGCATTTCGGTTCGGTCTATGGTGTGAACGTCACGCGCATCCACCGCAATGGCATGAATCTCTTCGCCGACCGCAACCTGCGCATTCAGATCGGCGACAAACTCGTCTGTGTGGGTCCCGAGGATGCCATCGCTCGTGTAGCCAATATGCTTGGTAATGAGGTGAAGCGCCTCGACCACCCCAACCTGAGCGCAATCTTTATCGGTATTGTAGTGGGTATCATCTTCGGCATGATGCCTATTGCTCTGCCGGGCGTTCCCACCCCCGTGAAGCTCGGTCTGGCCGGCGGCCCTCTCATCATCGCCATCCTCATCGGGCGCTTTGGTTATAAGTTCCATCTCGTCAGCTACACCACCACATCGGCCAACCTGATGCTGCGCGAGTTCGGCCTTGCGCTGTTCCTCGCGTCCGTAGGCATCAAGGCGGGCGCCACTTTCTGGCAGACCGTCACCGAAGGCGATGGACTCACCTATGTATGGGCTGGTTTCCTCATCACCGTCATACCTATATTAATAATAGGTGTGCTGGCCCGCCTGCGCTACAAGATGAACTACTTCACACTGATGGGCCTGATAGCAGGTGCCACCACCGACCCGCCCGCCTTGGCATACGCCAATCAGACAGCAAACAACGATGCGCCGGCTGTAGGCTACAGCACCGTCTATCCGCTGTGTATGTTCCTGCGCATCCTCACGGCACAGCTCATCATCCTCTTGCTCTACAGCATCGTCTGACCTGTAAGGCATCCTTTTGATGTTTCATGGCACGTTTCAAGAAATCCGATAGAAGAGCCATCCTCTTAGTGTTTGCCGCTGTCGTGATTGCTTGGGGGAGCGTGCTGATTGACCGTCACTTGCGACCGCAGCAAGCAATGCTCACCTCGTTGGAAGCCCTTTCTGCCGATTCCATCGTGCTGGATTCCATTTACAACCGTGTCAGCCTAACGCCAGCCCACCAACAGGCGCAAGGACGCTACGATGCCATCCCCTCCCCCGCTCATGAGACCTTCCCGTTCGACCCGAACACGGCAGACTCCACGACTCTGCTGCGCTTAGGGTTGGCTTCCTGGCAAGTGCGGAGCATCTACAAATACCGCGCCAAGGGTGGACGCTACCACAGTGCCGAGGACTTCCAGCGCGTTCCGGGTATGACACCCGAAGTGTGGAATCGTTTGGCAACGGTTATTCAGATAGGCGAGGCATTCCGCTTCTACCACGACTTACGTCCGGAGAAACGCGACAGCACGCCCCGGCATACAGGCGCCAACGACAGCACTCGCTATCCGAGACAGGAGAAGTTCACGGAGATAGTGGTGCTCGATTTGAATACCGCCGACACCGCTGAACTGAAGAAGATACCGGGCATCGGTTCGGTGCGAGCCCGTCAGATTGCGCGTTACCGCGACCAGCTGGGCGGCTTCGTCTCTTTGCAGCAGCTGGCTGAGATTCCCGACTTGCCGGCGGGTATAGAGAAATGGTTCTCAATCACAAATGTTCTCCCACCGCCCTTGCACATCAACAAACTACCAGCAGCTCAGTTGGCCCGCCATCCTTATCTGACCTACGCGCAAGCTCAAGCTATCGTCGAATACCGTCGCAACTACGGAGACATCAAAAACCTCGATGAACTGCGGCTTTTGAACCTATTCACCGAGGCAGAAGAAAAACGTTTACTACCGTATATCGTCTATTGACAGCGGATGGCGAGGGCTGCGTCCTCAGCAGCCTCCATCACCTCACGTTCACCGGGACCTTTATCATTGATGCCGCAGAGATGCAGGATGCCGTGGATAATGACGCGGTACAACTCCTCCTCGTACGTCACTCCCAGTCCCTCTGCATTTGTGCGCACGGTGTCAAGGCTGATGAACAAATCCCCTTGGATAAGCCGTCCCTCCGTATCATCGAAGGTGATGATATCCGTATAATAGTCATGGTTCAGAAACTGCCTGTTCACGCGCAGGATTTCCTCATCGTCAACAAACACGTAGGCTATCTCCCCGACACGGCGTCCATAGGTGTCCGCCACACGGCGCACCCACTCTCTCACCTGCTGCTGGTTGATAGCAGGCATCTCCACGTTGATGCTCTGGAAACTAATCATGGGGCTTGCACAGTTGACAGTCCTCACACGAACGGAAACGATGTTCCACCATCGCTTGCAGGCGCTGACGCAGGGGCTCCAAGGGCAAAGCACCCAGCACCTCGCTGGCGAACGCCTGCTTCAGCAACGTGCGGGCCTCGGCTTCGTTGATGCCACGCTGACGCATATAGAACAAAGCATCGTCAGCCATCTGTCCCACGGTTGAGCCGTGCGAGCACTGGACATCATCGGCATAAATTTCCAGCATCGGCTGTGTCCACATACGGGCCTGATTGGTGCACACCAGATTGGCATTGCGTTCCTCTGACACCGTCTGCTGCGCTCCCTCCCGCACGAGGATGCGACCTGCAAAAGCTCCTGTTGAAGAGCCGTCCACCACATATTTATAGAGCTCATGGCTCGTGCAGGCAGGTGAGATATGTTCGATGAGTGTATTGTTATCCACGTGCTGCTGACCGATGGTGATGGCACAGCCCAACAAATTGGCATCGGCACCTTGACCTACCAAAGCGACATCCGTCTGGTTGCGGCTCAAGCCTCCTGCAAGTGTAAAAACAGAATGCGTCAGCTTGCCGCCTGAGGCCACACGCGCAAACACCTGATGAAAACGGTGACAATGCTCATGAGTGTCCTCGATATCGTAGAATCCTACGCGTGCACCTTCGCCAACCACAATTTCTGTCACCTGTGTAGTCAGGAAGTCCTGCTGTCCACGGGCTTTGTCAGTCATGATGACATCCAACTCCGCGCCTGCCTCTGCAACAATCAGGAGACGCCGGTTCTGCATCAGCGGAGCCGTGGCACTGAGGGTGTTCGTAATCTGCACAGGGTGCTGCTTCCGCTCGCCTGCTGCCACATGGATAATCGTCACATCCTGCACCAGCATCGTGTTCAGCGCAGTGATGGCATCCGCCTGGATGTCCGCCAGCTGAGCGTAATACAGAGATGCTGATGGGTGTAGGTCTGTGACTACCTTTTCGGCCGTCTGGAGCTGAATGCCATAGTTAGGCGCAAAAGCCGCCGCCACATCGGTATAACGGTAGCGTTCCACGCGCTGTGAGGGGAAGCCTAATCGCTCCAGCGCAGCAGCAGCCTCATCGCGCCGTTGATTCAGCAAAGGCGATGAACCCGCATCAATGCGTTGGCGCTCAGCACGGAAGAAGTCCAGATACTGTTTCATACGCTCTCCTTGATCCAGTCGAAGCCTTGCTGTTCAATCTGCATCGCCAGCTCGGGTCCTGCCGTGCGGACGATGCGCCCATCTATCAGCACGTGTACAATGTCGGGCTTGATATAGTCCAGCAGACGCTGATAATGGGTAATGACGATGGCTGATGTCTCACTGGTGCGGAGGCGGTTGAAGCCTTCGGCCACGATGCGCAAAGCATCCACATCGAGCCCCGAGTCTGTCTCGTCGAGGATGCAGAGTGTGGGCTCGAGCATGGCCATCTGGAAAATCTCATTACGTTTCTTCTCGCCGCCGCTGAAGCCTTCGTTCACGGAACGGCTGGCCAGTTTATTGTCGAGTTCCACTATCTTACGGCGCTCACGCATCAGTTTCAGGAAAGCTGCAGCCTCCAAAGGCTCCAGACCCTGATACTTACGTTTGGCATTGAGCGCAGCACGCATGAAATTCACCATGGAGACGCCAGGAATCTCCACCGGCTGCTGGAAGGACAGGAACAGGCCTTCGTGGCTACGCTCCTCAGGCGGCATTGCCAGCAGGTCCTTGCCATTGTAGGTCACCGAGCCCTCTGTAACAGTATAGGCCGGATGTCCTGCCAGAACTGCTGACAATGTGGATTTCCCGGCTCCGTTCTGTCCCATGAGGGCGTGAATCTCGCCAGGCCTGACCACCAGGTCAATTCCCTTCAGTATCTCTTTGCCATCTATCGTGGCATGTAAGTTCTTGATTTCAAGCATATCCTTTTGCAATAAGCTTTAAAAAACATCCCAGCGGCTGTCTTGGTTCTTGCGGATGGCCATACACTCCATCTCAATGAGCCATGCCGGGCGGCAAACAGGTGCCAACGTGAACACGCAGGGCACGTCGGGGAAGCGGCGGGCATATTTCTCGCGCACCGTCTCGTAGTCAGCCACATCGCGGAGATAGACTATCATGTGGGCTACATCGTCAAAAGAAGCACCGCCCTCGGCCAGCAGCGTTTCCACGTTCTCCCACATACGCTCCGTCTGCGCCACGATATCCCCGACATACATCACCTCTCCACGATTATTAATGCTGGCTGTACCGCTAATGAACAGGTGGCTGCGATCGCCGTAATCGACCACCGTGCCGCGCTCAAAGGTCACGCCGTACTCAATCGTGGAATTCAGATGGCTCTTGGCATAGAGGTAGCGTTGCTGCTGGGGGGCAAGGCCCTTGATGGCGTAGGCACCCAACTGCACGATGGCCTTCGTGTCGGCCGGCAGACCGCCAATGCCTGTGGAACTGATATAATGTGTCTGCGGGGTGAGTCCCTGGAGCACGAAGTTCTCGCGACGGGCGCGCACCATGCCGGCATATTGCGTATCTACGTCGCGGACATGGAACCAAGTGCGAATGCAGTTATCTGCCAGCGTAGCATCCTGCTGAGCAAGCATCTTCTCGTAGCGGGTCAGCAGGCTCTCCGTCTGTGCAGCACTGTCGCCTTCGGGAACCGTCATGCCCATGAGCCACAGGTCTTGGTAGGCTCCGCGCTGCACCACAGTGAGCGCTTCACGCTTCGCCACCTGCACATCCTGCAACAGATAGAGCCACACAGCCACCTTGGAGCCGTCCAACGGAGGCTGTTGGATATAGCAGACAGCAGCAGCATCGGCACGCTGGATGAGCGGACGCTGATTCGTAGCATCGCTGAGGAAATAGCGGCCTGCCACCACATTCATCCCTGCGCACTGCGGCAACGCCAACAAAGCCTGCTCCGCGGCAGTGATGCGAGCCAGCTGGCCGCTGAACAACTCGCCTCGGGGCTCCACATGCAGCAGGACGTGTGTCTCACGTCGCGCATCCTTGTCCTCGAAGCGACTCAGCTCAGCGACAGCACCAAGTTCTGAAAAAATTATCCTGTCTTTTTTCATTTTGCGCGCAAAGGTACGGAAAAAAGTGAAGAATGAAAAATGAATAATGAAAAATGAAAAGTGAAAAGTGAAAAATGAATAATGAAAAGCGAAATCTTTCTGCCTGGAACTTTAAACTTTAAACTTTTTCCGTACCTTTGTGCCATTGAATCAACCAAACTTAACCAACACCCCATGCAGAAACCTTTTCTTTTTTCTCTCTTTCTTCTGTGCTGCTCACTCTGCATAGCACAAAACAGCTATACCATCTATCCCCGCCCCCAGCAGATGATGGTGAACAGCACAACAGTACAGCTGAAGGCTCCCGTCTGTATTGTTGCCGAAAGCAGCATCGACGCTGCCACATTGGCACGAGCCGAACAGGTGCTCCACGACCGTGGCATCGCCACCTTCAGAGCCAGCAAGCCTCAGCGCCAAGGCACCAATCTGCTGCTGGGCACGAACGGTTCCCGCGGCATTGCCGACAAGGAAGCTACACGCCAAGGCCTGAGCCGCGAGGTGTTCACGCTGCCTAAGTACGACCGTCATCTCCTCAGCCTCACCGCCGACAAGCAGGGCGCAGCACAGATTCTCATCGTTGGCGAGCACACTGATGCCACGTTCTACGGCCTCGCCTCGCTGGAGCAGATGTTGGAGCAGGACCTCCACTGCGCCACTATTTACGACTGGGCTGACATCCGCGACCGCGGCGTCATCGAGGGCTACTACGGAGTCCCCTACTCTGCCGACGTCACCAAGGACCTCTTCCGCTTCATGGCTCGCTACAAGATGAACACCTACATGTACGGCGCTAAGTCCGACCCCTACCACTCGCAATACTGGAGCGAGCCCTACCCCACCACGATTACCCCCGAGCAGCAGCGCATAGGCTACCTCACGCAGGCTATGCTGGCCGACATCACAGCCGTTTCCCATGCCACGAAGGTGAACTTCATCTGGGCTATCCATCCGGGAACAGCGTTCACGGATGTCAACAACACGGAAGTGCTCTCGCAGATCATGCAGAAATTCGCAGCCATGCACGCGCTGGGCGTACGCCAGTTCGGTGTATTCGTGGATGATGTGGGCGTCCCCTCCGATGAGGCCACCTTGCGTCTGGGTGCCGACCGCCTGACCGAACTGCAGCGCCTGATTGACACACGTTGGAACACTACCGAAACAGAGCCAAAAGACACGGTGAAACCGCTACATTTTGTTCCTCAGCTGTATGCTTTCTCTTGGGTCTCAGCCGAGCAGGGAGAGCGCTTCTTCAAGTCGCTCAGCAGTGTGCCCGAGAAGGTGAGGATTTATATCACCGGCCGTGCCGTTTGGACCGTCCCCAACAGCGCCGATCTGGCCGTCGTTCAGAAATGGCTGGGACATGATACAAGCTGGTGGTGGAACTACCCCTGCAACGACAACGACGTGACCAAACTCTTCACCATGGACACGTATGGCAATTTCCACGATGAGAAGCACATCGCCACACTCGACCGCCTGGAGCCTGGGCTCACGGGAACACCGACGCTCATCAGCAATCCCATGCAGCAGGGCGAAGCCTCGAAGATTGCACTCTTCAGCATTGCAGACTATGCCTGGAACACCGACGCTTTCGACAACAACCAAAGCTGGGATGCCGCCCTCACAGCCATCGTAGGAAAAGAGAAAGCGCCTGCGCTGCGACGCCTGGCCCCCTACCTGCGCTATTTCGACGGCGATGCCCTCGACTATCTTGTCGGCAATTACCGCAGATCCGTAGCCAACGGAAAGCCACAGCCCTGGGCGCTCATCGGCGAACTGCGCCGCGTGGTGAGGGACTGCGAGACACTCGCTGCATTGGAGTCGTCACCGCGTCTGTCCGACCGTCTCTTCTATGACGACCTGCGCCCCTGGCTGCTGAAGCTGCAGGCCATGGCCACAGAGACCATCGCCCGCCTCGAAGGCAAACCCGTTGAAGCCGTTGACCTCGACGCGAACCCAGACTTCCAGTTCCCCATCCTCACCGGTCTCGGCCAGGAAATCGACCTCAGCGTGAAAACCGCTGAGCCTGCCGCCGAAGTCCTCGAGCCTCTCCTCCGCTGGCTGCGAGAGGCAAAAGAGTAAGCCCGGTTTCCTCTATCTTCCCGCTTTAGGCCATCAGTCTATGGCCATTAGCATCTGAAAGGAGGTGAAAGAAGTTCTCATTCTTTCACCTCCTTTCTCTTTAGCTACAAAAAGTAAAACAAGTTGTTTTACCTTGGAAGACCTTTATCTTATAGGCATTTCTCCCGTCTCTTACAAGGTAAAACAACTTGTTTTACTCTGTAAGAACTGGGAATGAACAGCAATGCAATACAATCTTACGCCTTCAAACTGTGCATGTTCTATACAACACGAACGCATCTTGGATTGACGGCGAATGACGGCAAAGAAAGCTACGGCTACTTGTGAACCTTACTGGGGTTGATAGATGAGAGTGGTGAGGCGGTCGGGAGCAAAGATGTCGGCCGCGATGACCTGAAGTTGCTCTGCTGTGAGTGCATTGACGGCTGCATAGATGTCCTCGGGAGTCAAAGCCTGATGGTACAAGAGAAAGCTTAGCCAGCCGCCTGGCTTCATGCAGTCACCTGCTTGACTTAACAATGTTAAAAGGGTAACTTTTGCACCGCCTTTCAGAACCTATAAGGGTATTATGCAAAAGCTCTAAGGCTTTCAGCCATAAGCCTTATAGCTTCCTGGCTATACCCTTTAGAGAAATTTTCGTGCGAAGTGCCATTATCGTCATGTCATTCTACCCGTTCGTTCTTCCAGTCGTGTTAATGAGAGATCTCTCTTCCCATAGTCTTTCACCATATCCTTTATGGTATGGAGATAAGATACCTTTAATACTCTATCTTTCGCGGTGGTTAACTTTTAATTCCGATGCAAAGTAAGAAGAGACCTCCGCCAAACTGTGGCAGAGGTCTCTCCAGAATTACAAATTATGCGTAAAAAGAATTTATTTTGC
>CACZSQ010000016.1 GCA_902783885.1 uncultured Bacteroidales bacterium
AAGTTAGCCAGCTCAGCCTCGGTGGGCTGGATGAACATGTTCTTGATGAAGTGAGCCTGCCAAGCCACCTCGAGGATGAAGCGGACAGCGAGGTGAGTAGCCTCATTGGCACCGCAGAAAGCATCAACGACATAGAGCTTCTTGCCGGAGAGCTCCTTCGTAGCGATGTCCTTCACCTGTGCCCAAACCTCTTCGGACATGGGGTGGTTGTCGTTCTTGTATGCCTCAGATGTCCACCACACCTTGTCGTGGCTCTGAGCGTCATCTACGATATACTTATCCTTGGGCGAACGGCCGGTGAAGATACCAGTCATCACGTTAACGGCACCGAGTTCGGTCTGCTGACCAACCTCGAAACCTTCTAAACCAGCTTTGGTTTCCTCCTCAAAGAGAGTCTCGTAAGAGGGGTTGTAGGCAATCACGGTTGAACCTTTGATGCCATACTGCTCCAGAATGGAGCTGTCAAACTTTGCCATGGGCGTAAATATTTTTTAATGAATAATGAATAATTAAAAATGAATATAACTGAGTGCCGTTAGGACATAGTCCTACTACAGCGCTGCAAAGGTACTTCTTTCTTTTGAGTTAACGAAAGGAATGTCGCAAAAAAAGTCTGAATAGCCCTAACTTTTATCTTTCGTTTACACTTTTGCTATGCAAAAATTAAAAAAAGATGATGTGAGTGAGGTTTGTGAACGAATGAGACGTTATAGCTTTTCGCCAAAACAGAGGTCACCGGCATCGCCGAAACCTGGGACAATGTACTTGTTGGCATTCATGCCCGGGTCGATGGCAGCACACCAGACGGTAGCCTCTTCGGGGAGTGTCTGTTTGAGCGTTTCCAGACCCTCGGGGGTGGCAATCACACAGCAAATGTGCACGTGCTTGGGTGTGCCGGTCTTCACGAGGGCTTCGTAGCTGGCAGCCATGGAACCGCCGGTGGCCAGCATGGGGTCAACGATGATGAGTGTCTTGCCCTTGCAGCTCGGGGCGGCCATGTATTCTGTGTGGATGCCCACTTCGCTGTGCTCGCGGTTGGTGTACATACGATAGGCGGAAACAAAACCGTTGGCAGATTTGTCAAAGACATGCAGGAAGCCCTCGTGGAAGGGTAGTCCGGCCCGCAGCACGGAGGCTATCAGCAGGTCATCCTTAGGGAGGGGGATGTCCAACGAGCCCAGAGAGGTTTTGACAGTCTTGGGCTTGTATGTCAGTGTCTTGGAGAGCTCAAAAGCCATCATTTCGCCAATACGCTGGATGTTGTTGCGGAAAAGAAGGCGGTTCTTCTGATAGCTCTTGTCACGCAACTCTGCCATATACTGATTGATGACGGAGTTCTGTTGGCCAAAATCGACGAGTTTCATAATGCGATAGGTTTGTTAGTTGTCAGGTTTGCTTGGTTGATGCACTTGAGTCAGTGTCAGTAGTTACTGATGACGAGGGTGTTGTTGCCGTACTGCACGGGGTATTGGTAGAGCTTGGCGCCATCGTCGGAGATGCCGAGGTTGTTAAGGTCGTAGGTCCGTTGGCAGCGACCACAGGTGGCTTTCTGTCCTTCTTTCAGGATTAGGGCGCGCGTCACGCGGAAGTCCTCGTAGCACTTGCGACAGGCGCGGTCGAAGCAAACGGGCTTATTGCCATCCTGCAGGAAGGGGACGCCCACGATGAGACCGTTCAGTCCCAGCACAGGTTTGCGCAGGCGATCCTTTTCTGTAATCTTATAGGGGAAGTCTTCTTTATAGCCAGGGCTGGAGAAGATCCATTGGTTGTTATGGCCGCTGATGGTGCAGAACTCCCCAGGGTTATTCAGGGCTGTGTTGAGGTGGGGGACCGTTTGTGTATTCTCAAAGATGAAGCGCACGGTATTGTTGCTGTAGAGCTGCTCTGCCTTTTCACAGGAAGTGAAAAAGAGAACAGAGAACAGTGCACTCAGGAAGCAGGAGAGTAGGGGATGGGGTTTCACAACGAATGACACGAATTAGACGAATTATTTGATCAAGGGGACTATCATTATATTCAAAATCTAACAGCTTATAGCTCTCCTCCCCTTTAGGGGGGAGCGGGGAGAGGGGCCCCCTCAACTTTCAACTTTCAACTTTTAACTTTTAACTTTTAACTCTCAACTCTCAACTCTTAACTCTCAACTCTCAACTCTTAACTCTCAACTTCCCCAATGGCCAGCTTCCTCTCAGCTTCCTCGACCCGCTCAAAGGAGAAACCGTCGAGGGTATGAGCCATCAGGGCTGCTATCTCTGCTGTGCAGAGGTTGCCGATGGAGCCTTCGTGGGTGTGGTGAATTTCCTTCACGGGTTTGAAGGTGCCTGCTTCAATATCCAATCCCACTTTCTTGTACGCATCGCGGAAAGGCATTCCGCTTGTGGCCAGGCGGTTCACTTCTTCTACGGAGAACATCAAGTCGTAGCGAGGGTCGTCGAGGATGTGCTCGTTCACTTGCATCCTGTTGATGATATAGGCCGTCATCTGCAGGCAGTCCTTCAGCTCGCCGAAAGCGGGCAGGAACACCTCCTTGATGATTTGCAGATCGCGAAAATAGCCGCTGGGTAGGTTGTTCATGATGAGCGTCACCTGCTGAGGCAGTGCCTGAAGCTTATTGCATTTTGCACGAGTGAGTTCGAAGACATCGGGGTTTTTCTTGTGTGGCATGATGCTGGATCCTGTGGTGCACTCATTGGGCAGCTTCACGAATGCGAAGTTCTGCGAGTTGAACAGGCAGGCATCGAAAGCCAGCTTGGCCAGTGTGCCGGCCACTGAGGCCAGTGCAAAAGCCACATTACGCTCGGTTTTGCCGCGTCCCATCTGAGCATAAACGACATTGTAGTTCATCGAGTCGAAGCCCAGCAGGTCGGTGGTCATCTGGCGGTTCAGAGGGAAGCTGGAACCATAGCCTGCAGCTGAACCTAATGGATTGCGGTTGACCATCTTATAGGCTGCCTGCAGGAACAGCATGTCATCCACAAGGCTTTCGGCATAAGCCCCAAACCACAAGCCAAAGGAACTGGGCATGGCCACTTGCAGATGGGTGTAGCCGGGCATGAGCACATGCTTGTGCTTTTCGCTCTGGGTTTGCAGTTCATCGAAGAGTACCTTCACGAGCTCCACCACCTCGCGCAACTGCCTGCGTGTCCACAGCTTCAAATCCACTAACACCTGATCATTACGCGAGCGGCCGCTGTGAATCTTCTTGCCCACGTCGCCCAAGCGTTGCGTGAGCAGCAGCTCAACTTCGGAGTGGACATCCTCGATGCCATCCTCGATGGTAAACTCGCCTGCACGAATCTCTTTCAGGATGTTACGCAACTCAGCCAACAGCACCTTCAGTTCATCAGCTGTCAGCAAGCCTATGCTTTCGAGCATGGTGATGTGAGCCATAGACCCCAGCACGTCGCTTTCTGCCAGATAGGCGTCCAGCTCACGGTCGCGCCCCACGGTGAACCGCTCAATCTCGGCGGTAGGGGTGAACCCTTTGTCCCAAAGTTTAGTAGCCATAAGGTATCATTGCCAGCATCTCGGCCAGTTTCTCTACGCCCTCCTGCAAGGGCTTCTTGGCCATTTGTTTCATGAGGAAGTTGAGGTCGGCACCCACCGTGCACTTCATCTTGCAGTCGGTGGCGGAGGTGGGCAACAGCTGAATCCACAGGTTGGCTGAGAGGGGAATACCCTGTACCTCGAATTTGAGGCACTTGGGCTCATCGCGCTCCACGATGGCCAACACGACATTGCCTAAGGGCGTGCCTGGGATTGTCACCGTGTCGGCTGTGAACTCCAGCTTCTGTGCCATCTCCCTGATTTGCTGCAGCTTGTCCTCCGGGATTTGTCCCGATGCACGCAAATTGTCCACAAACAGAGGATCATTCACGCGGTCCTTGAAGACCTGCAGGTTGCGCAGGTCGGCCAGTTTCATGAAGACGTTAACCTGCGGGTAATGAATTTGCTTGACTTCGCTTTCGTACTTTGTCATAGGCTCCAGTGTGCCGGGTCGCGGCGCCAGGTGTTCAACAGTTCAA
Organism: uncultured Bacteroidales bacterium; assembly: GCA_902783885.1. Lineage (GTDB taxonomy): Bacteria > Bacteroidota > Bacteroidia > Bacteroidales > Bacteroidaceae > Physcousia. Next base: position 4,026 of record CACZSQ010000016.1, read on the forward strand.
CATCGGTTTCCTTGATATAGCCGGTGGCCAGCGCCTCGGCAACGACTGCTTCGTAGTTGGTCAGCGTCACCAGTTCCACGCCTGCTTCCTTGAAAGCTTTCTTGGCTACGTCGAAGCCGTAGGTGTAGGCGGCTACCATGCCGATGACGTCGCAACCATTGTTGCGGATGGCTTCCACGGCTTTCAGGCTACTGCCACCCGTGGAGATGAGGTCTTCGACGACAACCACCTTCATGCCCGGGCGCAACTCGCCCTCGATGAGGTTCTCAAGGCCATGGTCTTTGGGCTTCGAACGCACATAGACAAACGGCAGGTTCAGCACATCGGCGACCAAAGCCCCCTGGGGGATGGCGCCAGTGGCTACGCCGGCAACAGCTTCGGCCTCGGGGAAGCGTTCCATGATGATGCGGCTGATTTCGGTCTTGACGAACGTGCGCAAGTCGGGGTATGAGAGAGTCTTGCGGTTGTCGCAGTAGAACGGCGACTTCCAACCGCTTGCCCATGTGAACGGATTGGTGGGCTGCAACTTGATGGCTTTCACCTTCAAGAGCTTGCCGGCAAAGATTTTTTCCAGTACTTTCATTGGTTATAGATAATTGATGATTTTACATATTATATAATATAGGTGTGTAGCACTCCTTGATTCGGGTGCAAAGGTACGGATTATAATGAAAAATGAAAAATTAAAAGATACTTTTCCCAGTTCCCTTTTCATTTTTCCCTTTCCACTTTTCTCTTTTCGCAAAAAACATCTACCTTTGCGCTCATGTTTCAGACAGCACAACTCCCCAACGGACTACGTATCATTCTCTCGCCATCGGCCACCGACGTGGTCTATGCTGGCATTGCCGTTGCCACAGGCACGCGCCACGAGCTCGACAGTGAGAGCGGCATGGCTCATCTCACAGAGCACATGACCTTCAAAGGCACAGTCAACCGAAGTTCCACCCAAATACTCACCCGCATGGAAAGCGTGGGCGCAGACCTCAATGCCTATACGGGCAAGGAAGAGACCATCTATTACAGCACCTTCCTGAGCCGGCACCTGCGCCGTGCCATTCCTCTGCTCATGGACATCGTCTTCAACAGCACCTACCCACAGGCAGAGCTGGAGAAGGAGGTGGAGGTGGTCATCGACGAGATAGAGAGCTACAACGACTCGCCAGCCGACCTCATCTACGATGATTTTGAGGCGCTGCTCTTTCCCAATCATCCCTTGGGACGTAGCATTCTGGGACAGGCTGAGCGCCTGCGTGAGTACCGCAGTGAGGACCTTCTCCGCTTTGCTCACCGCTGCTACAGCCCTGAGCGTGCAGTCCTTTTCGTGAAGGGCAATGTGACGATGAAAAGCGTCTGTGACGCGGTGAAGACAGCTGCGCAGTGGTTAGAGGTGAAAGCTCCTATGGAGCGGTTAAATCTTTCACCGTCGCAGAGCGACTTTAACCCATTGTCTTTCCCCGCGTCGCAGACGCTTACCCTGCCCAAGCCTGTTCACCAGGCTCATGTGATGCTGGGCTCCCGTGCCTATGCTGCTATGGATGAACGCTACTATGGTCTGGCTCTGCTCAACAACCTGTTGGGCGGGCCGGCGATGAACTCGCGCCTCTCACTTTCGTTGCGCGAGCGAGCAGGACTTGTCTATACCGTTGAGAGCAACCTCACGGCCTACACCGACACAGGTGTCTGGAGCGTCTATTTCGGCTGTGATGCCGCCGACGTGCGTCGCTGTATCCGTCGTGTGCATCGCGAGCTGCAACGCCTCATAGAGGCACCCCTTACGCCAGCGGCTCTTGCTGCTGCAAAGCGCCAATTCATCGGGCAAATCGGGGTTAGCTACGACCACTTCGAGAACGTCGCCCTCGGTATGGCTAAACGCTTTCTCCTGTACCATCAGGCATTGACTCCCGAGGATATCTATGCAGCCGTCAATGCACTCACAGCAGAGCAACTTCAGGTCATCGCCGCCGACATCTTTGCCCCCGACCGCCTCACCACCCTCATCTATCAACCCCAACCCTCCTAACTTTTCCCTAATCCATAATCTCTCATCACAAAATCAATGTTTCATTCTTCGCTCGGTGCTTGCGACGCATTCGAAACATGAAGCAGAAATAACAGAACTTACCTATAGAACTGCAACTTTATAACAGATAAATTGCAAAATTATCGAACTTCTGCCACAGATTGGCGTACCTCTTGAATATCTTTGCAGCAAATTTCAACGCCTATGGTTAATAATGATAGAGGACAAGGCTTGGTAAGCAAGTATGTTTGGGTGATAGAAACAATCTATCGCTCCAGGATGATTTCGTTCAAAGAATTGAACAAACGCTGGCTCCGCGATGACATCAGTCGTGGTGTGGAAATACCGAAACGCACCTTCGAAAACTGGCGCTATGTCATCTGGGACATGTTCGGCATCAGCATCGTCAACGAGAACCGTGGCGAGTACCGCTACTATATCGAGAACGAGGAGGACATCTACAAGAATGGTCTGCGCTCATGGCTCTACAATACTTTCTGCGTGAGCAATGCCTTGGCAAACAGCCAGAGCATCAAAGACCGCATCATCCTGGAATACGTGCCGTCGGGTCAGCAATACCTTCAGTCCATCATTGAGGCAATGAAAGAGAATAAGGTTCTCAATATTACTTATCATAGCTATAATAAGGATGAAGATAGCAGTTTCGATGTACAGCCA
>CACZSQ010000017.1 GCA_902783885.1 uncultured Bacteroidales bacterium
AAGGGATTCGGGATGAAGACATTGGCCGTCAGCTCGGGATGGTTCAGATAGCCTCGGCACAGCTGCGGACCGCTGATCCACAGCTCGCCCGCCTCGCCGTCGGCCACGGGCTGACCGTCTTCGCCGACGATATACAGGCGATATGTTCCGGGCGCCTGGCCGATGGGTATGTTCTCCTCATCGCCTTTCACGGAGTGGCACGTAATCATGCCGCAACACTCCGACGAACCGTAGATATTAAGGAAGGTCAGTCCTGCTGTCGGCGTCACCGGCTCCAGCTTCTCACCTCCGACAGAGAGGAAACGCAGCGACGGGCAGTCGTACATCGTCACGAACTGGCGGCCCGTCATCGTGGTCATGATGATGTGGGTAATGGCGTTGTCGTTGATGAACTGCGCCAGACGCACGAAGTCGAAGCGGGTGTCCTCGGGGATGATATAGAGCGTGGCTCCTGCGGAGAGCGTGCCGAAGATGTCATGCACGGTGGGCACAAACGAGAAGCTGGCATACGACGCCACACAGCTGTTGCTGTCGAGGCCCAGGGTGCTTATGGTCTCTTCCGCATTGCAGGTGATGTTGCGCTGTTCTATCATGCAGCCCTTGGGCTTACCTGTCGAGCCGCTGGTGTAGATGAGCAGAGCAAGGAGGCTCCCATCAAGCCCCTCGCCGAGGGGCTCTGTTCCTTTTGCCTCTTGCAGCTCGTCTGTATAGAGAACGGGGATGCTCCCCTGTTCCGTCAAGACACTGCCGTCCTCCGCTGTCAGCCCGCTGCCGGCAAGCACTTCGCGGTCGGCAATCAGCAGCTTGGCACGGCTGTCGCTGAGCATATAACGCAGGCGGTCTTCAGGATAGGTCGGGTCTAAGGGCATATAGGCACAGCCGGCGGCCAGGACACCAATAGGGGCAATGGCCATCCACTGGCTGCGCGGAATCAGGATGCCCACCACGTCCTCGCGGGTCAGACCCGCCTGCAGGATGTGTTGAGCGATACCGCCGGCTTGCGCCATCACCTCACGATAAGTGTAACGGGTGTCGCCATAAACGACGGCGACGTGATCAGGCGTAACGGAGGCCTGATGCTGAAGTAAACTGATAACGGGCTTGAATTTATTCATAGTAGTAGGTATATTTACTGCACTGCCTGCCTCTGCCTGCAGAACACCGATTTTTGACGAAAAAGGACTCATAAGTCTGTGTCTTTTGTGTCTTTTTTATGTTTCTTTCTGCAAAGTTACACAATAATCTTTTACTCCCTCAGTAAAACTCCATTTATTTCATATATCCTCCCCCATTCCCTCAAAAAAAAATATTTTTTAACACGAAAGTACCGCGCACCGCATTATTATGTGTAACGAAACTTATTCATCTGGCCATGGGCAGGGCTGTCCTGTGGCTTTATACACGGGGCGTTGTGCCTTCATGGCACGCAAGCGATGGCCAAGTTGACGAGATAGCCGGCGAACAAGATCCGGGTGCTCGGCTGCGAGGTCGTGCTGTTCGCCTATGTCATGACGGATGTCGTAGAGTTCCTTCCGCCCTGTCTTATAGGAATAGATGAGTTTGAAGTCGCCCTGACGGATGGCACAGTTGTTGTCGATGCCAGGCCCTTGATTGCCCCACACATGAGGATAGTTCCATATTAATGTCCGTCCGTAAGAGGGGTCTTTCCGTTTGCCTTTTGACAGTTTACCGTTCCGTGTTTGTGTGTTCTTGAGCAAGGGAACGAAACTGCGTCCGTCTATGGCCTGTGGGACACGATAGTGGTGTATGCCTGCCATCTCAAGGATAGTGGGAAAGAAATCCTCAATGATGAGATAGCTATCACAGCGCGTTGCGCCCTCAACGACACCCGGCCAACTCACGATCATAGGTTCGCGGATGCCGCCTTCGAGCAGCGAGCCTTTGCCGCTACGCAAGGGAGCGTTCTGCGTGTAAAGCGGCTCGTCGCGCCATTCCCGTCCTGTGGCATAACCGCCATTATCACTCATGAACAGGACAATGGTTCGCTCCGCCTCACCGCTGCGCTCCAACCAATCGAGGATGTCGCCCAAACTCTTGTCCACCCCTTCGATGAGCGAAGCATAGGATGCCTCCTTCTCCGACAATCCTTTAGCACGGTATTTTGCATAGAAACGCATATCGCGGTCAATAGGGATATGGACTGCATAATGGGACAGGTAAAGGAAGAAAGGCTTTCCGTCGCTCCGGGAATCCAGGGCAGCAAGGGCTTCCCTGGTTAGTGCTTCAGAAAGGAAAGTGCCTGTTTGCCAATACTTCTGTAAGCCAGGGACTGCAAACGGCGCCTCAGGTTGGCCGTCGGCGCCATATCCGAAGTTACGTTCGCTCAAATAAGTGGCAGGCCCTCCGGCAGCGTGTCCCGCGATGTTCACGTCGAAACCGAAATGCTCAGGTCTTTCACCTGGGGTGTCCTGTGCGCCCCAATGAGCCTTGCCGCAATGGATGGTATGATAACCCGCCTTGTGCAGGATATCCACGAAGGTCCGTGCAACGAATGTGTTGGGCGTACCCCCAATCTGGCAGATGCCATGATAGTTCCATTCGGGAGGAGCAAGCTGGTCATCCTGCTCGTCGGTCATCTGTCCGCGACGGAACGTCCAATTCGTTACGTGGTGGCGTGCAGCATTGCTCCCTGTCAGTAGCGAGCATCGGCTGGGCGAACTGATGGGACTGGCATAGGCTTGCGTAAACAACATCCCCCGACTGGCCAGGCGCTCCATGTTCGGCGTCTCGTACTTCGTATTCAGCGGTGTCCGTTGTGTCCAAAATGGCACAGATGTATCCTGCCACCCCATATCATCAACCATGAACAGGATGATATTCGGCCTAGCATCACCCAATGGACGTGCCTGAAGAGATGCAGCTACAACCAAAGCTGCAGAAACTGTATGTAGGCGATCACTTGTCATATCTTATCGTGTACATCCCGTCAAGGAACTTCCGTCATGAGTTTCGCACTAGCTTCATGCATCGTCCTCGGCGGCAAGAGGCAAATCCCTGGCATCTTCATCGTAGGTGGGGTACATGAAGACCGTACGCGACGGACGTTGGCTGTAGTCGTCCTCCGTCGTGCCAAGGAACTTACGTAGATACTCCTTCAGCTTGCCCAGCACCGACCGCTTCCTCTCGCCGCTTTCGGGCAGGAAGGGATTCACGGGAGGCAGGATCTTGGCGATGCCCGTGCCCGTCTCGGTCACGTAGCCATCCATGAAGGCTCGCTGCATGAAGGCTTCTGTCTCGGCAGGTTTCAGGCGCTCTTCCTCGATGATGGTGTTCAGCTGTCTTTTCTTCTCTGCTTCGATGAACGCTTCCCAGTCGTCACCCACATTCCTGCCCCTTTCGGGGGTCATGCTCGCGATGAACTTCTCTATCAGGTCGCGTTTGTCTCTCATGTCAGGACTGGCTTCCACCTCCTTGCGGATTTTCACGATGATGGTCTTGTCCTCGCAGTTCTTGTCGTGGTACTGCTGCACCAGTTGCAGGATATAGCTGATGTTCACCTGCACCTGCTTCACCAGTTCCATCTCAAACACGATGTCGTCGGCAATAGATTCCTGGTCACCACCTGTCTGTGGTCTGAACTCTTCGTGCAGCGTGTTGTACCATCCACGGTAGTCCTGGAACTGCGATTCTGACACCAGCAGCCGCTCGCCCTCGAAATCGTCAAAGGCACTCAGCACGTTTCTCAGTCGCAGGAACTCACCAAACAGCCGGATGAAGTTCTTCTTGGTTTCCTCATCCAGTATGTTGGCAATCTGCTCCACGGGGTACTGCTCCAGGAGTCTTCTCACCAATTCCGTATAAGGCTCGTGGAAGTGGCCTTTCTCGTCTTCATACCCGTTGCTGTAGTAATCCTCAAACGATTTCAGGAACACCAGCCCGCTGGCCTTCTCGTCGCCGAAGATGGCCAGGCTCTTGTTAGTAGCTTCCTCCAGATTGCGGAAGCAGACGATATTGCCGCAGTTCTTCACGGCATTCAGGATGCGGTTTGTCCTGCTGTATGCCTGCAGCAGGCCGTGCATCTTCAGGTTCTTATCCACCCACAGCGTGTTCAGCGTCTTCGCGTCGAAACCTGTCAGGAACATCCCCACCACAATCAGAATGTCTATCTGCTTGTTCTTCATGCGCAGCGACACATCCTTGTAGTAGTTCTGGAACGAGTCCCCATCCGTCGAGTAGTTGGTGCCCCACATCTGGTTATAGTCCTTGATGGCTGCTTCCAGCGCATCGCGCGACTGCATGTCCATCTTTCCTGTTCCTTCTGGGTTCTCGTCTTCGCCTAATCCCCATTCATCTTCTTCTGCTTCATTGGCTGAGTAGGTGAAGATGGTGGCTACTTTCAGGTCGGGAGCTCCCGCCTCGGCCAGCTGCCGCTTGAACTCATTGTAGTATTGGATGGCTGTCGGCACGGCATCAACGGCCAAAATGCTGTTGAAGCCTCGTGTCTTCACCTTTGCCTTTTGCTCCTCGGCCTTCTTGCCTTTCCTGATGACATCCTCCACATTCAGCAGCTTACTCATGCCGTAAGCCTCTGCGCCCTGCTTCGTCTTTTCTGCAAAATGCTCGATGATATAGCGGGTGACGATGCTGATGCGTTGCGGATGGTGCAGCGCCTCGTCTTTGTCGATGCCCCACACCTGCTTGCGTTCCACGTCGCTCTTCATCTTCATCGTGCTCTCGTAATCTACATGGAAGCGAAGCACATTCTTATCTCTGATGGCATTGATAATGGTATAGGTATGTAGTGGCCTTGTGGGCTTGCCTTGGTCGTCGGGCTCGCCGCCAAACAGCTGTGCCGTCGTAGAGAATTTGCTGCCTTTGTGCGCATTCACGGCGAAGATGGGAGTACCTGTGAAGCCGAACATCAGGTACTTCTTGAACCGCTTGGCAATCTGCTGCCGCATATCGCCGAACTGGCTCCTATGGCACTCGTCGAATATCAGCACGATGTTCTCCTTCGTCAATATCTCACGCAACCGCTCGTCCGTGTCGTAGAACTTAGGCTTCATCAGGTTCGACAGCTTCTGAATGGTCGTGATAATGATGTGGCAGTCGTCGCGCTTCAGCTGACTCAGCAGCACTTTGGCCGATGAGTTGCTGTTGGCGCAGTCCTTCTCGAAGTTGTCGTACTCCTTCATCGTCTGGTAGTCCAAGTCCTTTCTATCCACCACAAACAGCACCTTCGACACCTGCTCCATCTTCGATGCCAGCTGTGCCGTCTTGAATGAGGTCAGTGTCTTGCCTGAACCTGTCGTATGCCAGATGTAGCCGCCCGCCTTGATGCTGCCTTGCCAACGGTTATAGATAGCCGTCTGTATGCGCTGCAGAATCTTTTCCGTTGCTGCTATCTGGTAGGGGCGCATCACTAACAGCTGCTTATCCACATTGAACACGCAATACTTCGTCAGGATGTTCAGAATGGTATGCTTGGCGAAGAAGGTGGTGGTAAAGTCGCGCAAGTCCGTCAGCAGCGTGTTCTCCTGATCTGTCCAATAGGAAGTAAACTCAAACGTATTGCCATCCGTCTTGTGCTTACGAGGCCCGCCTTCTGCCTCTTTCTCTTTGGCATAGCGGGTGGTGTTCGAGTAGTATTTCGTTTCTGTTCCGTTGGAGATGACGAATATCTGCACATAGTCGAACATCGCCCTGCCTGCCCAGAAGGAATCCCTCAGATAGCGGT
>CACZSQ010000018.1 GCA_902783885.1 uncultured Bacteroidales bacterium
GAAGACCTCTGCCTCTGACCTGACGATGTCAATTGCATTTTTAGCTTTGTCGAATTGCTCGCGAAGGGTGTATATATAAATAGGAGTAAATAATGTCCAAGCGGCATCTATGGTATCGCCTTGTGCAAGGAACTGCTCTCTGGCAATACTGTCCACGATTAATACACTATCCAGTTTCCCCAACAGATAATATGGCCTTTCTAAACTTCGATACCCATCAACGGCCCAAAGTGTATCCCCTATCATCCATGAGTAATTAATAAAACGATGAATTGCTTCTATCTCATCCTCTGGCAAATTCTGCTCATGAAATACCTCTGCCATCTGACCATATACATTGCGGAGGATGCGGAAGTCACAATCCTCGGCGGTGGTGTCGGCGCATTCGATGGCGGTCTGGTAGTCTTCGATGGCCTGCGGGGCCTCGCCCATGTCGGCGTGAGCACGGCCGAGGAGGTAGTGGGCGAGCACGCGGTCGTTGCGGCGGTGCCAAGGCTCATCAAAATAGCGGGCCAACACCTGAGCTGCGCTGTCGCTCGTGAACACCGTGCCGGCCTGGTTCGCTGCCTGCAGCTCCATCAACGCCCCATGCATCGCGCGGTCGCGCCGCACGACAAGGACGATGCCCGCCACGATGGCTGCCACAAGGAACAGCCCGCAGGCTATCCAAACAAAAATGTGCTTTTGTCTCTTCATCACTCGATTGCCTATAAGGGTACCGTAGCAAATAAATCCTTGGCTGTTAATTCGCTGTGAACAATTGAGGCATGAGTGCCGCGAGCGATGCCCAGTGGCGTGATAAACGTATGGACTGGACCTCTCAGTGTCTTAGTTACTTCGGGAGTACGGTCGCAAAAATATAGCTTTTTACCGGAACCGCCAAACTATTATGCCACTTTTGGCCTAAATGAGCAAAAATAGATGAAGTCACTTTCTTTCGTTCCTAAATCACCATTCCATCGAGGAGAGTGAGGTAGTCATTGATGGCTTCAAGGATTTCCTGGCGGCAGATGTATTCGTCGGCAGTGTGGCTGCGGGAGCTGTCGCCAGGGCCCATCTTCATGGATGGCCAGGGCATGAGAGCCTGGTCAGAGAGGGTGGGTGAACCGAACGGCGTGCGCCCCAAGGCAAGAGCACGCTGCACCAGCGGATGCGAGGGGTCGATATGCGAGGAACCGAGACGGAAGGAACGAGCCTTCACCTCAGCATCTACCGAAGCACACGCTTGCTGAAAAATCTGCTCGTTGGTGTAGCACTCGTTGGAACGCACATCTACGGTGAACGTGCATTGGTCGGGCACCACATTGTGTTGTGTGCCGGCATTGATAACCGTCACCGTCATCTTCACGGGACCCAGCAAAGGTGACTCCTTCTCAAAACGATAGGTGCGGAACCACTCGATGGCAGGCAAGGCACGATAGATGGCGTTGACGCCCTCGTTGCGTGCTGCGTGCCCGGCCTTACCGGTGGCTGTGACGTCCAGAACCATCAACCCTTTCTCGGCTATAGCCGGCTGCATTCTGGTAGGCTCGCCGACAAGAGCCACTGTGATGGGCGGCAGCAGCGGAACCACACGCTCCAGGCCGTCGCGCCCAGACACTTCCTCTTCGGCAGAGGCCAGATAAACAAGGTTATAGGAACGCTCCTGTGACGAGAGGACACGGAAGACCTGCAACAGTGACACCAGCGAGGCTCCGTCGTCGTTGGCGCCCAGACCATAGAGCCGGTCGCCCTCCCAGGTAGGAGTGAACGGGTCACGCGTCCATGCCGACACGGGCTTCACCGTATCGATATGGGCATTGAGCAGCAAGGTAGGGCGTGCCGCATCGTAGTCTGATGCTATGCACCAGATATTGTTGGCTTCGCGATGGATGTCATAGAGCTTACGGCCATCACTGGCGAAGCGTTTTCCATCGATGAAATCGAGCAAAAAGTTTGCGGCCTCCTCTTCATTCCGGCTGGTGCGGGGTGTGGCTATGAGTTTGCCGAGCAGTTCCAAGGCCTCAGCCGTAAGGGTTTCTGTGCTGAACATAGGTCGTAATATTGATGGCGCAAAGATACGGTTTATTCAGCTAAAAGTTAAAAGTTAAACGCTAAAAGTTCTTTCGGGCGAGAAAAAAGAAGAGAAAAGAGAAAAATGAGATGAAAAAGGGAAAAAGGATGAAAAGAGTAAATGAGAACATGGGGAAAGAGAAGAAAAAATGCGCTGAAGTAGAAAAAACTTTCAAGTTTCAACTCTCAACTCTTAACTTTTCACTACCTTTGTGGCATCAAAACATTAAAAAGGTTTCGGTTATGCTGAATTCTTCCTCCCTTTCCGTACTTATCCATGAGCAAGCGAAGGTGTATGGGGACCGCGTGGCCCTGAGCTACCGTGACTACGACACCCAGACGTGGAAGCCCATCTCCTGGAATCGTTTTTCCGAACTGGTATCGCTGACCAGCAACGCGCTGATGAAGTTGGGTGTCGGTGTGCAGGAGAACATCGCGGTATTCTCCCAGAACAAGCCCGAGACGCTTTATGTGGATTTCGGCGCTTACGGCATTCGTGCCGTCAGCATCCCGTTCTACGCCACCAGCAGTGAGTCGCAGATTCAGTACATGATCCACGATGCCTCTATCCGCTTGGTGTTCGTGGGCGAGCAGTACCAGTACGACACAGCCTTCCGGGTCATGCGCCTCTGCCCCACGCTGGAGCGGCTGATTATCTTCGACCCGAAGGTGCAGAAGAATCCACAGGATCAGTTCTCGCTCTATTTCGATGAGTTCCTGCAATTGGGCGAAGGGCTGCCGTTTGCCGATGAGGTGCAGGCACGGGCTGCCGCCGTACAGCCCGACGACATCGCCAATATCCTCTACACGAGCGGCACGACAGGCGTCTCGAAAGGTGTCACCCTCACCTATCGGATGTACACCGCAGCCATTCCTGCCAACGACCGTGTGATGCATCTCTCGGACAAGGACGTCATCATGTGCTTCCTGCCTTTCACTCATGTCTTCGAGCGTGCATGGAGCTACTGGTGTCTCAGCCGTGGCTGTCAATTGGCCATCAACCTGAAGCCGCAGGACATACAGATGACTTTGCGCGAGGTACACCCGACCTGCATGGCTGCCGTGCCACGCTTTTGGGAGAAGGTGTATGCAGGCGTGCAGGAGAAGATTGCCAGCAGCAGCGCCATGCAGCGCAAGCTGATGTTGGAAGCCCTGGCCATCGGCAAGAAGTACAATATCGACTACAAGATGCGCGGCATCGTGCCACCCGTGCAGCTGAAACTGCGCTATCTGTTCTATGAGAAGACCATTATCTCGCTCCTGAAAAAGACGCTGGGACTGGAGAACGCTCATTTCTTCCCGACTGCCGGCGCCGCCATTCCACGCGAGGTGGAGGAGTTTGTCCATGCCTGCGGCATCAACATGACAGCAGGCTACGGCCTGACAGAGACCACTGCTACAGTCAGCTGCGACTGGCACGACTCTCCCGTGAGCATCGGTTCCGTAGGTCGTGTGCTCGAAGGCATCGAAATCAGTTTCGGCGAGAACAACGAAATCCTGCTCAAGGGCGACACCATCACCAAGAGCTACTACCGCAAACCCGAAGTCACGGCAAAGGCTATCGACAAGGACGGCTGGTTCCACACGGGTGACAGCGGCTACATCGAGAATGGCGAGCTCTACCTCACCGACCGCATCAAGGACCTCTTCAAGACCAGCAACGGCAAGTATATCTCGCCGCAGGCACTGGAGTCGAAGCTGGTGGTGGACCGCTACATTGATGAGATTTCCATCATCGCCGACGAGCGTAAGTTCGTGTCGGCACTGGTCATCCCCGACTATAAACTGTTGGAGAAGTGGGCCAAGGAGAATGCCATCGCCGCAGACTCCCGCGAGCAGCTATGCTCGAATCCACTTGTGATTAAGATGATGTTAGACCGCATCGCGACCCTCCAGCAGGAGTTCGCTCACTATGAGCAGGTGAAGCGCATCACGCTCCTGCCCCACCCCTTCTCGATGGAGAAAGGAGAACTGACCAATACGTTGAAGATGCGCCGACCCATCATCGCACAGAACTACAAGGACCTCATCGACAAGATGTACGAGGAGTGAAGAATGAATGAAGAATGAAGAATGAAGAGTGAAGAATAGAAATTGAATTTGTAAATTGTCAAATCATAATAAATATCAGTGATTACACAAGAACAACTTAAGGAACTACAGGAGCGCGTAGAAGCGCTGTATAAATACCTCGACATTCCACGCAAGCAGATGGAATATGAAGAGGAACAGTTGCGCACGCAGGCCCCCGACTTCTGGGAGGATGCCAAGCGCGCCGAGGAACAGATGAAGAAGGTCAAGAGCCTGGAGAAATGGATCAAGGGCTACGACAGTGTTCACACATTCGTGGAGGAGCTCTCGACAGCCTTTGACTTCTACAAGGAAGAGCTGGTGACAGAGGAGGAAGTGGATGAGATCTACGCCAAAACCATCGCAGCCATCGAGGACTTGGAACTGAAGAATATGCTCCGTCAGGAGGAGGACCCCATGGACGCCGTGCTGAAAATCAACTCAGGCGCTGGCGGCACTGAGGCTCAGGACTGGGCACAGATGCTGATGCGAATGTATATGCGTTGGGCAGAGCAGAACGGCTACAAATGTGTGGTCAGCAACCTGCTGGAAGCCGACGACGCCGGCATCAAGTCGTGCACACTGGAGATTATGGGCGACTTTGCCTATGGCTACCTCAAAGGAGAGAACGGCGTACACCGTCTGGTGCGCGTCTCGCCCTATAATGCGCAAGGCAAGCGCATGACCTCCTTCGCATCGGTCTTTGTCACACCGCTTGTCGATGACTCCATCGAGGTGAACATCGAGCAGGCCCGCATCTCGTGGGACACGTTCCGCAGTAGCGGTGCCGGTGGACAGAACGTGAACAAGGTGGAGTCCGGTGTCCGCCTGCGCTACCAATATAAAGATCCCTACACGGGCGAGGAGGAGGAAATCCTCATTGAGAACACCGAGACACGCGACCAGCCTAAGAATAAGGAGAACGCCCTGCGACTGCTGCGCTCGATGCTCTATGACAAGGAGCTCCAGCACCGTATGCAGGAGCAGGCCAAGGTGGAGGCCGGCAAGAAGAAGATTGAGTGGGGCTCGCAGATTCGCTCCTATGTCTTCGATGACCGCCGTGTGAAAGACCATCGCACAGGTTATCAGACCTCCGATGTAGGCGGTGTCATGGACGGTAAAATCGATGCCTTCATCAAAGCCTACCTGATGGAGTTCGGCGGTGGAGAATAGAGGCTGCGCATGACTATGGCTACGCAGGTTTTATGAACAACCAAAACATTAAACAATCATATTATACAGAACATGAGTAAAGCTAAGAAAGAGATGCGTGCAGCCAAGAAAGCTGCCCGCGAAGAGCGCGAGGCCAAGCGCGTCATCAACTGGATTGTCGGCGCACTGATTATCCTGTTCGCGATTGCTGCGGTCTATGGTTTGCTGATTGTCTGAACGATGGCACAGGAAATCGAACGCAAATTCTTGGTCAAAGGCGATGCCTACAAAACGGCAGCCTTTGACCATTCTCGTATCCAGCAGGGCTACATCCTCTCGGGCGGCGGCCGTACCGTGCGCGTGAGGATTCGCGACGACAAAGGCTACCTGACCATCAAGGGTCCGAGTGCCGACGGAGGGCTCTCACGCTTCGAGTTCGAGACCGAGGTGGCGATGGCCGATGCCGTAGAGCTGATGAAACTCTGCGAGCCGGGCATCATCGACAAGACACGCTGGCTCGTCAGGGCTACTGACGGCCATATCTTTGAGGTCGATGAGTTCTACGGGGACAACGAAGGGCTCGTGATGGCTGAAGTGGAACTGCAGGCAGCAGATGAAACCTTCGTAAAGCCCGATTTCATCGGGAAAGAGGTAACAGGCGACCGCCGCTTCTACAACGGACACCTGCGCCGCTACCCCTTCAAGCTTTTTTCCGCAGATATTCAAAGCTGAAGCGACAGCGCAGACAGTCGTGGCGGTCGCAGTACTTGCGCTTGAGCTGAATGAGCGCCTGGCTGTCGGCAGCAGTTGTCACGCTGAGACCGCATTGCTGCCATTGCCGGATGATGAAGTTTTGCTCCGGCTTGAGTTGCTCCAATAGGTTCACAGCCCGCTCTTGATGCTCTTCGCTGTTATGGGCCATGCCATAAGCAAAGAGGAAAGGAACAACTGTATTAATAATCAGCAGGTCGCGACTGGCGGCACTGAGCTTTTGGGTGCTGAAATGCTCTGTGGCCTGCGTGTCAAATGCCTCGTGCAGTGCCTCGCGGCTTTTCGCCTCAAAGAGCGCGGACAGGCTTGCTGTCTGGCGGTAGTAGAGTTGTGCCAGCTGCACGACGCGCAGATGCGGGAAGTTCTGCGGTCGCAGTCGCAGATAGCGCCAATGTTTTGCTTCCATCGGCGGTGGCAACTGGAACTTATGCGCAAGATAGTTCCATTCCCCACGCAGGCGCCGCAGATAATCCTCCTGCGCTGCCGTCTCGTGCGCCGAGGATGGGATGGCATCAGGCTCCAGGAAACCTGCAGAGCCGAGGAACAACGCTTCCAGCTGGAAGGGGTCGTCGCGGTGTTTCGCTGCGGCATACAAAGGGAAGTGGCGCGCCCACATCTCAAAAGCGTCACCATTCACGCCGAAACCGAAGTTACGGGCCAGCGTGATGAACAACGCCCTCTCCCAATCACCATCCACAGCAGACAAGCGGTCCAGACACAGTTGTGCCCGCTCCTGCAAGCGTTCGGCCAGCAGAGCCGACATCCAAGAGTGCACGGTCAGCGCCGACAACTGTGGCACAATAGGCCAGCAACGAGGGTAGTCGTCGGTGGTGCAGAGTGCAGCATAGTTCTCGCGCACCGAATCCGGAATGGCCAGTTGGAGCTGCGGCGGACGCTGGCCATCAGCAGTCACCACCTCCTGGTCTATGGTCTCTGCCACATGCAGGATGACGTTGTTGTAGGCCGGATCGGTATCATGACCGTGGCGCCACCAATCACTCGACCGCAGGTGCAGCTCCACATTGCCCACCCACAGCGTTCCACCAATCCTCACTTTGGCATTGAAGAAGTCCGGTCCGGCATGGGTATTGTGCAAGCCAGGGTCAAGAACCTCCACTGCTTCTCCAGTTGTGGTGCAAAGGGGTGACAAGGGAAATATCTTGTGTTTCCACACGTAATGCAGCAGCTTTTCCATAAACATATCATGCGTAAGCGATTGCAAAGGTAAGTTAATTATGCCAAAAGAAAGCACAGAAGCTATATAAAAATGTTATCTGTAAAGCATCATGTGGTAAATTATGCTTACCTTTGCGCCGTCGTTATTTAATCCATCACATGAAAATAGCACTTATCGGATATGGCAAGATGGGCCACATGATTGAGCAGATAGCCCTGAGCCGCGGACACGAAGTTGTGTGCCGCATAGACGTAGATAATCAGGCTGACTTCGGGAGCGATGCTTTCCGCAGCGCCGACGTAGCCATCGAGTTCACAGCTCCCACCGTAGCCTATGGCAATATCCAGAAGGCTTTCGAGGCAGGCATCAAAGTGGTGTCGGGCTCCACGGGCTGGTTTGCGCAGCACGAGGCTGAGATACGCCGCCAATGCACAGAGGAGGGCAAGACACTGTTCTGGGCTTCGAACTTCTCCGTGGGTGTAGCCATCTTCAATGCCGTGAACCGCTATCTGGCCAGCATCATGAACGGCTTCCCGGAGTACGACGTGGAGATAGAAGAGACGCACCATGTGCATAAGCTCGACCATCCCAGCGGCACAGCCATCACACTGGCCAACGACATCGTGGCACGCATCGACCGCAAGGAAGCGTGGGCCGAGGACACCACCGACCCCAAACTGCTGCGCATCGACAACATACGCCGCGGCGAGGTGCCGGGGATTCACACCGTGCGCTACGATTCGGAGGCAGACCTCATCACCATCACCCATGATGCCCACTCCCGCAAGGGCTTTGCCCTCGGCGCCGTCCTGGCCGCGGAATACACCGCTAAGCACAACGGCTTACTGGGAATGGGCGATTTATTCCAGTTTTAGTGAAGAAAAGACTAAGAGATTCAGAAAATTAGAAAATTAGAAAATAAGAGAATTAGAAAATTAGAGAATTAGAGAATTAGGAAATAAGAAAATAAGAAAATAAGAAAATAAGAAAACTGTGAAAAAGCTTGATAAGAAACCGATTACATGGATAGACTGGGCCAAGATGGTCCTCTTCGTTGGTTTGTTTATATGGTTCATCGCCTGGGTAGGGGCGTGGTGGGGCCTCATCGTGGTGCCTTTTATCTTTGACGTCTATATCACCAAGAAGATACCCTGGACGTGGTGGAAGGAATTGGAGAACCCTGTCACCCGCACCATCATGTCGTGGGTGGATGCCATCGTCTTCGCCCTCGTAGCGGTCTATTTCGTGAACATCTATTTTTTCCAGAATTACACGATTCCATCGTCGTCTTTGGAGAAAAGCCTCCTCGTGGGCGACTACCTCTTCGTGTCGAAGATGAGCTACGGCCCTCGCGTGCCTCAGACACCACTGTCACTGCCCCTCGTGCAGCACACACTTCCCAATGGAATGAAGAGCTACAGCGAGCTCATCAAATGGGACTACAAGCGTGTCTCGCCGAAGCCTGTGCAGCTCAATGACATCGTGGTCTTCAACTATCCGTCGGGCGACACGGTGGTGGCCAATCCAGCTTATCAGGCAGCAGATTTCTATAGTCTGTGCTACGGCTATGGCCAGCAGATAGTGCTTCAGAACAATGGTTTCCTGCCCACCACCGACAGCCTCTCGGCCATGCAGAAGCGCCAGCTCTATCAGGCTTACTACCAGATTGGCCGACAGTATATGGTGGACAACCAGCGTGAGTTCGGAGAGATCATGTCACGTCCCGTGGATCGTCGCGAGAACTACGTGAAGCGTTGCGTGGGCCTGCCCGGACAGACGCTCCAGATCAAGGACCGCATCGTCTATCTCGACGGCCAACCCAACAAGGAGCCCGACAACGTACAATATAACTACCATGTACACCTGCGCGACGGCCTGCGCGACTTGCCCGAAGCCGTGGCACATGATCTGCGCCTGAGCAGCGATGATTTGCGCGACCTGCACCAGACAGGCATCATGCCCCTGACAGCAGCCACCCGCGACACCCTTCTCACAATGACCAATCTGGTGGAGAGCATCGACATTGACAGCAGCAGTGTCATGGGCGAGGTATATCCCGTCAGTGGCTGCTATGGCTGGACACGCGACAACTATGGTCCCGTGTGGATTCCCAAGAAGGGTGAGAGCGTGGAGCTTACATTGGACAACCTGCCTATCTACGAACGTCCCATCCGTGTGTATGAGGGCAACAAGTTGGATGTTACAGCCGACGGCATCATCCTCATCAACGACCAGCCCGCCACCTCCTACACCTTCAAGATGGACTACTACTGGATGCAGGGCGACAATCGCCATAACAGTGCCGATAGCCGCTACTGGGGTTTTGTGCCCGAGGATCACATCGTGGGCAAGCCCATCATCATCTGGCTCTCCACTGACAAGGACCGTGGATGGTTCGACGGTCACATCCGCTGGAACCGCCTCTTCCGCTGGGTCGAGAACATGAACTGACAAGATGCGGAATGAACCTTTCACGTATGTGAGACGGTTATCATACGTGAAGGACAAGCAAGAAGATACGAGTATAGTAAGGCCAAGTTGCCAAACTTCCGTTCAGAAGATGCAGCATCTTAAAGCCATAAGATGCTACGTCTTCATTTGGTAAGATGCTACATCTTCATGTGATAAGATGCTACATCTTATGGGCTTAGGATACAAAACCCACGGTTTGAAGATGCTATTCATTCGCTCAGCAGGATGCAGACGCGGTCCTGGAAGTCGCGGCCTTCAGCCATGCGGGTGACGCCTTGGTTCATGATGGCAAAGGCAAAGAGGTGGCCCGTGGAACGCTGGGTTGTGTAGCCCACGAGGGTACTGACGGCAGAGACGCTGCCTGTCTTGGCACGTACGTTTGCGGCAGCAGGGGTGTCAATCATTCGTTTTTTCAAGGTGCCGTCCATGCCGGCGATTGGTAATGCCTCCAGGAGGGGTGCGAAGATGCTGTCGCGTTGGCCAAGGGCATAGGTCAGCAGGCGCGTAAAGGTCTCGGGGCTCTGATAGTTATAGAGCGAGAGACCACTGCCGTCAGCCACCATGGTAGATCCTCCCACGATGTCGCCCGTCTGCGTTGGAAGGGCTTGCGGGTTGTAGGCACGAGTGATGAGGTCATTGATGACGGGGGCTATCCTATTCCTGCTTGCGTGTTTTTTAGCAACAACTCTTCCGGACTGTTCGGGAGCGGGACGCAGCTGATAGAACACGGCCTCGGCACAGAGGTTGTCACTCTCCTTCAGCATCGGTTGCAACACAGCGGTGAGGGGGTGCCGGAAAGCCGTGAGCTCGCGGGCGGCAGCGGGCGCTGTGCCCACGATAATCCCCTTCTGAACTGTGACGCCAACATTCTTCAACGCTGTTAGCAAGGCGGCGGACAGTCCGGGCTTCCCACCGATGAGCAGGGGCGTGAGCTTCGGGTTGTCATCGTCCCAGCACCAGCCCCAGCCATACTCGTCGTTGTCCTTGAGGGAAGCATCGGCCACAAGATGCCCGGCGACGGTGCGGATGCCCAAAGCTTTCAGTTGTGCAGCCAATGCGCGCACATCAGCCACCGATAGCAGCGGATCCATTGCGCCTTTCACATAGAGATCACCCTGAAGGGTAGTGCCGCTGACGGGCGCTGTCGCAAGCAGCCGTGTCGAGAACTGGTAGTTCGGTCCCAGCTGATCCAGTGCAGCAATGGCTGTGACCACTTTTTCCGATGATGCCGGGCGCAAGCGTTGTTGGGCGCCACGGGCATAGACGACCTCACCCGTCGTGAGATTGACAATATGTAATCCGAGCTGCGACACGGCCAACAGGGAATCCTGCGTCAGCAGCAGGCTGTCGAGACGCTGTGCGAGAGTCCGTTCCACAGGCCCTTGGGGGGCAGGGAGAGAGGTGCTGGGAGCGGGACTCACCTCACTTGCCATCGTGGGGGCAGGGGTGGGGTCTGTTACTACCGTTTTCCTGGAAGAGCCGCAGGCTGCCAGCATCCCTGCAGCCAACAGAATCAGGGTATATCGTTTCATCGTGAACATATTATTATATAGGTCATTTGAAGTCAGAAATTCAAGAAGATGCCAAGGAAGCCACCGACAGCTCCGAGGAGTGTTCCTGCTACCACCTGCAGGAGGGTATGCTGGCGCAGGAGCATACGGCTGCTGCCCACGAGTCCAGAGACGATGATGGAGAGGCACAACCACCCGATGGGATTGAAATAGAAGATGAGGCTATAGGCCATGAGAGCTCCCGTGACACCGCCTGCACCGGCACAGTGCATCGAGATCTTCCATTTGATGTTGATGAGTGCACAAGCGGTCTGAATAATGATGGCGCCCACGAGAATGCCGGACATATAATAAGGCAGCTGGAGACGGTTCAGCGTGTGGAGCGTGAAGCAGTAGTAGAGGATGTAGATGAGGTAAGGGAAATAACGGTTCTGTCGCAGGCGCAGCAGATGACGCTCCCATCCCCGTGCCTTTCGCCAGAAGCGGATGGTCCAGCGGGGTAGCAGCACGGTGCCTAGGATGACGAGCACCAGCACAAGAGTCTTGAACTGCCAAGGGAGCAGATTCAGGTAGGTGAACAGGAAGAGCGTCAAGAACCCCACCACGGGCATGAACTCGGGGCGAAAGATGGTTGACAGCCAGCGGGCACCTACTAATAGATATCTCATGGGATGAATGAAGAATGAAGAATGAAGAATGAACTCACTTTCTCATCTTGGCCACGGGGATGCCCAGATTGATGCGGTACTTGGTGACGGTGCGGCGGGCGACATCGAAGCCGCGCTGCTGAAGGGCTGTGGTGAGGGCGTCGTCGGTGAGGGGATGCTGTTTGTCCTCCTCATCAACAATCTCCTTCAGCGCCGACTTGATGCTGCGCACACTCACGCTCTCCCCGTCGAGGCGGGCAGCTGAGGTGAAGAACCATCGCAGGGGATAGATGCCGTAGGTGGTCTGCACCCACTTGCTGTTGCTCACACGACTGACGGTAGAGAGGTGGAGTCCTGTCTGTGCGGCCACATCCTCCAGCGTCATGGGACGAAGGAGTGTCTCGTCACCGCTCTCGAAGAAGGGTTTCTGCAGTCGGAGGATGGCCTGCATGGTCGTCCAGAGCGTCTGTCGGCGCTGCTTTAAGGCATCGATGAACGCCTGTGCCCGCTCCACACGGTCACGCAGATAGCTGATGCCTTCACGTTCTGTGCGAGAGAGCGTCTTGAGGTCGCGTCCCTCGTAAGAGCGCAGGAAGCCAAGGTCGTCGTCGCTGACGTGTAGCGAAGGTACGCGTCCGTTGTTGAGGCTCAAGGTAACCTGCCCGTATGGGTCTGTTTCCACGATGAAATCAGGTGTTATCTGCTGTTGGTTGCGTCCGAGAGCCTCGCCCATGGAGCTACCGGGCCTGGGATTGAGACGGCGCACCTCATGCTGGAGTCGTGTCACCTCGGCATCGCTGAGGCTCAGGCTGCGCTGGATACGGTCCCAGCGATTGATCATCAGCTGGTCGAAGCACTGCGTGAGCAGCTTCTCCAGCTTCTGCTTGACGGGTGACTGGTAGTCGGAGGCGTGTTGCACCTGCAGCAGCAGGCACTCTTGCAGCGTGCGCGCCCCGACGCCTGAGGGCTCGAAATTCTGCAGGATGCGCAGCACATGCTCCAGCTCATCCTGCGAGGTGCTGATGTTATGATAGACCTCCAGCTCATCTTGAATCTGGGTGAGAGGGATGCGCAGGAGGCCGTCGTCATCGAGGGAACCAATCAGATAGCGCAGCAATTCTTCCTCGTGGGAAGAGAGGTGGAGGAAACCAATCTGTTCCTCAAGCTGGTCGTAGAAAGAGAGCGTCTCGCCCACCACCGTTTCAGGTAGCTCGGCACGTCCGGATGGCAGGTTGTCAGGAACATCGTCGGGCGAACTGTAGTCGGCGGTCTGGTCGTAGTCAGTAGGAGGCTCGGCAGAGATCGTGTCGGGCGCACTGCCGTCCCACTGTTCGCTGTCGGTATCGCGCTCCAGCGCCACGTTCTCCTTCAACTCCTGATCCACACGCTCATAGAGCGCCTCTACGGGCATCTCGGTCAGATTGCTCACCAGCAGTTGCTGCGGGGTGAGGTTCTGGGTCTGTGTCTGCACCAGTGTGCCTGTCTGTGAGAACTTATTCATCAGAATCGTTCATTAGAATCGCCAATAGAGTTGCAGGTCGGCTGAGTTGTAGTGTCGCATGCTGCCTGCAACGGAGTGAGCGTGGAAGCCGTAGTTGAGCTGAAGCATGAGGTTCGTGTAGAGCGAGTGCTGAACAGAAGCGCCATAGATGCTGTGGGCATTGTCCCAGCTCTTACCCTCACGCAGGACATCGTAGAAGACATAAAGCTTTGAGCGTTTCCACTCAGGAGTGCCCACGAGTGCGTAGCAGGCATCTGTTTTGCCGCCGGCATTATCCACGGCAAATTCGGCACGCGCCGTCCACGCTCCTGTGTAGTTGAGGCCAAAGCTGTAACGGCGACGCTCGATGGTTCGCTTGAGATTGTCCACATAATTGCCCGTCCACCCGAAGGCACCAATCTGCAAATCCTTGAGAGGCGCCACCCAGAATCCGCCAATGATGTCCTTGCGCGTGTTGCGGTCGGCGAAGTTGATGCCCTGTCCCGTGAAGAGGCCCACCTGATAGTGCAGGAAAGCATGACCGTCGCAGCGGCTTCGCAGCAGGTCGCCCTGGAACTGAAGGCCGAAGTCGCGCCCGTTGGAGGCGTGCTCACCCGTGAGGTCGTTGAAGCCGGCCATCTTCAGTGTCAACTGGGAATAGTTGCCTTTGCCGATGAGCCACGGGTGCATAGGATTCTCAAAGGTGAATGGGCGCTTCATCTGCCCGAACTTGATGCGGAACTCACGCCAGTGCTGCCACTCAGCCCAGGCATCGACGATACGGGGGCTGGAGAGCGTGGAGCTGTTGCCGTTGACTTGTGCCTGCAACTTGAAGGCCCAGTCGCCCAGGCGGCTGTCCACATAGACGCGGACAAGGCGCAAGCCCATGTCTGTCTGCTTGTCTGCCCCAGGCTGGTCGGTGGCGCTCATCTGCCCGATCACGTAGCCTCCGAAAGTGGTGTTCTGGAGAATGGAGGACTCTCCCTGCGCAGATAAGGATGCTGCGGCAAGGAGAGACAGGGTTAACAGAGAAAGCCTGATGTTCATCATCTTGAAGGTAATGTCGCCTTACGGCTTCCATGCCAAATCCAATAGGCTCCCAGGAGGATGAAGGGCACGGAGAGAAGCTGTCCCATATTGAATAACATACCGTTCTCGAAACCGACCTGAACCTCCTTCGTGTACTCAATGAAGAAGCGGAAGGTGAAAATCATGAAAATGCAGAGGCCGAAGAAGAAGCCCGTTCCCACGAATGCCGGTTTGCGCCGGTAGAAGAACCAGCCCACAAAGAAGAAGAGGAAATAGGCAATGGCCTCGTAGAGCTGTCCGGGATGACGGGGCAGCTGATCCACCTGCTCGAAGATGAAAGCCCAGGGCAGGTCGGTGGGTTTGCCGATAATCTCGGAGTTCATGAGGTTCCCCAGCCGGATGGCGCTGGCACAGAGGGGTGTCACGATAGCGATGTTGTCCAATGCCGTAAGGAACGGCACCTTTGTGTGGCGGCTGTAGAGCCACAGCGCCACGATAAACATCAGTGTTCCGCCATGAGATGCCAGACCCGTGTAACCAGTGAAATGCCACGAGCCGTCAGCACCCATCTTGGCGGGAATAATCATCTCCAGCATGTGAGTGGGCGAGCTCAGGAAATACTCGGGCTCATAAAAGAGGCAGTGACCCAGGCGGGCACCGATAAGAATGCCGAGGAACGAATAGAGGAACAGGGGTTCAAACTGCTCGTCGGGAATCTTCTGTTCCTTGAACAGGCGCTGCTCCAAGAGGAAAACCACCACCAACCCGATGCACCAGCACAGGGAATACCAGCGAATGCCGAAAGAACCGATGGTGAAAGCTACCACGTCGGGGTTCCAGTGGATGAAGAGGAGAGTGGACACTCCCCCCGCGCTCCCTGTTAGGGAGGAGGCGGTCACTTGTGCGGACAGGGAAATGGCCGCTAACAGGAACAGGGACAGGAAAAGGAGTTTCTTCTTCATTTTCTTACACGTTAAGCCCGTTCTTACACGTTGAACCTGAAATGCATGATGTCGCCGTCCTGCACAATGTAGTCCTTGCCCTCGACACCCATCTTGCCGGCTTCACGGACGGCAGCTTCTGAGCCGTAGCGGATATAGTCATCGTACTTGATGACCTCTGCGCGGATGAAGCCCTTCTCAAAGTCGGTGTGGATGACACCAGCGCACTGAGGAGCTTTCCAACCGCGACGGAAGGTCCAAGCCTTCACCTCCATCTCGCCGGCGGTGATGAAGGTCTGCAAACCCAGCAGCGAGTAGATGGCCTTGATGAGGCGGTCACAGCCGCTCTCTGTCAGACCCATATCCTCCAGGAACATCTGCTTCTCCTCGTAGCTCTCCAGCTCGGCGATGTCAGCCTCAGTCTGAGCACTGATGATGAGCAGGGCAGCCTGCTCGTCCTTCGTGGCCTCGCGCACGGCATCCACGTAGGCGTTGCCGTTAGCGGCAGAGGCATCGTCAACATTGCAGACATAGAGCACAGGCTTCGTGGTCAGCAGGAACAGGTTCTTGGCAGCTGACATCTCATCCTCGGTCTCGAAGGTTACGGTGCGTGCACTGCGGCCTTCCACGAGGGCGGCCTTGTAAGCCTCCAGCACACCAAGTTCTATCTTGGCTTGCTTGTCACCGCCTACGCGGGCCTGTTTTTCGACGCGTTGCAAGCGGCTCTCAATGGTCTCCAAGTCCTTCAGCTGCAACTCCGTGTCGATGATTTCCTTGTCGCGCACAGGGTCCACAGAACCGTCAACGTGCACGATATTGGGGTCGTCGAAGCAACGGAGAACATGAATAATCGCGTCGCACTCGCGGATGTTGCCGAGGAACTGGTTCCCCAAGCCCTCGCCCTTGGAAGCGCCCTTCACCAGGCCTGCAATGTCAACAATCTCACAGGTTGCGGGGACGATGCGTCCCGGATGTACCAGCTCCGCCAGCTTGTTCAGCCGCTCGTCAGGGACGGTGATTTGTCCCATCTGGGCATCGATGGTGCAGAAAGGGAAATTAGCTGCCTGCGCCTTAGCGCTCGACAGACAGTTGAAAAGTGTGGATTTGCCTACGTTCGGCAGGCCTACTATACCAGCTTTTAATGCCATTCTTTATTCGTTTAGCGTTTAATGGTTTAACGTTTAGCACTCAGGGCATAACGTTTTTCGGCTGCAAAGGTACTAAAAAGATGAAAGATAAAAGATGAAAGCTGAAAGATTTTTGAGCTCTCCAAGCAGTTTTCTGCTTTTTACGAGCCTTCAGATTGGCGTTTTTCTCTTATTTTTTATTAAAACTTTCATCCATCATCCATCATCCTTAATCTTTTTTACTATCTTTGCCAGCAAAATATACCTTATAAACCCCGTATGGATGAAAAAGTTGTGATGCAAGACGGCATCACCCACCACCTGAACCGGATGTACCAGGATTGGTTCCTGGACTATGCGTCGTATGTAATTTTAGAGCGTGCCGTGCCGCATATCGGCGATGGTTTCAAGCCTGTGCAGCGACGCATTCTCCATTCGATGAAGCGGATGGATGACGGTCGCTTCAACAAGGTGGCGAACATCGTGGGCCACACCATGCAGTTCCATCCTCACGGCGACGCTTCCATCAAGGATGCGCTGGTGCAACTGGGGCAGAAGGAACTGCTCATCGACTGTCAGGGGAACTGGGGCAACATTCTGACAGGCGACGATGCGGCCGCTGGACGTTACATCGAAGCGCGCCTGTCGAAGTTCGCCCTCGACGTGGTCTTCAACCCCAAGACCACCGAGTGGAAACTCAGCTACGATGGACGCAACAAGGAGCCCATCACCCTGCCCGTGAAGTTCCCGCTGCTGTTGGCGCAGGGTGCTGAAGGCATCGCTGTTGGACTATCGTCGAAGATTCTTCCGCACAACCTGAATGAGCTGTGTGAGGCAGCCATCGCTTACCTCCACGACGAACCTTTCCAGCTCTATCCCGACTTCCCCACAGGCGGAAGCATCGACGTGTCGAAGTACAACGACGGCCAGCGCGGAGGTGTTGTCCGTGTGCGTGCCAAGATTGAGAAACGCGACCAGAAGACGCTCGCCATCACTGAACTGCCCTTCGGCAAGACAACCGGCTCCCCCCAGAAACCCAGCCAGTTCATCGACACGATTCTGAAAGCTGCAGAGAAGGGTAAAATCAAAGTGCGGAAAGTCGAAGACATGACGGCAGCAGGCGTTGAGATTCTCATCCATCTGCAACCGGGCGCTTCCTCCGATAAGACTATTGATGCACTCTATGCCTGCACCGACTGTGAGGTGTCGATATCTCCCAACTGCTGCGTCATTGATGAGAACAAGCCCTGTTTTCTCACCGTCTCCGAGGTGCTGCGCCGCTCGGTCGATAACACCAAGGAGCTGTTGCGCAAGGAGCTGCTCATCCGTCGCGGTGAGCTGATGGAGGCCTTGCACTTCGCCTCTCTGGAGCGCATCTTCATCGAGGAACGCATCTACAAGGGCAAGCCTTTCGAGAACGCCAACTCAACCGATGAATTGTGCGAATATATCGATGAGCGCCTGACACCTTTCTACCCGCAGTTTGTGCGTGAGGTGACGAAGGAAGATATCCTCAAGCTGCTCGAAATCAAGATGCAGCGCATCGCCAAGTTCAACAAGGACAAGGCCGACGAGGCCATTGCGCGAATGAAAGAGGAGATTGCTGAAATAGACCGCGACCTGGCAAACATGATTGAAGTGACGGCCAACTGGTTCCGCTTCATCCAGGACAAATACGGCAAGGACCACCCGCGCCTGACAGAGATTCGCAACTTCGACAGCATCGAAGCCTCGAAGGTAGTGGAAGCCAACCAAAAGCTATACATTAATCGAGAGGACGGCTTCATCGGTACAAGCCTGAAGAAGGACGAATTTGTGTGCAACTGCTCCGACATCGACGATGTCATCATCTTCTACAAGGACGGCACTTACAAGGTTATCCGCATCGGCGAGAAGGTGTTCGTGGGCGAGACGGAGCGCTCGAAGGCAGAGAAGCGCAAGTGCCAGATTCTACACGTGGCCATCTTCAAGAAGAGCGACACGCGCACCATCTACAACTGTGTCTATCGCGACGGGCGCGACGGTGCTTACTACATCAAGCGCTTCAACGTCACCAGCATTACACGCGACCGCGAGTATGATCTCACACGCGGAACACCCGGCAGCCGTGTGGCCTATTTCACGGCCAATCCCAACGGTGAAGCCGAAATCATCAAGGTGAGCCTCAAACCCAATCCTAAGCTCCGACGCGCCTTCTTTGACAAGGACTTCAGCGAGATTATGATCAAAGGGCGTGCCTCCATGGGTAATCTGCTCACGAAACTCGATGTGGAACGCATCGGACTCAAGAGCCACGGCAGTAGCACGCTCGGCGGCCGACAGGTGTGGTTCGACTTCGATGTGAAGCGCCTCAACTACGACGAGCACGGACAGTATTTGGGAGAATTCCATTCAGATGATCAGATTCTCGTCATCCTCGACAACGGTGAGTTCTACATCACAAACTTCGATCTCAACAACCACTACGAACAGAATATACTTCGCATCGAAAAGTACGACCCGCAGAAGGTGTGGACGGCAGCCCTCTTCGATGCGGACCAAGGATATCCCTACCTGAAGAGATTCGCTCTCGAAGCCACCGCACGACATCAGAACTTCCTTGGCGAGAATCCAGAGAGTCGTCTCATCCTGCTCACTGACACTCCCTATCCTCGTCTGCTCGTCTCCTTTGCAGGGGATGACAGTTTCCGCGAACCTGTGGAAATCGATGCTGAGGACTTCATCGGGCAGAAGAGCTTCAAGGCTAAAGGCAAGCGCATCACCACCTTCGCCGTTGACTCTGTAGAGGAACTGGAGCCGTTAAGACAGCCTGACAGCCCCGCGACCGATACGCCCGAAGACTTCACAGAGGATGACGACATCCCGGAGGTAGAGCCTGAAGAAACCCCAGAGGATATCGAAGGTGCACGCGAAGGCAGCATCGACCCTCTCACGGGCCAGTTTAATCTCTTTGAAGATTGAATCATGAATATTTTCAGATTATTCATTATTCTTTGTTCATTATTCATAGGATGCCGCCTTGCCATAGCTCAGGAAGGGCGTCCTGTCACCCACGCCACACTCTTCGGCATCGGGGGAGTAAACCAGCTGGACAGCTATCTCTCTCCCATAGAATACACAGGACCGCAGTTCCAGTTCATGCACGAGACCTTGCGCGCCACGCACTTGGCAGACAGCGCCATCAGCTTCCAGACACTCTGGCACGGCAATCTGGCCTACACAAAGAATCCCAAGGACAACGCCAAGCAAGCCGGAGGTGACCTGAGCTACGACATAGCATGGCACTACAATTTCCGCATCAACCAGGACCTGCGCATCCTCGTGGGACCACAACTCGGTGCCTCGCTGGGGTTTCTCTATAATATGCGCAATGGCAACAATCCGGCACAGTTGCTGGCATCGCTGCGGCTCTCAGCCTCAGCAGCCGCAATCTATCAATTTCAGATAGGTCGGCAGCCGTTCCGGGCGCGCTATCAGCTGGATATGCCGATGCTTGGACTGATGTTCAGCCCTGAATACGGACAGAGCTACTATGAAATATTCTCTCTCGGCAACAGCGGGCATAACATCTGCGCCACGCATCCCTTCAACGGCTTTTCCAGCCGCCATTTCCTGAGCATTGACATCCCTTTTCGCAACATCACCTTGCGTGCCTGCTACCTGTGTGACATTCGCCAGAGCCACGTCAATGAGATCAAGCACCACAGCTACACTCATGCTTTCATGTTGGGTTGGGTGCGCCACCTACGCATCGTTCGGCCTCGGCGTACAACGCCAGAAGGTTTTGTGATGTAATACATAAAACATAAATAAGAAATAACACAACAAAAAATGACGACAATGAAAAAAATGATTCCTTTTGCTGTTGCAGCTCTTCTGATGTGCTTCGCAGCTTGTAAGAACAACGGTTACAAAATCAGCGGTTCCATCGAAGGTTCTGAAGACGGAGACATGGTCATCCTTGCTAAAGTGCAAGACATGTTCAGTGTCGATACCCTTCAACAGACCGTCATCAAGAACGGCAAGTTCAGTTTCGAGGGCGTTCAGGACACGGCGGCCATCCGCTATATCATTTGGCAGTCTGGCTCTGACGCTAACCTCTCCATCGCTACACAGATAGCCGTTGAGAATGCCGACATCAACGTGAAGATGGATACTGAAGAGAACACCATCGCCGAAATCAGCGGAACCCCGGCCAATGAGGCTTTGACAGGGCTCAAGCGCATAGAGATGGAAATGAATAAGCAAGGCGATGCGATAGTTGCTGTCTTCACTGATTCCACCAGCACTGATGAGGCCCGTGCCGAAGCCGAGAAGCAGCTAAACGCTCTCCAGAAGAAGATGGTGGCAACCTATCAGGACTTTGTCACCCAGAATAACACCAATATCGCCGGCGTCACGTACCTGACACAATACGCCAGCCTCATGGATGACGATGTGGTGATGAGCTGTCTCCAGAACATCCCGCAGGAACTGGAGAATGAAACCATCAAGGAACTGCGCGGATTCTACGATGTGAAGTCTCAGACCGCTGTGGGAAAGCCTTTCAAGGACATCAAGGCTGCAACACCCGAAGGCGAAGAGTTGAGCGTCAGCCAGGTGGCACAGAGCGCCAAGTTGCTGATGATTGATTTCTGGGCAAGTTGGTGCGGTCCCTGCCGCGCTGAGATGCCACATGTGAAAGCCGCCTACAGCCGCTTCCATGAACAGGGCTTCGAGATTATTGGCGTAAGCCTTGATCAGGATGCTACTGCCTGGAAGGATGCCATCGCTGAGCTGGGCATGACATGGCCTCAGATTTCCGACCTCAAGGGCTGGGATTGCGAGGGTGCCGGCATCTACGGCGTGCGCTCCATCCCTGCCACCGTACTGATCAAGGACGGCATCGTCGTTGCCCGCGACCTTCGTGGTGATGACCTGGCTAAGAAGGTGGAAGAACTGTTAGATTGAATCTTATCATGTTAAATGCTGCCACGCTTGACTTCATCCGTGACCACGTCAATGACGATGTGCGTCAGTTAGCGCTGGGTCGTGTACCCGATGATGTCAACCTGCGTGAGGCATTGACACAGATTGAAGGCCGTCAGTTGTCCGTGCGCAAGCTCCCTGCTTGTGCCGCTACTGACGGCTTTCGCTTTCCTCCCAGACTGAGTCTGGAACAATGTTCGAGTGAAGCCACAGCCGCCTACAAACGAACCATCGTAGCACGCCTCATCAGTACACTTCCCCCAGAAGAGGCCAAGGAAGAAGGCCTTTCGTTTATCGACCTGACAGGTGGCCTTGGCATCGACTTCATGACTATCGCCCCTTTGTTCCGTCGTGCCGTGTATGTGGAGCGCAATCCAGAGCTTTGTGACCTGGCCCGCCATAACCTCCCACTGATGGATTGCCCCCATGCCGAAGTTCTCTGCCAAGAAGTCACGTCAGGGGATTCATCATGCTTCCCTCAGCACTTTTCATGCTGCCTCATCGACCCGGCACGTCGCGATGCTGCAGGGCGCAAGGTAGCGCTCATCGAGGACTGCACGCCCGACGTATGCGCCATGCAGGATCAACTGCGTGCTCATGCCCAATTCACGCTCATCAAGCTGTCACCTATGCTCGACCTCACGGCTGCGCTGCGTGTGCTCAAGGGTATCACGGAGGCCCATGTGGTCTGTGTGGATGGCGAATGCAAAGAGCTGCTCCTTGTCATGAGCTCACTCTCCACCGCGGATGAGCCTATTATCCATTGTACAAATCTGCCCAATGGGACACCTTTCTCATTTCGCATCTCGGAAGAGGCCATGACCATACCGCAGTTTGCGGCCCAACTGGGCGAATATGTCTATGAACCGCACGCCGGCATTCTGAAGGCAGGGGCTTTCAAGACCGTCTGCCAGCGATTCCCAGTGCAGAAGCTATCAAGCGCTGCTCACCTCTACACAGCCAACCAGCTCCTTCGCGATTTCCCCGGACGTGTGTGGCACATCGAGGATTCTTCCACCTTCAACAAGAAAGAGCTGAAGCGCCTGCTTGCCGGCATCGATGCAGCTGAGCTCACCGTGCGCGGCTTCCCCATGTCTGTAGCTATACTACGCAAGCAGCTGCACCTGCGCGACGGCGGTTCCGTCCATTTCATCGCTACAACCCTTGCCGACAACACCAAAATCCTGCTCAAAGTATCGCCGCCCAACTCTTAACTCTTAACTTTTAACTCTTAACTCTTAACTACTATTGACCTCCGCCTACCTTGCCCCCATCTCGTGGTATCGCAATTTCCGTGCGACGCCCGCAGAACCCATCGATACCAATGAACACTACGTGAAACAAACCATCCGCAACCGGTGCACGATTGCAATGCCCGATGGCCCAGCCCATCTGATTATTCCCGTGGAAGCGGCCTCCAGCCATGTGCCCATTCGCGATATCCGCATCAGCGAGCACGGACAATGGCGTCACCACCATTGGAACGCCCTGCGTACAGCTTACGGAAAGAGTCCGTTCTTTGAGTACTATGCCGATGAATTCGCGCCTTTTTATATTTCTCGCACACACGACTACCTCATCGACTTCAACGCCGCCCTCCACGAAGTCATCTGCAATCTCATCGATATTCATCAGAACGTGGCACCCTTGCAGCAGCGTCGCCAGCCCTACTATCAGGTGTTTGAACAACGCCTAGGCTTCCTCCCCGACCTCAGCATCGTAGATCTCCTCTTCAATATGGGGCCCGAAGCCATCTTCTATCTGTAGGCCTGCGTAACAGAGTTCAGCAGTTCCTGCTTGCCATCGGCAAGGAGCTTAAGTATCAATTCCCCGAAGAGCGTGTTCTGCCATGCAAACCAGGGGCGTGAGTAGTTGGTGGCATCGTTTTTGTTAAACGATTCATGGATAAAGCCCGTCCCCGCGTCTGTGTTGACGAGCATCTGGAGGCATTGGCGAATCTCGTTGTCATCGGTAGAGGTGAATGCCCGCATCATAATGCTCATTGGCCACACCATGTCATAGCCTACGTGAGGGCCGCCGATGCCTTCGCCCGCACTGCCCCGGAAGAAATAAGGATTATCCTCGCTCCACAGGAAGCGGCGGGTGTTCTGATAAACGGGATCGTCGAGGGGCACATCGCCCAGGTAGGGCATGGCAAGCAGAGAAGGCACATTCGCATCGTCCATCAGGAGCTGATTGCCAAAGCCATCTACTTCATAGGCATAGATGGGGCCGTACTTGGGATGTTCATAGACAGCATAGTTACGCAGGGCTGCTTCCACCTCATCAGCAAGAGCTCTGCACTCTACTGCCAAAGGGTTCTCAAGGGATTGGGCGTCCCTTTTGGCTGTGTGTGTTGAGGTGCTGGTGATGATCTCTGCTGCCTTTCTGAGACTCGTGACGGCCATAAAGTTCGAAGGAATCAGGAATAAGAGCACGGTGCTGTCGTCGCTGGGACGGAACGCCGAGGCAATCAATCCACAGGGTTTCACAGGGTTCCCGTAGCCGTTGTGGCTCATTGTATCGTACTGCACGGCTGTCTTTCGCTGGAAACGGTAGGGGCCTCGTCCGTCCTTGCGCTGCTGCTGGCGGAATGTCTGCAGGATTTTCCTCACAGCTTCCTGCCACAGGTCGCCGAAAATAGTGACGTCGCCCGTCACACGCCAGTATTCGTAGGCCAGGCGCAGGGGATAGCAGAGAGAGTCGATTTCATATTTGCGTTCATGCAAATATGGGTTCATGGTTGTCAGGTCGCTGGCCCACTCGCTTCCTGTGGGCCCCATATTGAACGCATTGGCATAGGGGTCTATACAGATACACTTCAGTTGGCGCAGGATGGTGCCACGTATCATGCGACGCAGTGCTTCGTCTTCGCGGGCAAATTGCACGTAGGGCCACACCTGAGCAGCCGAATCGCGCAACCACATGGCGTGGATGTCGCCTGTATAGACAAAAGTATCATCATCACCTTCATCCGTGACGCTGTAGTGGACAGTAGTGTCGAGTGTGTTGGGGAAGCAGTTCTCAAACATCCATGCGAGGTAGGGCGCCCCGCTCAGTTGCCCTTTCACCTCGAGAATCTTTTGTTCAATGATGTGACTGCGGAACAGGCGTTCTCCTTCTACCGGTCGGCGTGTAACGCGCGTGTTGTCCGCTGGAAGGGCTATTCTGCGGGCAAAATCATCCGAAGCATATACTACAGAATGAACGGCCATGATAACCGCCATCATACAAAGAACTTTTTTCATAATCCCTTTCCGTTTTGAATGCATGATAGTATCTCGCTGCAAAGTTACGTCATTTTTATGACCCATCACCCATACGCGTGTTAAAGAAGCAAAAAAATGAAGATTCAGACAGGCGTGTTTTTATATATGTGTTTTGAAAACATTCTGCGATGTTTGAGCTTTTTCGTATTCATCTTTTCATTTTTATCTTTTCATTTTTTATTATTCATTATATTTTGCGTACCTTTGCGCCGAAATTCTTATAAAGAGTAAAACATTAAAAAACAGCGGCAAGTCCGCGATGAATCATGGCACAACAAGAAGACGTTTTCAAGAAGATTGTTTCTCACTGCAAAGAGTATGGTTTTGTATTCCCATCCAGCGATATTTA
>CACZSQ010000019.1 GCA_902783885.1 uncultured Bacteroidales bacterium
GAATGAAGAATGAAGAATGGAGAAATGAAGAATGAAGAATGAAGAATGGAGAAATGAAGAATGAAGAATGAAGAATGGAGAATGAAGAATGAAGAAATGAAGAATGGAGAATGAAATATGAAACGAATTCTATTTTGCGAACTGTCGCCTTTTGCTTACCGTCTTTCGGCTGAGAAGGAGATCTTGAAGCGTCGGTTGAGAGATCTCGTGAGCGGGACCTCCTTCGCCACCAGTCGGCATCCGGAGCCGTTGCCTGTGGTCATCTACCGACATAACTCGTTGATTCGCCGCCGTCTCGGCAATGTCAACATGCAATTACAGGAGAACAAAGCCACGAACCTTGCCCTGGCCGTGTCGCACATCGACGGTGTGCTCATTCGTCCGGGAGAGACCTTCTCGGTGTGGAAGCTGGTTGGGAGGACGACAGAGAAGAAGGGTTACAAGGAGGGGCTCACCATTGCGAAGGGGCGGCCCTCGCAGGGCATCGGAGGCGGTCTGTGCCAGCTGTCGAACCTCATCCATTGGATGGTTCTGCACAGCGAGCTGACCATTGCGGAGCACCACCACCACGACGGCCTGGACCTCTTCCCGGACTTCGGTCGTACGATACCCTTCGGCACGGGCACGAGCATCTCCTACAACTACCTGGACTATCGCGTGCGTAACGACACGACGAACACGTATCAGCTTCGCCTATGGGTAGATGATGAATATCTCCGCGGCGAGTTGCGTGCTGCGGAGCAGCTGCCCCACACGTTCCACATTCATGTCGAGAACGAGTTCTTCTCGCGGGAGCCCAGCGGCGAGGCACAGTCCGGCGGCGCCCCCGAAGAGGTTGTCTATCGCAACGGTCAAGTCTTTCGCGATGTCATAGACCGCGCCTCAGGAGAAGTCATCGAGAGTCGTCTCATCCGCACCAACCATGCCCGCGTGATGTATGAGCTCACGGCTTCCCAGACAGTGCTTGCTCCACCTGCTCAGCAATAGCCTTCATGCCTGCGACAGAGGGGTGACGCGTTATCTTGTCGATGTCGTGCAGCCGGATGCACGGTACGCCGTAATGCTCACAGATGGTGATGGTCGATTCGGTGATGTCCTCGCGCAGTCCATCGTTGAGGATATAGACGATGCGGCACTTTGGCAGCCGCTCCCGCGCATCGTTCAGCAGGCGGGCCAGTGCGGGGCGGAAAGTGTAGAGGTCAGCGTTCTCGAAGTTGTCGTAGGCATATTCGCCCGCTTGCACGCCAGCCCAGCTGTCATTCGTACCCCCGAAAATCAGCAGGATGTCAGGTGACCCCACACGCTCCAGGCGCGTGATGAACGAGCGGTCCCTGTAGTCCTCGCCGCGGTAGCCCCTATACGACACGGTAGCACCGCTGTATGAGTCGTTGCACTCCAGCTCGTAGTTGCCCATCTTCAACAGCTGTTGCCACCACGTCTGATCGACGCTCACGACGTCCGTCATCGCCGTGTTAGCTTTCGCAAAGTACCAGATGGCATTGCCCTCGGGGATATAACCCTCAAAGGTCGAGTACGAATCACCCAGAATGCTGATGCGCTGTGCCCTCAATGTCGGCTTCAGCTCGTCGGGCGAGTCCTTTGTGAACATATTCACCGCCGGTGCCTCACGCTCAAAGAGATGACGCACGGTGTGCGCTTCAAGCGTCAGTGCCGGGCTGAAAGCATCGCTCCCCATATACTTCAGGATGCTCTTCCGCAGCTGGCGGGCCACCAATCGGTGTTCCAGGTCGCTGTTCAAGTCGAAGGTTGTCAGAATGAGCCTTCCCTTGCCCACGCTCGCTTCGAGCAGCATTCCCAACTTACGCGATACATGCCACGTGTCGATTGGCTGCACGATAGGCTGGAAATCCGCGGGGAACTCGGCGAGATTCATGCACTGAGCTCTGTTGGTCAGTTCCCACCATTGCAGGTTTTGCCAATCCTCGGTGGGAAAATCGCGGAAGAGGGGGTGGTCGGCTTGGATATAGGCACCCGTCGTGTGAGGCGGTTTCATCTTGAACCACGAGGTGTTCCAGAACACAGGCAGGAAACGGTGCACGACATCGTTCCCGTATTTCACCTTCCCCCCCGTCTGCAGCAGCACATCGTGCCCCGCAGAGACTAAGGCGAGGACTGAATCCACCACAGACAGCACACCTTGGTCAGAAGTGTTCGATGCAGCACTCCCCGCGGTTGACAGGTCGCACACGACAACGCCTCCCCGACACTCCTCAGCACGGGCATCACGCCCTTGAGGATATACCCAAAAATCCCAGTGGTTGCGCCCGCTCTCCCCGGCGGTCAGTGTCAGCGTCAGCTTCGTAGCCTCAGCTATCGACGAGGGGACAAAGACAATCTCTCCCCCAAGAGCACAACGTCCCTCTGCCACCACGCGACTGCCGTCGTCAATCATGTAGGAAAGTTCGCTCACCTTCTGGCCGCCCATGTTATATAACAACGTACGCGCACGGACCGTGTCCGTCGTCGCATACGTGAAACGCGGCATACTCGCCAGAGGAACCACATCAGAACAGAACTCGCGCCACTCCGCAGGCGTGCAGTAACCCTTCTCACGCCAATGCACGTTCAACGCCCCCACCAGTGCAGTGCCCTGACCGCTGTAGTCGTTCAGCCCCAAAAGCTGGAAGCCGGCATAATGCGGCGTGCGCAAGTGGCGTTCTATCTCATACTTGTAGGCGAGCACCTGCAACTTGCCGCTCGACTGCAGGAACCTCTCCGCCTGAGATGCCATGCCGTTCGCCGCCAACAGGTCGCGGAAGATCTCGAAATTAGCGGCTTTATATACGCCCGTGTACTGGGGCACCTCCTTCAAGTCGGGGAACGCGCACCACTGCCCTTGCTCGTGAGCGATTATCGGCTCGTTGTTCACGGGCCTGCCTTCGCTCGCCTTGAAGTTGCGTGGTAGCCGCAGCGCGTCAGCATAGTCGTCGTCGCTGCTGGGCTGACGGCGGTTCCACTCCAGACCGCGACCGCCTCCCTTCACATGGTACTCCGAACCGTAGTCCCACTCCCAGCCGCCGCCGACCGATGCCGTAGCGTAGATGCGTGAGGGGTCGTGGGCTTTCATCTGCTTCACAAAATCAGCGCCCCACTCAACCCATCGCCCTGCCGGCTCGTTCCCCGCTGCCAGCATGATGAACGACGGGTGAGCGCCATAACAGTCCAGAATCTTCTGACATTCTTCCTTCAGATAATTGTCTATAGGCATGCCGTTGCCAAGCTTCACACCGTGGTTCGGCCACGATGGTCCCTCAGGCTGCAGGTAGAAGCCCAACCTATCGGCAGCCGTGAAGGCCGCCTCCGGAGGACAGTAGCTGTGGAAACGCATGTGGTTCAGCCCGTAGTCCTTGCACTTCCTGAACACCCGCTCCCACGAAGCCTCGTCAGTAGGCGGGAAGCCCGTCTCCGGGAAACAGCAGTTCTCCACCGTCCCGCGCAGGTGAATACGCTCACCGTTCAACATCAAGTCGCGACCGCTCACCGCCACCGTACGGAAACCAAAGGAGACCTCCACGGGCGAGCCCTCATAGTCCAGCGTCGCCGTGTAGAGCTGTGGATTATGCTCGCTCCAAGGACGTGCATTAGCCACATGCACCTCGTATGTCCGCTCGTTCAACGTGATACGAGCCGTGCCCGTGGGCAGGTCCGTGACAACCCGCTTGCGGTATATAATCGGTTCCGCGCGTAACTCCATGCGCCCAGCTATGCCGTTCCAGTTGCCCTGGGTCTGATCCGTCACGCTGTGACTGTCCTGACCCACACATACATTTTCAATGCCGTTGTACACCCGGATGGAGATCTCATTTTCCTTGCCACAACGCAGCAACTCTGTTACATCGTACTGATGCGGCACACTGAGGCTCATCTGATGTCCCGCCTCACGGCCGTTCACAACCACGCTCGTCTCAATGTGGGGGCGCTCAAGAAACAACGTCACGCGACGCCCCTTCCACGACCTCGGAACCAGCACCCGACGCGTGTATGTCACCTCGCCCGTGAAATGCTTCTTCGGTGTCAGGAAAAACGGGAACTTCATAGCACCCGCCTGGCGGTAACGCTCCATGAACGGATTGTAGTAGTAACTCGAGTCATAAAGCGAACCCGTCCACTGGGTTGCCACCGTCACCTCATCACCCAGCCCGTTCGTCAACAACGAACCCGGCAACGTCACACGACTGGCTTCCAGACGCGACGACAGTTCCCACTCGCCACTGAGATCCAACACCTGACATGCGCTCAGCGCACACCACATGCCAAACAGCATCGTAAACACCATTCTTTTCATATCTTCTTTATTTTTTTAATGTTCTTTTTTCATTCTTATTAAAAATAGTCTCTGCTCCACAGTTCTTTTTGCTACAGCCTTCTGTTGGCGCTCGGCGCTTGCGAAAAGCTATTATCTCTTTTCACCACGAATTGCACGAATTTTACGAATTGCATGTCCTATGGATAAGATTCAATTTTTATCGAATTACACTAATTGAGCGAAAGGCTTCGCGGCTTTCGAGAGAGAGTTTTCGAACACGGATGACACGGATTGACACGGATTAACTCTCCGCTCGGCGCTTGCGACGCTTCAAACTTGAAGAACTCTTAACTTTTAACTCTTAACTCTCAACTCTCCGCTCGGCGCTTGCGACGCTTCGCTCTGCGAAGAACTCTCAACTGACTCTCAACTATCAACTCTCAACTGACTCTCAACTCTCAACACTCCCCTTTAGGGGGCTTGGGGGCCAGGGCTTGGGGGCCTCCAGTTCTTTGAGCCCACACCTCGTACTGACGGAACAATGCGCGGGGTTTTCCATTGTACCAGCTATAGCCGTTGCGACGCTCGTAGCTTATCTCTGAGAGCGAGTGCTTGGGCTGCCCGTCGCGGTCGCAGACAAAGGGGTGTCCCTCTTCCAAATCGTAGAAACGGGCCCAAATGGGCTCGGCACAGCTGTCTGCCGCCAATCGGATGTCGGGCTGTCCGCCGACGGAGTATCGCTCCAGACGGCATCCCAGGAGTTTATGTTCATCGAACCACCTCATAGCACCATGGACGGAACGGACCACGCGCTCATCCGGCTGATCAATCTGCATGAGCAGGGAGACGATGGCGGCGCTCTCCTGGGTGCAGAACGACGGCAACTCGTAGGAACGGGCCTGAGCGGGCAGCAACGTAGAACAATCATATTGCTGGCACCATATCGCAGGTTGTCCTTTGAACATGATTTGCGTGGCAAGGATGCAACCGATGCCCCTTTCAAAAGCCTCTGATGCCCGCTTTCGCATCTGTTCATCGATGAGGTCTGCGCCGTAAGGTGGCCTCTCACGGATGACGTCATGGAGGAGGATGAGCACGTTGACCATGGCATCGTCGTTGAAGGTGATGTGCTTCTGGTAGCCTCTGTTCAGAGGCCAAAACTGAGGCCAGCCGCCGTTCTCATACTGTCCGCTGAGGAGGAAGCCCATCCCCCGGCAGAAAGCGCTGCGATAGCGGCTGTCACCCGTCTGCCGGAAGAGATGCGCGAGAAAGCGCATCTGCATGATAGTGGCTTTGTTGTCTATCGTGGAATCGTCCTGTCGTACCTTCTGACGCCGCACGCTGTCCTGCTGCGCGTCGGACAGTGGCATGACCATCTCTGTATTCTTCGGCCATCCGCCTGTGTCACGCTGATAGAGCAACAACAGATTCCCTATCCTTTGCGCTTCTGCCGACTGGAAGAAGGCACTGTCTTTCAGTTGCGAAAGAACGTGAACAGTCTGCTCCTGGCCTTGCAAACCGGCGCAGCACATCATGAGCAGCGCGATGCATGCTCCTCTGGCAAGAAGACCTATGCTATGTGATTGTACTGTCTTCATTTTCAAACCTATTACATTCCTCTCTCTGCCCAGTCGCCGCGGTCGAGGTTGCGGTAGCCGATGGCCTCGGCAATGTGGATGGACTGCACCTTCTCCGAGCCGGCGAGGTCGGCAATGGTGCGGGCCACCTTTAATATTCGCGTATAGGCGCGCGCGGAGAGCTTGAAGCGCTCCATGGCGTTGCGCAGGAGTGACAAAGAGCTTTCATCGGGTTCGGCAAACTGGTGGAGCATCTTCTCCGTCATTTGGGCATTGCAGTGGATGCGGCCCCCATCCCTGCCTCCCCCGAGGGTGAGGTGGCTGAAGCGGGCTTCCTGGATTTGTCTTGCCTTAATCACCCGCTCACGAATAACGGAAGAGGGTTCGCCCGGCTGCATCTGCGAGAGCTGCGAGAATGGCACCGCCTGTATTTCGCAATGTATATCGATACGGTCGAGGAGCGGGCCGCTGATTTTGGAGAGATAGCGACTGATTTGTCCGGGCGTGCAGACACACTGATGGAGCGTGTCGCCGTAGTAGCCGCAGGGACAGGGGTTCATGGATGCCACGAACATGAAGGACGCAGGATAGTCGATACTATACTTGGCACGGCTGACGGTGATGTGACGGTCTTCGAGCGGCTGGCGCAACACCTCCAGGACGCTGCGGTTGAACTCAGGCAACTCGTCGAGGAAGAGTACGCCATTGTGAGCCAGACTGATCTCGCCGGGCATAGGACTTGCTCCGCCGCCCACGAGGGCCACTTGCGACACCGTATGGTGCGGGGCGCGGAAGGGGCGTTCGGTGATGAGTCCCGTGTCACCCTTGAGCTGTCCGGCCACGCTGTGGATCTGCGTCGTCTCCAGACTCTCGGCCAGCGACAGAGGCGGCAGGATGCTGGGCAGGCGACGCGCCATCATGCTCTTGCCGGCCCCCGGAGGTCCCACCATGATGAGGTTATGGCCACCGGCAGCAGCCACCTCCAGAGCACGCTTGACACTCTCCTGCCCTCGCACATCGGCGAAGTCCAGCGTCGTCTCGCCCTGATGGGCATAGAACTCGGCACGCGTGTCGATGACGGTGGGCTGTAGTTCATCCTGGTCGCCATTGAGAAAGCCCATCACCTGAACGAGCGTGGTGGCGCCATAAACCTTGAGGCGGTTCACCACAGCAGCCTCGTGAACATTCTGCTGGGGCACAATCAAACCCTCATAGCCGAGTTCACGTGCCTTGATGGCTATGGGCAGGGCTCCACGAATGGGCTGCAGGGAGCCGTCGAGGCTGAGTTCCCCCACCACCATCATGCGCGAGGCCAGGGCAGGGCCGACAAGTTCGTTGGCCATGAGCACACCGATGGCTATCGGTAGGTCGAAGCCGGTGCCCTCCTTGCGGATATCGCCCGGGGCGAGGTTCACCGTCAGGTTCTCCTTGGGCAGTTTCAGCCCGCTGTTGGCCAGGGCGGCTTCGATGCGGCTCTGACTCTCCTTGATGCTGCTGTCGGGGAGTCCCACGATGGTTACATGCGAAGGCGCCTCCTTGCTCATGGAGGCGATGTGAACTTCTATGGTGACGGGGATGGCAGCAATACCATCGACGGTTGCACTATACGTTTTTGCAAGCATTTCGCTATGATTGTAGAGTTGTTTGCTGCAAAGATAACGTTTTCTGTCCATGCTTAGGCTGACAGATGTAAGCTTTTTCACTTTTTTGAAGAAAAAATGGCAAATTATTTGGCAGTTTCGTGGAAAACACGTTACTTTGTCGCCGAAATCAAAGACAAAAGTGTTTTTAACCCCTTCAATAAAAGTATAACAAAATGACTTCTCAATTCTTCTTTTGGTGGTGGCAGAACTCAAGATTCCAATAATCGTGAGAAGCGTGCCGCGTACCTGAAAGAATTCAGAGATACCACAAGGAGGCCAGTCGTTCTCGCGACCGGCCTCCTTCCTTTTTCAAACAACATCAAAAAAAATTTCCGGAGATTTATAATCATCATCAACAACAATCACTCAAACACAATCGCGTTATGAAAGACAAGCAGAAAAGGTTTTTCCTCTCAGAGAGCGAAATCCCCACACAGTGGTACAACATCCAGGCAGACATGGTCAACAAGCCCATGCCTCCGCTCAACCCCGCCACGAAGGAGCCCCTGAAGGCCGAGGACCTCTACCCCATCTTCGCCGAAGAGCTGGCCCGTCAGGAACTGAATCAGACAGATGCCTGGATTGATATACCCGAGCCCGTGCTGGAGATGTACAAGTACTACCGCTCCACACCCCTCGTCCGCGCCTACGGCCTTGAGAAGGCTCTCGGCACCCCCGCTCACATCTATTTCAAGAACGAGAGCGTGA
The DNA here is from genome assembly GCA_902783885.1 of uncultured Bacteroidales bacterium. GTDB lineage: Bacteria > Bacteroidota > Bacteroidia > Bacteroidales > Bacteroidaceae > Physcousia. The sequence goes on from CACZSQ010000019.1 coordinate 8,196, forward strand.
GCCCCGTCGGCAGCCACAAGCTGAACTCTGCTCTGCCGCAAGCCTATTACAATAAGATGCAGGGCGTGACCAACATCACCACCGAGACGGGTGCCGGCCAGTGGGGTGCTGCCCTCTCCTACGCCGCCAAGGTCTTCGGTCTCGAGTGTGCCGTCTATCAGGTGAAGATCAGCTACAACCAGAAGCCCTACCGCCGCAGCATCATGCAGACTTTCGGCGCCACTGTGGAGGCTTCGCCCTCTATGTCCACCCGCGCCGGCAAGGACATCATCACCCGCGACCCGATGAATCAGGGCTCGCTCGGCACCGCCATCTCCGAGGCCATCGAGCTGGCCATGAGCACCCCCAACTGCAAATATACCCTCGGCAGCGTCCTCAACCATGTGGCCCTGCACCAGAGCATCATCGGCCTGGAGGCTGAGAAGCAGATGGCCATGGCCGGCGAGTACCCCGACATGGTGATTGCCTGCTTCGGCGGCGGCTCCAACTTCGGCGGTGTGGCCTTCCCCTTCATGCGCCACAACATTCTCGACGGCAAGAAGACCCAGTTCATCGCTGCCGAGCCCGCCTCTTGCCCCAAGCTCACGCGCGGTGTGTTCCAGTATGACTTCGGCGACGAAGCCGGCATGACCCCGCTCCTGCCGATGTACACCCTGGGCCACAGCTTCAAGCCCGCCTCCATCCATGCCGGCGGCCTGCGCTATCACGGCGCCGGCGTCATCCTGAGCCAGCTGATGAAAGACGGCTACATGGAGGCCGTGGACATCGAGCAGCTGGATTCCTTCCGCGCCGGCGTCCTCTTCGCCCGCACGGAGGGCATCATCCCCGCCCCGGAAAGCTGCCACGCCATTGCCGCCACCATCCGGGAGGCCTTGAAGTGCAAGGAAACCGGCGAAGCGAAGACCATCCTCTTCAACCTCTCCGGTCACGGATTCGTGGATATGAGCGCCTACGACAGCTATTTCTCGGGCGAAATGCAGAACTACCACGTCTCCGACGAAGACCTGAGCAAGTTCATCTCCTCCGCCGACGCACTGAACAAATAGAAGCCCGTGAAACGGAAGTCGCTCACTGCGAGCTAC